>NZ_WJIE01000003.1:313542-627084 GCF_009649845.1 Polyangium spumosum
GACGGCTTCTACTGCGACGGCGTCGAGCGCTGCGAACCCAAGCTCGGCTGCCTGCCCGGCGCTCCCGTCGCTTGCTCCGACGGCGACGTCTGCACCATCGACACCTGCGTCGAGTCCACGGGCGCCTGCACGCACGTCCTGCGTGACGCCGACGGCGACGGCACGGCCGACGGCCACTGCGTCGCGAACGGCGACTGCAACGACGACGACCCGAAGGTCTCGCCCGCGCTGCCCGAGGTCTGCGCGAACGGCAAGGACGACGACTGCGACGGCGCCGTCGACGAAGCCGGCTGCGCTTCACCCGAGCACGACACGTGCGCCGATCCCCTCGTCATCGACGCGCCCGGCGCGTACACGATCAACACCACCGCGGCCGCCTCGAACTTCGCCGCCTCCTGCAACGTCGACAATCAGGCCGGCGCGCGTGACGTCGTCGCCGCCATCGTCCTGCCTGCGGGCCCGCCCCTCGACGTCGAGATCTCTGCCCGGACGAACGGCGCCGACGTCGCCCTCGCGCTCCTCGGCCAGTGTGGCGATCCCTCGAGCGAGATCACCTGCGGCAAGTCGTTCTTCAACGCCCAGGGTGGCCGCTTCGCCAAGATCCGCGGCCGCTCGCTCGGCGATCCCGCCCAAAGCGTCGCGCTGCCCCTCTACGTCTTCACCGACGCGAACACGCCCGTCGTCCTCGACGTCGCCTTCCTCCCGCCCGAGCCCGTCGCCACGAACGAGACCTGCGGCACGGCCGAGCCCATCTCCTTCGGCGTGCCTTTCCTCTCGACCTTGATCGACGTCGATCAAGACGTCGGCATCGCCTGCATGCCGCTCACGGGCGAGCTCCTCTACAGCTTCGAGCTCGCCTCCCCTGCGAACGTGCACGTCTATGCGAGCTCCGTCGACGGCGACGGCGCCCCCGTGATCTCCCTCCGCGACGCGGCCTGCGCGCTGCCCGAGGACGAGATCACCTGCCAGAGCGCGAAGATCGTCGACGTCTTCCGCCACGCGTTGCCCGCGGGCACCTACCACGTCGCCGTCGCGGCCGGCGCGCCCACGACCGTCTCCACGACCGTCGTGATCGAACCTCCCACCGAGCCTCTGCCCGACGAGACCTGCGCGGGCGCCCCGACGATCACGCCCAACGTCACGCGTGACGTCGACCTCCTCGAACGCCAGGACGACGTCCAGCTCGGCTGCCTGCCTGGCGCGGTCGACGCGGCGTATACGCTCTCGTTGCCCGTCGCCTCCGACGTCCTGCTCGTCCAGCGTATCTCCCAGGGTGACTCCGCCGCCGTCTCGCTCGCCCTCCCGCTCTGCGCCGAACCTTCGGACGAGCTCGCGTGTGTCGCCGGCGGGCAATCGCCGCTCCGCGTCGGCAAGCGCAACGTGCCCGCGGGTGAGTACCGTGTCATCGCCGAGTCTCTGCTCGGCCAGCCCGTGCAGGTCACGGCGTTCGTGCGCAAGAGCGCGCCGCCCCTCGTCGTGCCTTTCGCCGACGCTTGCGCGGACGTGCTCATGATCCCGGAGACGGGCGGTTTTTTCCAGGGCAACACCGCGAACGCGACGGCGAGCTTCAACGCGGGTTGTGATCAAGGCGGAGGGCCCGAGGGCGGGGCGCGTGACCAGCTCCTCGGGCTCTCCCTTTCTGATAAGAAACGCGTCGTGCTCGACATGTCCGGGTCCGGCTACACGACGCTGCTCGACGTCCGCAAAGGGCCCGATTGTCCGGGCGTCGAGGTCCCGAAGGCTTGCGCCGTCGGCTACGGCCAGAACAAGAGCTTCCTCGACCTCACCCTCGATCCGGGCATGTACTTCCTCCAGATCGACGGGCTCGGCCAGGACGCCGGGCCCTGGTTCCTCGACGTACGGGTCATCGACCCTTGATCGGTTTTCCCTTTTTCGCCTTCCGCGCGCCGGCCTGCGCGCTGACGGTCACGTTGAAGGCGAGCCGATGGATCTCCATCACCGCGATCTCCGCCTCCTCCGGCGTCATCGCGAAGCCCTGGAACATCTTGCGCCCGGCATACCGCGCCGGGTCCACGCCCTCGGCATTCACGTAAATCACGCCGTCGCTGCCCAGCGCGAGCTCCGTCGTCAGGTCCGGCGGAGCCTCGTCTTCCGCCGCTCCTGCCTTTCTCTTCGTTCGCCCCCCCGTTGCCACCGCCGTGGCCTTCTTGCTCGTGCTCGTTGCCTGCGGTCGCATCGATACCTTTCGCATGGTGCGCGTCCTCGTACCCGAAACGAGAACGGCGGACGCCGATCTGCTCTGTGCGCCTGGCCAAGGCCCGTTTCTTGGTCGGTTTTTCCGCGCACGTCAAGCCCTGGTTTTACCGCGAACGTCTACCCCTGGTTTTTCCGGGGCGACTGGTTTGTCCGCGATGGTTTGTCCCTCGCCGGGTCCGGTCCGGACGTCCTGGGCTCAGCTCTTCGCCGGCGTCGCCGCGCCCTGCTCCTCGGCGAGCGCGGCGACGAACGCGCCCCGCAGCGCCTCGAAGTCCTCGACCGAGAGCGTATGGCTATCCTGGACGAACCCATTGAACCAGTGCTTCGGCGCGCCGGGCCTACGCGACTCCAGGATGGGCCGCGTCCGGATCTCCTTGCCGAGCTCCCCCAGCACCACGAATTTCTTGCGGAATGGCTGCGCCCCGCCGTCCATCCCCCGGAACGAAGGCGCCTCGTCCCGGAACGTCTCCCCCACGAACATCCCCATCGCCCGGAGCCCGCCGCCCCGACCCGTCACGTGGAAAAAAAACGGATCCCCCTTGCCGTACCGCTCGAGCTCAGCCTGCCTCCGCCGGCCGAAGCTCTTCGTCTGCATGCAGAGCGCGTAGTTCTTCGCCGTCACCACGAGCAGGTGCCGCCGCGCCGCCGCCTTGCCGCGTGACTCGCCGATCCGCTGCGCCACGAGCGAGACGAGCCGCGCCTCGGCGCGACCGTCCGGCGCTCGCTCGACGGCGGCCTTGCGCGCCGCGCGCAGCGCCTCGTACGCGGCCTCCTCCGCCTCCGTGATCGGCCACGACAGCTCCGACCAGAAGAGCTCCTCGAAGAGCCGCATCGGCCGCTCGAGCTCCGGCTCCGACGCGTCGCCCTCGATCCGCACGTTCACCGCGATGTCCTGCGCGAGCGAAGCCGCCGCGAGATCCGAGCCGCCCACGTACACGACGCGCCGCGCGCCGCTGTCGAGCACCCAGAGCCGCGGCACGAACGCCGCCCCGGAGAGCGCGTGATAGACGCGGCAACGCGCGCCCGGCGTCCGTTCGAAGCGCCGCAGCAGCGCCGTCTCCGTCGCGTAGCCGTCGAGCCCCGCGAGCAACATCAGCTCGCCGCCGCGCTCCACGAACCGCACGAGATCCACGACCGCGAGCGCGCTCGCCTCGGCGCGGCTCACCGCGACGCAGACCCGGCTCGCCTCGGCGAGCTCCGCGGCGAGCCGGGCCCCCATCTCTCGGCCGTGACGCAAGAGCTCGATGGTCGCCATTCCCCTCGCGCTTCTAGCAAGGGATCCCACGCGGCGTCGAGTGTCTTTCGGGGCCCGCCTCGTCCTCGGGCAAACATGCCCTCCCGCCGATTGACGCCCCTACCTGGCTCGGCTCTCCTCGTCGTCATGAGCCAAGAGCCCGAGCGCGAGCTCGTCTACTTCGACATCCGCGGCCGAGCCGAGGCCATCCGCCTCCTGCTCGCCTATGTCCGTGCCCCGTACGTGGATCGGGGCGTCCCGCGCGCCGACTGGCCCACGCTGAAGCAGACCGTCCCCCTCGGCCAGGTCCCGGTGCTCATCGAGCGCTCGGCCGAGGGCGAACGCGTGATCCCCCAGAGCGCGGCCATCCTCCGCCACCTCGCCCGCGTCTTCGGGCTCGACGGGGCGAACGAGGACGAGCGCGTCCGCGCCGACGTCGTCGCCGAGACCACGCACGACCTCCGCGCCGCGTGGGCCCGCGTCGCCTACAACCCTGGCTGGCTGAAGGACCAGGCCGCCACCGACGCCCACTTCCGCGACGTCTTCCCTCGCTTCCGCGCCATCCTCGAGGGGCTGCTCGAGTCATCCGAGGAGAAAGGCGCCCTCTACTTCGCGGGCCCTTCGCCCACGTATGCGGATTTCCTCGTCTTCGCCGTGCTCGAATCTCACTGCGAGGTCGTCCCCTCCTGCCTCGACGGCCACGGCTCGCTCCAGCGCTTCCTCGACGACGTCCGGGCCTTGCCCGCGATTGCCGACTACCTCGCTCGCCGCCGCCCCTCGGATTTCGAGCGGGGCTGAGCGCGCCGCATCAAGGACCGTTTTTCCCGACGAGCCAAGCCGCGAGGGCCTCGGGGGACATGTCGAGGGCCCTATCGGCGAGCCGGTTGGCCCCCTCGACGTGGAGACGTTCGGCCAGGCGATCGCGCTCATCGGTCGAGAGCGGCCGGGCGAGCCGGCGTTCGAAGAGGTGGACCACCGGTTCGAGGGCCCCCTTCTCGATGCCCTTCTCGATGCCCTTCTCGATGCCCTTCTCGATCCCCTTCTCGATCCCCTTCTCGATCCCCTTCTCGAACCCTTCCTCGCGTCCCCGCTGGAAGTACGTTCGGGCGAACTCACTCTGGTACTCGTAGTTCCTCATCATGAGCCCCTCGACCACTCTCCGCGTCGACTCTTCCAGCGAAGCTAGCACGAGATCGAGATAAAGCGCCTTCCGTTCCTCGTCCACCACGCCTGCGCTCGCTGCCAGCGCGGCCGTCGCCACGTCGATCCCGTACCCGGTCTGTCCGTGCGCCATCGCCGACAGCACCGCCAGCTCGGGTCTCTCCTTTGCCGCAGGAATGTCCGTCACCACCGGGACGCCTTGGGGTCCAATCACGAACGGCGTGAGCCGTCCATCCCCGGGACCCAGAACAATCGGGCGGGCCAGCCGAGCTGCCAGCCCCGCGTCCGGCGTCACCACGAGCAGGCACGCGGGACAGCGGTAGCGCGCCCTCGCGCCCGCCACGTACGCGGGCCAGGCATACGACTTGTCCCCATCGTCGGAGAGCTGCGCCTCGACGACGATGACCAGCACCGGACGGTCGTCAACCAGCAGCACGAGCAGGTCCGCGCGTAACTCCCGCGGCACGACGTCTGCCAGATCCGCCGACTCGATCCGCGCCTCCGTGAAGCGCGGCAGCGGCACGGACAGCGCCTCCGCGAGCAGCTCCGCGGCGAGCACGGGACGGTTGCGAAACAGCTCGACGAGCGCTTCGTGGCGCAGGGACGGCACCGGCGCTCGTTAGGCTGGTTTGTCCGCGTCGTCAACGTAAAACGTTTTACGGGTCAGACCCCCGCTCCTGCCCGTCGACCCCCTCGCAATCGTCCTTCGGGTGCATACCGGCGTCCACGGACCGGCAGCCTGCCGAGGCGCTGCCCTCGCGGGGGGGCTTGCGTCCGGACCGGCGCGACCTCACGGTGGGGGGCATGGCGCGCCGCCTCCTCGTTCTCCTCGCGGTCCTCTGCGCCCTCGTCTGCGCCGCGCCTCGCCGCGCCCGCGCCGGATCGCTCACCGCCGACGAGAAGACCCGCCTCGCCCGGGGCGAGGTCGTCAAGCGCACCTTCGACGTCGAGCTCCCCCAGGGTGACTTCATCGGCGGCCTCGGCTACGTGATCATCGCCGCGTCGCCGGCCGAGGTCATGGACGTGCTCCTCGACCCGGGCTCCTACCGGTACATCTTCCCCTTGACCCAGGAGGCGCGCCTCGTGGGCCGAACGGGCGACGACTTTTTCCTCACCCTCCGCCAGGGCGGCGCCAGGGTCTCGGGCGAATACACCGTCCGCGCGCGCCGCGAGACCCCGTCGCTCGTCCGATTCTGGATGGATCCGACGAGGCCCCACGACATCGGCGATTGCTGGGGTTTTTTCCGGGTCGATCCGGCCGAGGGCGGGAGGACCCTGCTCACCTACGGCGCGTTATTGCACCTCGAGTTCGGCGTCATCAAGCTCCTCTTCCAGGAGAAGATTCGCTCCTATGCATTGCAGACGCCGGAGCTCCTTCGCGGTTACGTCGAGCGCGGCGCGAGGCGCTGAGCTCCCGGCGCCGCGGCCCTGGCGGCCTCAGTCGATACCGATACCCTGCACGTCCGTGATCGGGGCTGACGAGGCGATCGTGCGGATCCTGCCTTTTTTCGTGGTCACGATCCAGCCCGAGCCCCCGGGGATACGCATCTTCGCGCCGGGGCGCATGCGCCGCGCCCCGCCCTTCGGCGGATAGAGGATCTCCACCGACCTGTCTTCCGCCGCGATCTGCACGACGTACACGTACGCCAGCCGATCGAGCTCCCCCTCGATGGCGACCTTCGTGCCTGCGTCGACCTCGAAGTCGTTCATCGCGTCGTCGCCCATCTCGTTGAGGAGCGCGTAGCCCCAGGCCAGGCGCCGGAACGGTCGACCCAGGAGGCTCGGCGGCGGCTCGTCGAGGACCTCCACCGGCGCCCTGGCCGAGGCCCTCGCCGTCGCCTTGACCCTCGCCTCTGCCTTCGCCGCCGCGCTCTTCTTCGTCGCCCGCGCTCCGCCTTTCGCTCCTGCTTTTGCTGCGCCCTTCGTCGCCTTCGCCTTCTTGGCCGCGCCCTTGACCCCGCCCTGCGTCTTCCCCTTGGTCTTCATCGTGCCGCCCTTCGCGCTGCTCCTGGTCACCATCGCGGCACGCATTCTATGGCGGCGCGCCGAAAAACCCTAGCGCGACGAGCATGCATCCTGCGTGAGCGAGACCCCGAAACGACGCGGGAGGTGGTCGCCGAGCCGCTTCGAGCGTGCTCTCCTTGACGCTCCTTGCGAAAGGAGTTCGGCACGCCGATTGCGTCGAGCCCGTCCGGGTGGCGCGGTGCGCCGCGTCACGGCGACGAAGGGGTGGTCACGGGAGATGACACCTGCGGGGGGCATACCGTTCGTCCCTCTGCGCGGGTACAATGATCCCATGGCGCATCCGTACCGTACGAGGCCCACGGTGCCCCCTGACGGCTCGCCGGAGGGTGATCGGCTCTCGGGACCGACGCTCGCGTTTGGCTTGGTCTGCGTCATCTCGGGCCTCGCGCTCGCTGGCTCGTCGCGATCGAGCGTGCTCCTCTTCGCGGGCGGGGCTGGGACGATCGCGATCGCGGCGCGGCGCGGCCCTCGTGGAGGGGCGTTCCCGCGTGACAAGGGTTGAGCTCCAGCACGGCGGGTTCTTGCTGTTTCACGACCCGTTTCTCTCGCCGGACGAGGCCTCGGCTGCGTTCGCCGCGTTGCTCGTGGAGGTCCCGCTCCGGCAGGAGACGATCCGGCTCTTCGGCAAATCGATCCTCCAGCCGCGCCTCTCGGCCTGGCACGGTGATCCGGGCGCGTCGTACACGTATTCGGGCCTCTCGCTCTTGCCGCACCCCTGGACCCCTGCGCTCTCCGTGCTGCGTGCGCGGGTCGAGGAGGCGGCCGCGTGCACGTTCAACAGCGTGCTCGTGAACCATTACCGCGGGGGCGACGATTCGATGGGCAAACATTCCGACGACGAGCCCGAGCTCGGGCAGGACCCGGTGATCGCGTCGCTCTCGCTCGGCGCGCGGCGGAGGTTCGTCCTGGAGCCGAAGAAGGGCGGGGAGAAGGTCACGCTGGAGCTCGGCGAGGGGAATCTGCTGATCATGGCGGGGACGACGCAGCACCATTATCGGCACGGGGTGCCGAAGCAGGCGGGGCGGGGGGCGCGGATGAATTTGACGTTTCGGAGGATATGCGGCGTGACGCGGCCATGAAGAAGGGGGCTGCTCGCGCTCGGTCGGATTCGTCCCATTCGGTCATTCACGCTTGGCTACTTCGATCCTGATGAACTCGGGAAGGTACGACGGTGTGCAGTTCCTGGAAACACGCTCGTCCTTGTAGAGCCCCAGGGCTTCCCCGAGCTTGATACATCTGGATCGAAATCGAGGCTCGTGAATACCAATCTGGCCAGCGCAGAAATTCATTGCCCACTGAACTTCGGGTTCAGCGTTGGCCATATCGTTCTCCAGGGCATCGAGCAGGTCTGCACTATTGTCGGGAGGAACTTGCCCTGTCCAGCGCAAGCGAGCTTGGTGATACCAGAACAAGCGACGCAGAATCGGGGAGGGATTCTTCTCCCATGTCGCGACGAGGGAGACGAGCTTCTTGTCTTTGGCTAGCTGGTTTGCCAGCAGCCAGTCCGCCAGTTGGCTGCGTTCTTTCGCGTCATGCCGGAGCACATCGGATGCAAGCTGATCGATGACATTTTCTGCGAGGAGCTTCCTGTCGAAGATGAGGGTCGAGAGAAGTCGAGGGTAGTATTGGCCCGTCGACCAGAGCTCCATTGCCAGACCGTGGTCCTTCTTGATCTCGTTGCCACGCTTTTTGAGGTCGCCCAGCTTCAGGTTTCCGCTGGTGAGCTCCGCGACGAGTTTCTTTGCTCTGGCCGATAAAGCCATTGTATCTGTCACCCCTCTCATGCCAGATGACGACTCGGCGCAGTAGCTGGCCCCCTGCACCGTTCCTCGACCATGGTCAGCTCTCGGGGTCGTACCCGAACTCGCGGAGCTCCTGCGAGCAGCGGCAGGCTTTGGCGATCTTCGCGGCCCATTGGACGGCGGCTTCGCGCGACGGGAGTTCCAGGACACAGAAGCCGCCGTCGAACTCCTTGGTCTGCGGGTAGGTCTCGTTCGTGACGGTGCCGTCGGCGGCGACCATCAGCGGCGCGACGTCCTCGTTGATACCACCGCCGAACACATAGACGCCGGCATCCTTCGCCTCGCGTATGACCGCGTGTGACGCTTCGCCGACGGCAGCCATGTCTTCGTCGGGGATATCCATCGCCGATGCGGGGAAGGAGATAAGGAACTTCGTCATCGTTCGGTCCTCCGGGTAGGCCGCCGCTGCACGACCTTTCAGGTCCTTGGGTCCGGTCGGGGACATCAAAGACTGTGCTGGGACGCACGTCAACAGGGATGTTGACGCAGGGGGCCCGATGGCTGCTCGTCAGGGCCGATCCATCGCCGAAGACGCCTCCGCGGCGACGGCTTCGAGATAGGTCACGAATTCGGGGTCGATCGGCGCCAGGCCGAATCCGAAGTTTCCCTGGCTCCTGAGAAGACGCGCGAACCAGGGGAGCTCGTCGAGGCGGATCATGGGGTCGAACGTCCTCCCCGGAGGCTCGCGCGAGCCTCCCGGCGGGTACCTACCACCCTCCGGAGGTTGGCTTCATCTCAAAGGCGAACGCCTACCACTCGCCCGGAGGCTCACGCGAGCCTCCCGGCGGGTACCTACCACCCTCCGAAGGTTGGCTTCATCTCAAAGGCGAACGCCTGCCACTCGCCCGGAGGCTCACGTGAGCCTCCCGGCGGGTGCCTACCATCCTCCTGGAGGCTCGCGTGAGCCTCCGAGGGCTCGGCTCACGGTGTGTCCTCGCCGGCGCCGACGTGGTACGCATCACGCGCCCGCTTCGGCAGCAGTTGCTTCGTCGTCTCGGCGAGAGCGAGCATGATCTTTTCCAGTGAATCATGGGCCGGCATCTCGATGCCATAGGCCTCGGACACCGCTGCCGCGAGGCCCCTCCACTTCGGGTCGACTGGCTGTCCGAGCTCCCCCGAAAGCTCCACGAGAGCGACGAGCGGCTCCCCTATATCGAGAAGATAGGTGTCCCGGTGGCCGAGCGCCTCCTCGATGGCGGCCAGCGCTTCTCGGGGCCGCCCCAGCGCCACCAATACTCGGGCTTTTTCGAGGCCATGCTCGCGTCGCTCCCAGGCGGAGCGAAATCCTAGCTGCGCCCACGCTTCACAGGCCTGCTCCGCCTCGGCGTACCGCCCTGCGTCACAGAGGATCATCGCGCGGTACCGCGCGCACCCTCGGGCGAACTCTCGACTCGGGTCGCAATGGTCACTTTTCTTCGAGAACGCATCCAGGCATGCGAGCGCTTCATCGAATCGTCCAAGCTCGGTGAGCTCCAGGCTCCGGCTGCACACCTGCTCCAGTTCATCTCGCAGCCTCAGCCACTCGAGGCACCGCGCGCAAACCAAGGTGATGGGTCCCCCTCGGTACGCGAACGGGTCCGTCGCCTCGTTCTCTCGGCAAGACCAGCAGAGCTCGGGCTCATCACCGGCAGACGGCTCGTCGTTTGGTTCGTGCATGGGACTCAGTTGGGACGAGCTCCAGGACGCGGACACTTCTTGTGATCCCATTCGTTATGGTTCTTGCAATAGTTGAAACATTCGTTGCACTGCTTGTACTCGCCATACTCCTTGTTCCGGTCCGGTTGTCTTCGATCTTCCAGGCACTCCTCGAGCAGCGGGTAGCATAGTTTCTCCCATTTGCGCCTCCGCCCAGCCGCCTCGACCGCTTCGCCCACGACACATACACCGTGACAACCACGGTGAACGTAACCCCTGCGGCGACGATCAGCACCGGCACCAGGTTCACCGCGCCCCCCAGGACCACGACATTGCCCATGGGAGCGCGCGCCTGCGGCGCGACCCTACCCACCGAGTCCGGCCGCGTGAAGCGATGCACCCCCGTGACGGACGCAGGGACCGTCATCCCTGCGAGCGCACGCTCCATGCACGCCTCGATCTCGCGATCGCCGAGCAACGACTCCCGGACCTTGGCCTCGCGGACCTCTCCGCTCTCCGTCACGTGGACGTCGAGCATGATCGCATAGTGCGTATCCGTCAGCCGACCCGCGCCATGCTCGGCGCACGCCCGCAGTCGCGCGACCGTCGCCGCCGGGACCGTCGCACCGTCAGAGGAACCCCCGAGCCGAGGGCGAACACCAGGAATGCCGCGAACCTCGTCGCCAGCGACCTCATCTGCAGCACTCTATCGACCCGCCCCCACCCCACAAGCGGGGCCTCCCCTCACGACGCTCGGTCGCTCTCCGTCAGGATTTCCTGTAAGCCCATCCTCATGGTAGGGTCCCCACCATGAGTCCCCCTCTTCCCCCCATTCCCATCGACCCGGAGGCCGCCAAGGTGGCTTTCGAGACGCTCCTCCCGCGCCTCGAGCAGCTCCCCAAGGAGACCCTCGCGCCGGTCAATACCAGCGTCGACGCCGCGGCCATCGTCGCCCTCGGCGTCGCCAGGGAGCTCTCGATGCCCGCGATGCGCGCGCGCTTCGAGCTCGTGCCCGCGCAGCTCTTCGATATCACCGCCCTCGACGACCTCGAGCCAGCCGCCCTCGCGGCCTGGTATGCCACGACGAGGCTGCTCGCGGCCAATGCCCAGGCCACCGAGGCCAAGCTCCCCGTCGACCTCGTCGACGAGGCGACGGCGCTCAAGGCCCACATGCTCAAGGTCGGCGAATACCATTTCGCCCCGACCTCCCCCACCGGCCGTGAAATCATCGCCATTCGCGCCGGGATCGGCTACCGCGACCTCGCCCAGGACCTCTCGCGCCTCGCCGCGGTGTATCGCGCCGAAAAGACGCAGCTCGCCAAGGACAGCGTCCATTACCGCGCCGTCGACGCCACGCGCGCCGACGAGCTCTCCCACCGTATCCTGAAGGAGCTCTCCACCTCCCGCAGCAAGGAGCAAGCGCTCTGGACCGAGCGGGTCCAGCGCGCGTGGACCTTGCTCTCCAGCCTTTATGGCGAGGTGACGGCCACCGCGGCGTGGCTCCGGCGCAAGGAGGGCGGCGCGGCGGCGTATCCTTCCCTCGTCACGGCGGGGCGCGCGGCGCGCAAGGCGCGGCCCGAGGACGCGGCCGACGAACCGACGCCCGGCGAAGGCGAAGCCGCGGGCGGCTGACGCAGGCGCCACGAACCCTCCCGCCCCCTCCATCGTATTCGTTTCGTGCATGGGTACCATCGCCCACGCCATTGCGATCCTCGTTTGACTCTCGTATCGGCGTCCCTTAGCTTCGTGGGGCTTTCATCCTTTCAAGGAGCGATACCATCATGAAGAAGGGCCTTCTCTGCGCGCTCGGCCTCGGGGCGGCGCTCGCGGTCGTCGCTTGCGGCGACGACACGAACAACAACAACAACACGACCGCGTCCTCCTCGTCCGGGTCGGGTGGCAATGGCGGCAGCGGTGGCAATGGCGGCGGCGCGGCGGCGCTCGAGGTGCAGACGCACGTCTCGCCCGACGGCTTCGCGGTCGACTCGCACCTCATCGTCGGCGAGACCGAGGTCGTCCTCGTCGACGGCCAGTTTTTCTCGGCCGAGGCGCAGAAGGTCGTCGACCTCGTCAAGGCGACCAACAAGAAGCTCTCCACCGTCTTCCTCACGCACGCCCACCCCGACCATTACATCGGCATGGAGGTCATCCGCTCGGCCTTCCCGGACGCGAAATTCGTGACCACGGCCGCCGTCCTCGCCGATTACGACGCCAAGAAGGAGGGCGCGCTCGCTTTCGTGAAAATGAACTTCCCCGGCCAGGTGCCCGACACCGTGGTGACCTTCGAGGCCCTCGCGGGCAGCACGATCACGGTCGACGGGCACACGCTCGACGTCGTGGAGATCGGAGACGCGGGCGAGAGCGTGGACGCCGCCGGCCTCGCGCTCCCGGAGCAAAAGGCCCTCTTCGCGGGCGACCTCGTCTACAACAAGCAGCACCTCTGGCTCGCCGAGTGCCAGTTCGACGGCTGGATCAAGAACCTCGACGCCATCGCCGCCATGGGCTTCGAGACGTATTATCCGGGCCACGGCGCGAAGGCCACGGCCGCCGTGATCGAGGAGGACAAGAAGTACATCAACGACACGAAGCCCATCCTCGAGGCCGCGACCTCGGTCGACGAGGCCGTGACGCAGATCAAGGCCGCCTACCCCGACTGGGGCGGCGACGGCCTGCTCCAGTTCGGCACCTCGAATTACTTCATGGCCTGCAAGATGCCCTGAGCCCGCGCGATCCCCTCCTGCGAGGGCGCGATTTCTGGTAGGCTGCCTCCGTGCGCCGCGCCCTTGCCCTCCTCCTTCCCCTCGCCTCCCTCCTCTCCGCTTGCGCCGACCCCGCGGAACTGCCCGTGCCGCCGCCGTCCGGCGTCGTCGCGCTCTACGGAAAGCCCGCGGAGACGATCCTCTCGCCTTATCCGTCCGACCGATACACGCGCGCCGACGCGACCACGCCGACGGGCCTGCGCGTGAACATCGGACCGGAGACGGCGGCCGATCCGCTCCTGACCGGATACCAGGGCACGGTCGAGCAGCTCAATGAAATGGACGGGTTTTCCACGATGGGCGGCGTCGTGGTCAATTTCAGCGGCCCCATCGACGCGCGCCCCCTCGTGCTCGCGCCCCACGCGGAGCCGCCGCTCACGGGGCCCATCCTCGACGCCGGGGAATACAAAAAACCCGGCGCGCCGCTCTACCTCGTCGACGTCGACCCGGACTCGCCCGACCGCGGAGAGGCCGTCGGCCTCGTCCCCCGCTGGTTCCCGCAGCCCGACGATGGCTTTTATACGGACGACTTCACGCTGATCGCCGAGCCCGCGACGCCGCTCCGCCCCGGGACACGATACCTGTTCGTCGCGACGAACGTGCTGCGCGGCGAGGATGGAAACCCCGTGCGAAGATCGCCGGACATGGAAGCTTTGCTCGAAGGTGAAGCCGAGGGCGCCTACGGGAGCGAGGTGCGGCGCGTGATCGCCGAGGTCGCGCCGAGCGGCCTCTTCCAGGCCGAGGACGTGGTGCTCGCGACGGCGTTCACCACGGCCACCGTACGCGCCGGGATCGAGGCGATGGGCGTGGCCGCACGGAAAGCCCCGGCGCCCGCGCTGCTCTCGCCCTTCGAGGTCGAGACGCCCGCCGAGCCGGGCGGGCGCGTGCGTTTTCGCGGCGTCTACGAGGCGCCCGAGTATCGCGGCGAGGCGACGGGGAAATGGTCGTTCGAGGGGGGAAGCCCCATCGTCCAGAAGAACGTCGGGCTCGAGGTGTTCCTCTCATTCTCCAGAGCCGAGGTGAGCGGCAAGCGGCCGGTGGTCATCTATGGGCACGGGCTCGGCGGCGACAAGGATGGCACCTGGGGCACGTCCGAGCGGCTCGCGGAGATCCACCCGAACGGCGCGGCCGTCTTCGGGATCGACTCGCCCGAGCACGGCTCGCGCGCCAAGAACCCCGACCAGAATGCCCTGGTCGCCGCGTTTGGCTTCTTCGGCATCAACAACACGACGGGCGAATTCGACATCGGCAAGGCCCGGGACAATTTCCGGCAAATGGCCTCGGATCAGCTCGAGCTCGTGCGGCTCATCGATTCGCTCGCCTCGCTCGACCTCTTGCCCGTCGGCGCCCCGGACGGCGTGCCCGACCTCGATACCTCGCGGATCCTCTACATCGGCCATTCGTTCGGCAGCGTGCAGGGGCCGACGATCCTCGCGCTCGCGCCCGAGATCCGGCAGGCCGTCTGGAACGTGGGCGGCGACGGGCTCATGATGCTCCTGCGCGACTCGGGGACGTTCGGGATCCTCGTCGACGCGATGCGTCCACCCAGGACGCCGGACGGGGCGCTCGCCCGCTTCTTCGCGGCGACGCAGGCGATCGTGGACCCGGGCGATCCGATCAACTACGCTCGCTTCGTGTCGGGCGAGCCTCTCCCGGGCGCGCCGGAATCGAAGCCGCGCGACGTGCTCTTGCAGGTGGTCATGAACGACACCATCGTCCCGAACTCGACCAGCGAGGCGCTCGCGCGCGCTTCGGGCATGACGCTCATGAATGCGATCCGCCCGGTGAGCGGCCTGCCCGCGGCGGCGGGGCCGCTCTCGGGCAACGGCGAGGCGGGCTCGACGCTGGTGATGTCGCAGTTCGACAAGATCGAGGGGACGAAGCTCGCCGTGCACGGCGAGCTCATCTTCTCGCCCGAGGGGCGCGCGCAGTACGTGGAGTTTTTCCAGACGGGGCTCGCCGAGCCAAACGCGACGGCGAAGCCGCCTTATTGACGCGAGAATCGCAGGAGAGTTCGACGAATGTCCCATTTCGACGGTCTGCCGGGCAAGCCGCCGCGCGAGCGGGGTATCTTCTGCAACCGGACCATGAACATGCGGTCGATCAAGGCGATCGGCTACGACATGGACTACACCCTCATCCATTACCAGGTGAAGGAGTGGGAGCGCCTCGCGTACGAGCACCTGCGGACGCGCCTGCTCGCCCGCGGCTACCCGGTGGAGGGGCTCTTCTTCGAGCCGGAGCTCGTGATCCGGGGGCTCATCATCGACACCGAGCTCGGCAACCTGCTCAAGGTGAACCGCTTCGGTTACGTGAAGCGGGCGATGCACGGGACGACGCTGCTCGATTTCGAGCCGATGCGCGAGGCCTACGCCCGGACGATCATCGACCTCGCCGAGCCGCGGTACGTCTTTTTGAACACGCTCTTCTCGCTCTCCGAGGCGTGTATGTACGCGCAGCTCGTCGAGCTCGCGGACGCCGGGCGCATGCCGGCCGGGACGGGGTACGAGCAGCTCTATCGGCTCGTGAAGAGCGGCCTCGACGAGGCGCACATGGAGGGCCGCATGAAGGCCGAGATCATCGCGGATCCGGACCGATTCGTGGTGCTCGACCCGGAGGCGCCGCTCGCGCTGCTCGACCAGCAGCGGGCGGGCAAGAAGCTCTTGCTCATCACGAACTCGGAGTGGGGATACACCGACGCGATGATGCGTTATGCATTCGAGCCCTTCCTGCCGGGTGGGATGCGCTGGCGTGACCTCTTCGACGTGGTGATCGTGCAGGCGCGGAAGCCCGATTTCTTCATGCAGAAATCGCCGCTCTTCGAGGTCGTGAGCGAGGACGGGCTGCTCCGGCCCTGGATCGGGCCGCTGAAGGAGGGCGGTTCGTATCTCGGCGGCGACGCGACGCAGGTGGAACGCGCGCTCGGGATCTCGGGCGACGAGATCCTGTACGTGGGCGACCACATCTGGGGCGACGTGCGTGTATCGAAGAGCGTGCTCCGGTGGCGGACGGCGCTCATTCTGTGGGAGCTCGAAGAGGAGGTGCGAGCGGCCTATGCGTCCCGCGTGGACGAGGCGCGGCTCGTCGCGTTGATGGAGGAGAAAGAGGCGCTCGAGCTCGCCTCCTGCCAGCTCCGGCTCCTCGCGCAGCGGCACAAGGAGGCGTATGCGCTGCCCGAGGACGCGCCCTCCTGCGACGAGGTCCTCGCGCGGCTGTCGGCGATCAAGACGGCGATCGTGGAGCTCGACGAGCGGATCGTCCCGCTCGCGAAGGCGGCGGCCGAGGTATCGAACCCGCGCTGGGGATTGCTGCTGCGCACGGGCAACGACAAGAGCCACCTCGCCCGGCAGATCGAGCGGTCGGCGGACATCTACACGTCACGTGTCTCGAATTTCCTCCGATACACGCCGTATTCGTATTTTCGATCGCGCCGCGGGAGCTTGCCGCACGATCCCTCCGGAGAAGCGCCGAGCCCGAACCCGGGGCCTTGACCGCGCCATGCCTTTGGCGAGAGAGTGCCAGCGGCATGACGAAGCAAGACGATTCTCCTCTCGACCCCGCAGACGAGCTCGGCCGGGCGAAGCGACGCATCGCGGAGCTCGAGGCCGAGCTCGCCGCGGCGAACGCGCGGCGAAACGACACGCGCTGGGTGCTCGACGCGCTCGACAAGGCGGGCATCGGCGCCTGGGAATGGGACATCCCGCGCGACGTGGTCACGTGGACCGACGGCGTCCTCGTGGTGTACGGGATCGATCGCGCGACCTTCACGGGTGATTACGCGGGCGTGCTCCGGCACGTCCACCCGGAGGACAGGCCCATGCTGAAGGAGCGGGTCGACCGGGTCTTTCGGGTCGCGGATCCGGGGTACGACATCGAGCACCGGATCGTCACCGCGAAAGGCGAGACGCGGTGGGTGCGCGCGCACGGGTTCTCGTATCGGGACGAGAGCGGAAAGCCGTATCGGCTGGCGGGGCTCGTGCTCGATATCACGGAGCAGCGGCGCGAGCAGGCGGAGAAAGAAGCGATCCAGCAGCAGATCATCGACGCGCAACGCGAATCGCTTCGGCAGCTCGGCGCGCCGATCATCCCGCTCGCGACAAACGCGCTCGCCATGCCGCTCGTCGGGACGCTGACGCCCGAGCGGGCGACGCTGGTCACGGAGACCCTGCTCCACGCCGTGACGGAGCGCGCCGCCGAGCACGTGATCCTCGACGTGACGGGCGTGCCTGCGGTCGACCACGAGGTGGCGGACGGCCTCTTGCGCGTGGCCCAGGCCGTGCGGCTGCTCGGCGCCGAGGTGGCGCTGACGGGAATGCAGCCGGCCGTGGCGCAGGCCCTCGTGGAGCTCGGCGTCGACATGAGCGCCTTCGTGACGAGGGCCGATCTGCAATCGGGGATCGCCTGGGCGTCGAGGCGCGCCCGGCGTTAGGCTCTATTTGGCCACCTCGGTCTTGCAGCCGAGGCCGATCTGCACCTTCGCGGCGAGGTCTTTGCGGACGGCGTCGCAGGTGGCCGCGCAGAACGATATCTTCGTCGGGATGACGGGGTTATCGTAATACCAGCCGAGCCCGTTCGTGCAATCGGCGTCCTGGAGGATCGTCTGGGGCTCGCCGCCGCTCGACGGCGTGAAGAGCACGTTCACGAAGCCCGGATCGACCTCGCCGCCCGAGACCTTCGTGGGGATCTCGTAATCGCAGGGCAGGGCCTTGCCGCGGGCCTTCGCGAGCGCATTCTGGAACTCGACCTGGACGTTGACGCTGCCCACGAGGATGGCCGAATCGGTGCCGCCCGACGACGCGATCAGGTTGGCCGTGTCCTGAGGGACGCCCTGGAGGCCAATCACGAACGTCCGCACCTTGAATTGCGAGAGGCCCTTCGCCGCGAGATTGGCGATCACCTGCGGATCCTCGGGGTTCACCCCGCTGCAGATCGGCGCGGGCCCGACGGGCGCCCCATCCGTCACGAGCAGCACGGCGCAGGACGTGCCCGGCTTTTGCTGCAATGCGTCGGCGCAGGCGAGGATGGCGCCGCCGAGGGCCGGGTAGATCGGGGTCTTGAAGCCGTTCGGGTCCTCGGCGGCGATCGCCTGAATGATGGGCTCGGCGTTCGCCGGCAGCTCGCCGAAGGGCACGACGGGCGCCTTGTAGAGCGTCTGATCGCAGGTGGACTCGTCGGGCAGCGGGAAAAAATTGAGCGCGACCGAGGTGCCGGCCGAGCTCGGGTCGTTGACGAACGCCGCGAGCCCCGCCTCGCCGCTGTTCCACTTCGTTCCCACCATCGAGCTCGACTTGTCGAACGCGATGTAGAGCGAGAGCGGTACGGCCTTCCCTTCCTCGGTGATGAGGCCGCACCCCGGATCGATCACGCCGCTCGAGCTCGAGCTGCCGGGGCCGACGAAGATATCCCCTCCGGCGCCCATGCCGCCCGCGCCGCCGTTCCCGCTCCCGGCGCCGGCGCCGCTGGGATTGCCCGCGGGAGGCAGGTTCGAGTCGGGCGCACACGCGCCGCCGAGGGCGCATGCCGATAGAACAAGCAAAGCGGCGTGGATACGGTTCATGTCCGGATGGTGCACGATCGGGGGAGGGCTCGTCAACGGCGCCGGCCCGGGTCGGATGATCACATTCGGGCTGTACCGCGTTCGTCGAATTGGAAGAAAGTCCTTGCCAAGCGAAGGCGCGGGGGAGAAAGATCGCCGCATGCGCGCGCGTTATCTTCTTGGTACGACACTGGGTTTGGTTGGCGGGTTGGTAGGGGCAGTTTCCATCACGGGCTGCGCCGAAGGCGGGGCCGTGACGACGGGAGGCGGCATCACCGGGGGATCCGGGGGCTCCGGGGCCTCGGGCGGTATGGGCGGCTCGGGGGGTGAGGCCGGCGCGGGTGGCGGCTCCGGGTCGAGCTCGAGCGCGTCGAGCGGCTCCGGCGGCATGGGCGGCATGGGCGCGGGCGGCATGGGCGGCGCAGGTGGCATGGGCGGCGCAGGTGGCATGGGCGGCGAAGGCGGCATGGGCGGCGAAGGCGGGACGGGCGGCGGGATGGTCGATCCCTGCTCGATGGGTTGTCCCGCGGGCTTCTGGGACGTGGACGGCAACCCGCTCACCGGTGATCAATGCGGCTGCGAATACCAGTGCACGCTGGTGAGCGCCGACAAGGATCCGATCGACGATCAGTACAAGGACGATAACTGCGACGGGACGGACGGCGTCGCCGAGCAGTGCATCTACGTCTCCACCGGCGCGGGCAGCGACGCGGGCGCGGGCACGCGGCAGGAGCCGATGAAGACGATCGCCGCGGCCATCCAGCAGGCCCAGGCGAAGGGCGTCCCGGCCGTCTGCCTCTCGGGCGAGATCTACAACGAGGCCGTGACCGTGACCTCGGGTATCAGCATTTACGGCGGATTCGACCACAACAACGCCGACTTCCGATTCCGGAGGACGAATGCCGTGACGACCACGGTGAAGGCCGTGGGGACGGTGTTTTACGCGCCGCAAATCGATCAGGAGACGCACATCGAGGGGATCACGATCGAGGCCACGGCGCCGCAGGGCGTGAGCGAGAGTACGTACGGCGTGCGCCTCGGCGGCGGCGTCGGGGAGCTGTTCGTCCGGTACAACAAGATGGTGATCGGCAACGGCACCAGCGGGGACGTCGGGGCGAATGGAATGTCGCACGCGCAGTCCACGGCGCCGAACGGGATCAACGGGACGAACGGCGCGGCGGAGAACAACAACTCCGGCTTCGGCGGCGCGGCGCCGGTCTGCGACGCGCCCGGCGGCAAGGGCGGCGACGGCGGCGCGAATTCGTCCTCGGGGCAGAGCGGCTCGACGGGATTCGGCGGCACGCCCGGCGGGGCGGGTTCGGCGGCAAACGCCTGCGCGCCCGGCATCGGCGACGCGGGTGATCCGGGCGGTCCCGGGCAGAATGGCGAGGCGTCCTCGCAGGGCCAGGCCGGCCAGGGCGGCACGGCGCTCGGCAGCGTGATGGGCCATTTCTACCTGCCGGCCCGCGGCAGCGACGGAATGAACGCCCAGATCGGCAAGGGCGGCGGCGGCGGCGGCGGCGGCGGCGGCGGCAAGGGCGACGGGTTCTGCTTCGGCGAATGGGACAAGGGCGGCGGCGGCGGCAGCGGCGGCTGCGGCGGCAAGGGTGGTAATGGCGGCAAGGGCGGCGGCGGCGGCGGCGGCAGCTTCGGCGTGTTCGCCGCGTCCGGCCGGCTCATCGTGGTGAAGAACGAGATCCAGACCGGCGCCGGCGGCAATGGCGGGCTCGGCGGCAATGGCGCGCTCGGCCAGAGCGGCGGCATCGGTGGCAACGGCGGCGGCAACAGCGACGACAGCGGCCCCGGCGGCAAGGGCGGCAACGGCGGCAAGGGCGGCGCGGGCGGCCCGGGCGGCGGCGGCGGCGGCGGACCGAGCGCGTGCCTGGCGCGCGCGGCCGGCGTCATGTTCACGTACGACGGCAATAGCTGCTCGACGGGCGCGGTCGGCCTCGGCGCGAACGGCGGGACGAACCCCGAGGGCGGCGTCGGCGGCAAGGGCCTGAACGGCACCTCCGGTCTGAACATCCAGATCAACTGAAGCGGCGCGCTCGCGCGGAAATGAAAGGTGGCGGCTCCACACGTGGGCCGCCGCCTTCGTTTCCAGCCTCCTCGTTTCTTCTTGCGTCGCCGCCGTCCGGACGGTACGGACGGCGGGCAATGGCCATCGAGATCCTCGAGCTCGGCGAGAAGGACAGGAAGCGGCGGCGGGATTTCCTGGACGTCGCGCGGGACATCTACGCGGACGATCCGGCCTGGGTGCGTCCCCTCGACATGGACATCGAGGATCGCCTCGACCGGAAGAAGAACCCGTTCTTCGACCATGGCGAGGCGCAGGGCTTCGTCGCCTACCGGGATGGGCGCCGCGTCGGGCGTATCACGGCCCAGATCGACCACGCGCACCTCGAGCGGCACAAGGACGCCGCGGGGTTCTTCGGGTTCCTCGATACGGTGGACGATCCCGAGGTCGCCCGCGCCCTGCTGGAGAAGGCGGCCGCGTGGAACCGCGCCCGCGGGATGAAGCGCCTGCGCGGCCCGCTCTCGCTCAACATCAACGAGGAGCTCGGCTGCCTCGTCGAGGGCTTCGATACGCCGCCGATGATCATGATGCCCCACCACCGGTCCTACCAGGGCGGGCTCATCGAGCAGGCGGGCCTCACGAAGCTGAAAGACTTCTATGCCTGGACGTACGACGTCGGCGCGGTCCCGGCGCGGGCGCAGAAGGCGCACGACGAGATCCTCGGTTTGCCCGAGATCTCGGCCCGCCACCTGGACCCCGAGCGTTTCGGCGACGAGGTCCGCATCCTCATGGACATCTTCAATGACGCCTGGAGCGAGAACTGGGGCTTCGTGCCGCTCTCGGAGCGCGAGCTCGCGAAGATGGCCGCGGACATGAAGCTCATCCTGTTCCCGGAGATCACCTACCTCGTCTCGATCGACGGCGAGCCGGCCGCGGTGGCCCTCGCGCTGCCGAACATCAACGAGGTGATCTCCGATTTCGACGGAAAACTCTTTCCCTTCAACGTGGCGAAGCTCCTCTATCGCCTGCGCGTGAAGGGTCCGAAGAGCGCGCGGCTCATCATCCTCGGCATCAAGAAGAAGTACCGGCACGTGCGCAAGTACGCCGGCCTCTCGGCGTTCCTGTACGTCGCCATGAACCGGTCCGCCCACCTGCTCGGCCTCGAGCGCGGCGAGCTCTCCTGGACCGTCGAGGACAACGCGGCCATCAATGCCGGTATCCGCCTGATGGGCGGCCGCATTTACAAGAAATATCGCGTCTACGAGCGCGAGCTGTGATCGAAATGGCCCCCGGCGCTCCGAGAGAAACTTTTTGACGGGGCGAAGGGCCCTCCGTAAAATCCTCCCATGCGTTCTCGTGCGCTCGCCCTTGCCCTCGCCGGGTGCGGGACGTGGCTCGGCGCCGCGGGCACAGGCCTCGCGGCAGAGCCCGAGGTGCGTGGACAGGGGACGACGGCCTCCACCAAGGCCACGCGCGGCGCGATCGTGGTCGCGATCGGCGACGGCGCGTCTGTCGCGGCAAAACCCCTCGCGCGCGAGATCTACCGGGACGAAGCGCTGAGGCCGGCCCTCGACGATCGGGTCGCGCGCGTGCTCGCCGGAGAGCCCGCCGCGGACGACGCGCCCCCGAAGGAGCGCGAGCTCGCCGAGGTCCGGAGCGCCCTCACGACGAACGACGACGCGCCGAGCCGCAGGCTGCTCGCCTCGCTCGGCGTCGAGCAAAAAGCCGAGCTCGTGGTCGCCGTGTCGATGGCCGGAGAGAGGCCCGTGGCGCGCGTGCTGCGCGTGGGGACGGCACGTTACGAGCCGATCGAGCTCGGGCCCACCCTCGAACGAACCGAGGCCGGCGAAACCCGCTACACCTGGCCCGGCGCCGCGACGACGTTACGAAAACTCGTGGTCGTCCCCGTGGCCGCGCCCATCGTACCGAGACAGACGAGCACGCCGGCGCCACGCAAGCCGGAGGTGCCCACGCGCAAGCCGTTCTACAAATCGGCCTGGTTCTGGGGCCCGCTCGGCGCGGTCGTGGCCGCAGGCGCCGCGGTGCTGATCGCCTCGCAGGTGACGGAGGATTCGACCGGCATGGTCCGGCTGCGAGGGCAGGTCGCCCCGTGAGCGCGCGGCGGAGGTCAGCCGTGGGGGCGCTCGTCCTCGTCGCCGTGGCCTCGTGCCTCCTCGCCGCCGAGGCCCTCGCCGCGCCCCCGCGCCCGCACGACGCGCCGGCCGTGACCGATCCACGCGCCGACGTGCCCGCGCGTCCCACGGGTTACCTCGAGCTCCAGGAGGCGGGCCTCACCTTCGTGTATCACCCCTCCGCGCACGAGCGCGTGCGCGCCGCGATCCCCGCCGTCTTGCGGGCGCGCAAGGCCATGAGCGAGCTCTTCGGCCGCGAGGTCCTCGGCGCGGTCGAGATCCGCGTGGCCGCGGTGCCCGAGGAGGTGCGCTCGCTCGGCCCGATGGAGGACGTGCCCGGGTATGCGGCGGCGCTCGCCTTCTCGAAGCAACGGCTCGTCGTGACGAGCCTCGGCTCGTTTCGCTCGCTCGAGCCGACCGATCTCGGCGTCGCGCTCCCGCACGCGCTCGCCCACGTCGCGCTCGACGAGGCGCTCGACCACGCGCCCGCGCCGCTCTGGCTGCACGAGGGCTTCGCCGCGCACGTGGCGGGCGAGGCCTCGGCCCTCCGCGCGCAGTCGCTCCTCCTGGCCACGCTGCAGCGACGCCTGCATGGGATCGCGGCGCTCGAAGGGGGCCTGCCGGCCGACGCGCCCGAGACCTCGCTCGCCTACGCGCAGGCCGCCGACCTCGCGCGGTTCCTGACGGACAAACCCCGGCGGGCGGCGTTCGTGGCGGCGCTCGATCGGGCCCGCGGCGGCGAGCCGTTCGAGCAGGCGCTCGCGGCTGCGCACGAGGCGCCCCTCGCGCAGATCGAGCTCGCGTGGCGGGAGGATCTCGCCCGGCGGTATGGCTTCTTGCCCGTGTTCCTCGCGGGCATCGGCGCGTGGGCGCTCGGCGCGCTGGTCCTCGTCGCGCGGCGCGCGCTCGAGCGTCGCCGCGTGGAGGCCGCGCCCGCGCCCGCGCCACGCAAGGAGGCGCGCCCCCTCCTCGTCGATCCCCCGATCTTGCCGCCTCCGCGCTCGCGGCCCGCGCCGCTCCTCATCGAGCGGATCGACTCCATCGACGCCGAGCGCGAGCGCGTCGACATCGGCAAGACGTTCCCGCCGGAGACCGAGGTGCCCAAGGTGGAGCACGACGGCGACTGGCATACGCTGCATTAACCCGGGAAGACGCGCGTCCGCAGGTACTCGGCGATCTGCGCGCCGAGCATCTCGCCCGCGGTGCGCAGGCGCCCGCCGCTCGAAGGGTTCGTCATCGTGGCGGGCACGACGGCGCGCATCTCGATCACGTCGAGGCGCTGGTCTCCTGCGCCCCAGATCTCCACGATCATCCGCACCTCCGATGCGCGCGCCGCGACGTAGGCGTAAAAACCCGGCTCGACGAAGGTCACGACCGGCCGCACGACGAACGGGCTCGCCGCGGGCGCCGACACGAACTGGACCTCGGGCAGCTCCTCCGCGAGCTCGCGACCGAATTCACCGGCGAACGCGCGCTTGTCCTCGACCCAGCTCGACTGCTGCTCCGCGTCCTTCGAGGCCTGGTACTCCTCCTCGCTCTTGTCGCCGATCCGGACCCCTTCGAAGTGCACGGGCTCCACGGCGAAGCTCCGCTGGTTCACGAACGGATTCGGCACCGCCTTCGCCACCACGACCCAGGGCGGCCCACACGCGACCGCAAAAAGCGAAAGCAGACACGCCAGGAACCAAGGACGCGCCGAGATCATCGCCTTCATGCCAGAACCCCCATATCCGTTCGAGCGACGGTCGATTAGTATCACCCCGTCATGGAGGTCGTCACGGTTTGTCCCTTCCGTGTCGCGTCGTTGCTCTGGCAGCCTCGGCGCGGCGGGTGGGTCCTCACGGTCGTCTGCAAGGCCACGTACGACCTCGCGCCCGTCCAGTCGCGCCTCGCGCAGGACCAGGACGATCCGAACGAGGACGACAACCACTGGAACGACGATCCCGCGCGCAGCGTGTACTCGCCGAGTGATCTCGTTCCGTTCAAGGTGCGCGCCGACGTGGTCCTCGTGGGCAACGCGTTCGCCCCGCGCGGCGAGGCGGCCCGATCGATCCTCACGCGCCTCGTCGTCGGCGGGATCGACAAATCGATCGAGGCCTTCGGCGATCGCGCGTTTGGCCCGGACGGCGGCGTGCGCGACACGCGCGGCGTGACGAAGGTGCCGCTGCGCTACGAGCGCGCCGCCGGAGGGCCGGACACGCCGAACCCGGTGGGCGTCCGGCAGGGCGCGGAGCCCGACGCGTACGGCGTCGCGCCCGTGCCGAACCTCCAGCCGCCCGGGATGCTCGTGCAGAGCCGCGCCGACGTGATCAACCCGATCGGCTACGGCCCCCTCGCGCCCACGTGGCCGGGCCGGATGGAGATGCTCGGCGGGCATGCGCCGACGTTTTCGATGCTCGTCGTCCGCGAGCAGCCGGTGCCCGACGACATCGACCCCGCGTACTTCAACTGCGCCCCGCGGGATCAGCAGCTCGACGAGCTCCGCGACAACGAGCGGATCGTGCTCGAGAACCTGCACCCGCAGCACCCGCGCCTCGTGACGAGCTTGCCCGGGCTGCACCCGCGCGCCTTCGTGGTCCGGCCGGGCGGCAGCCCGCAAGACCTCACGATGAAGTGCGACACGCTCTGGATCGACACGGACCGAGCGCAATGCACGCTCACGTGGCGCGCGCAGATCGGGCTCGACAGGCCCCACGGGCTCGGTCGCGTGGTGGTCGCGATGGAGGAGCCGGGCCAGCGCCTCACGTGGGCCGACGTCGAGCGGCTGCTCGTGGCGAGCGGGCAGGCCGGCGAGCCGCTCGCCGAGGGCACGCGCGAGGCCCCTCCCCCGGACAAACCTCATCGACCGGGGACCGTGCCGTTCCTGCGGCCCGACGTGGCCGGCGAGGTCCCGGCCAAACCCGCGACGCCTGCGGTCTCGGCGCTCAGCCAGATGAGCGCGCCGCGCCCCGAAAACGCGCCTCCTCCGCCCCGCGTCGCGCCCGCGGCGAGCGGCTTGCCGTTCATCGCGCCGAAAAACGTCTCGCCCGCCGCGAGCGCGCCGCAGCCGCCGGCCGATCGTCCTCCGCCCGGCGACGCCGCGCCGCCTTGGCTCGCGGCCTCCCGGAAAGCCTCGTCCCCGAGCGTCCCCTCGCCGGCCCTGACGAACGCGACGCCCTTCTCGCCGCCGGCCGCGCAGCCCGCGCCGCCGCCGCCGCCTGCGCGTATCCCCCAGGCTCCGCCCTCGCCGAGCCCCTCGGCGCTCGACAGCCCCTGGGCAAACCCGTCGGCGCGCCCCGGCAGCGGGGACGCCATGCCGGCCAAGGCCGTGGGCAACATGGCCGCGGGTTTGTCCCCGCCGAGCCCGATCGCCCCGACGTCGGCGACTGCCATGGCCGCCGCGGGCCTCGCCGGCGCGGCCGCCGTCGCGGCCTTCTCCAGCGCCTCGCAAGCCGCGCCTCCGCCGCCCGTCGCCGTCGCGAACGCCGCCACCGTCGGCGCCGCCGCGGCCTCGAACGCCGCCGCCGCGGCGAGCACCTGGTCTGCGCCGAGCGACGCGCCCTCGCCTTCACCTGCCGTCGCGCCGCGCGCCTACACGCATCGTGGCCCCGTGCGCGACGTCGTCGACCTCATCTGGTTCGACCCGAAGTCGGCGCCGAAGATGCGCGAGCACCCGAGCTGGAAGCTCTTGCTCGACAAGAAGCCCGAGCCGCGTGACCTCGACTTCGACGACGAACCGCCGCCCGAGGAGCCGCCCGACGTGCGTGATCGCAAGGACGTCTTCGCCGTGCTCACGCGGGGCGTGGCGACCGACGCCGAGGGCATCCAGGAGGCCATCGGCGACGCCGTCGCCGACGACGGCACCTTCACGCCGCCGCTCGTGCTCGTCTCGGCCGAGCTCACCTTCCCCTTCGACGAGCTCGAGACGTTGAAGGCCACGGTCACGGCCGTCTCGCCGCTCATCGCCGGCGACAAGAAGCTCAAGGAGACCGTCGACACGGTGAACGAGCTGCTCAAGACGCCGTGGCTCTCCTCGTCGAGCGGCGTCGCCGAGCGGCTCACGCAGCAGGTGAAGGACGCCTTCGCGCAGGGCAACCGCATGCTGCCGCCGAGTTACCTCGACTCGCACACCGAGCGCATGCTGCTCGAGCAGCGGCACTACCAGAAACGTACGGTCTTCGGCGAGCCCTGGATCCGCAGCGTCCTCGTGCCGCAGGGCTCCTCGTCGCCGATGCCCGCGTACCTGCCCGAGAGCCTCACGAAGAAGCTGCCGATGTTCCAGCGCTTCAAGGCGCGTATCGTCGCCGAGGCGCACATGCAGCAGGACGAGTACGAGAACCACCCGGCCGCGCTCAAGGTCGTCGCCCTCGGCCGCGTCGTCAGCTTGCAACGACGCGGCTTCATGCGTTGACGTCAGAGCTTGCCGGTCAGCGCGTCGAGGCGCAGGCGCCACACCTCCACGACGGCCTCCGCGAAGATGGAGCGGCTCATCTTGGAGTGACCCGCGCGCCGGTCGACGAACACGATCGGCACCTCGACCACGCGCAAACCCTTGCGGAGCGCGCGGTAGGTCGTCTCGATCTGGAACGAGTAGCCGTTCGAGCGGAGCGTCTCGATGTCGATCGCGAGGAGCGCGCGGCGCGAAAACGCCTTGAAGCCCGTGGTCAGGTCGCGGATCGGCACGCCGAGGATCGTCCGCGCGTAGAGCGACCCGCCCTTCGAGAGCACGTGCCGCCCGGGCCCCCAGCCGACGACGCCGCCTCCGGCCACGTTGCGCGAACCGAGCACGACGTCGGCGCCCTCCTCGATCGCCTGGAGGAACGCGGGCAGGTACTTCGGATCGTGCGAGAGATCCGCGTCCATCTCGACCACGACGTCGTAGCCGCGCTCGAGCGCGCGCCGAAAACCGTCCACGTAGGCCGTGCCGAGCCCGAGCTTGCCGGGGCGATGCAGCACGGCCACGCGCGTGTCCTCGGCGGCGAGCGCGTCGGCGACTTCGCCCGTGCCGTCGGGCGAGGCGTCGTCCACGACGAGAACGTGCGCTTCGGGGACGACCTCGAGCACCGAGCGCACGAAGCGCGGGAGGTTGTCACGCTCGTTGTAAGTCGGCGTGACGACGAGGATCCGCGGGGCCATTCGAGCTCGTGGGCTCCCCGACGGGCGGGAGCGTGGGGTCATGTAGCAGAAGAAAAGCCTCTGCAGGAAGCCTTGTCGGCTCCATTTCTCGAAGTTACGTTTCGTGGCCCTACCGATGGACCGGGTGCGGCAGGCCGCACGACGGAGAGCGAGGCACCATGGCGAGCAAGAACGTCCTCACCTTCAATGAAGTCAATTTCGAGTCCGAGGTCTTGAAATCCGATGTCCCCGTGCTCGTGGACTTCACGGCCACGTGGTGCGGTCCCTGCAAGGCCCTCGCCCCGATCGTCGACAAGGTCGCCGACGAGTTCGAGGGCAAGGTCCGGGTCGGCAAGCTCGACATCGACGAGTCGCCGAACCTCGCCGCGAAGTACGCCGTCCGCAGCGTCCCGACCGTGATGGTCTTCAAGGGCGGCGTGAAGATCGGACAACACGTGGGGCTGACGAACCGCGACAAGCTCGTCCAGCTCCTCGGCGTGTAAGACCCGCAACGGATCACGGACATCCTCACGAGCGCGGGCCCCGGCCGTACGAGGGGTTCGCGCTCGTGACTTTTCGCGGCGTCATTTTCCTCGTAGAGCTTGGCTCTCGTGGACGCCGAACTCCGACAAAGCCTGATCGGGCGGGTGCTGGAAGGCGCCCAGGGCGTCCGTTACGAGCTCGCCGAGCTCGTCGGCGAGGGCCGCTCGGGCTTCGTCTTCAAGACCACGCAAGACGTCCTCGGCGCACAGGCGGCCGTGAAGGTGTTCCGGCCCGAGCTCCTCCGCGGCCCGCAGGCGCTCGCGAGGTTCACGCGCGAGGTGATGCAGCTCGAGCGTCTGCTCGCGGCGCTGCCCGATCGTCGAGGGCTCGCGCACGTGATGGATCACGGCGCCTTCGAGAGCCCGCGTGGCCCGGCGCCGTTTGTCGTCCGCGAGTATCTGCCCGGGCAGAACCTCACGCGGGTGATCGCGGCGCACGGCGGCTTCGGCCTGCCCGCGGCGCGCGCGCGGCGGATCATGGGGCACGTGGCCCGCGCGCTCTTCGCGCTGCACGAGGCGAGCTACGTGCATCGGGATCTGAAGCCGTCGCAGGTCCTCATCACGCAGGAGCGAGGCCAGGAGACGGCGCGGATCAAAGGCGGCTGCATCACCGCCCTCAGCGCCGACGAGCCGCTCGATCCGCCGAACCTGCTCTACGGCGCGCCCGAGAGCTTCGGCGCGATGAACGGCCCGCTCGGGCCCGAGACGGACGTGTACTCGTTCGCGGCCATCCTGTACGAGCTCCTGTGCGGGACCGCGGCCTTCGCGCCGAGGCCGGGTGAGCCGCGGCAGAAGGCGCTCGTGCGCCTGCTCTCGGGCGACAGGCCGCAGCTCGGCCGCGTGCGCGCGACGTTGCCGGCGGAGCTGCGCGATCGGCCGGACCTCGTGGCCGGGCTCGATCGCGAGATCGCCCGCGCGACGAGCGCGAACCCGCAGCAGAGGCACGGCTCGATCCGCGAGCTCTGGCTCGCGCTCGAGCCGCTCTTGCGAGAAGCCGTGCGCCCGACGGCGAGCGGCGGCAGCGCGCCCGACGAGCCCGTGAGCTTCGACTCGATCTTCCCGCGATCGATCGAGAGCGCGCGCCTCGTGCCGATCCCTCCGCCCTCGGCCGCGCCGGTCGCCGCGCCGATGCCCGCGTGGGGCATGCTCGGCCCGCCGATCGCGGGTGAGCGCCTGCGCGCCGCGCTCGTCGTGGAGGACGGCCGCGCGATCGTCGCCCTCGGCGCGCGAGGTTTCTACCGGCTCGCGCACGGCGAGTGGTCCGCGGCGCCGCTGCCTGCGGGGATCGACGCGCGGGCCGTGCGGGGCCTCTCGCGCCTGCCCTCGGGCGAGCTGCTCCTCTTCGGCGACGCGGGCCTGTGCGCCGCGCTCTCGCCGCGCGCGGGCCTGCGTCGGATCCCGCTCCCCGAGCGCGACCTCACGCTGCTCGCGGCGCACGCGGACGATCGTGGCCTCGTGCTCGTCGGCGAGCGCGCCTCGCGCCCGGGCGGCGTGGCGATCTTGGTCCCGCACGAAGGAGCGCCGACGATCCTCGCCGCGCCGGACACAGCGCGCCTCACGGGCGTGACGCGCACGAGCAGCGGGCACGTGATCGCGGTCGGTACACAAGGCACGCTCGTGGAGCTCGGCGAACGCGGCGCGCGTGACGTGCCGTGGGGCCGCACGGGGCACCTCTACGCGATCGCGGCGGGGCCGGGCGGCGTCGCGTACGCCGTCGGCAGCGGGGGACATGCGCTGCGCGTCGAGCCGGCGCACGGCGGCGCGGTGGCGACGCTCGAGAGCGTGCAGACGACGCGGGATCTGCTCGGCGTCGCGGTGGATCCGTCGACGGGGGTCGCGTGGGCCGTGGGCGCGGACGCGCGGCTCGTCGAGCGGCAGGAGGGCGGGTGGATCCGCGTCCCGCTCGATCCGTCGGTGATGGCTGCGCTCGTGCTCGTCTGGCCTCGCGCGCCGCGGGTCACGGTGGTCGCGGAGGACGGCTCGGCATTTTTCCACGACGACGCGCGCTGAACGAAGCGCACCTTTCCGAGGAGGAGCTGCACGAGAGGAGCGCCGGCCGATCGGCCCTGGATCGTAGGGTTTGTCGCGACTCCGGCGCCTCCACGCGCCTCGTGGACCTCGCTCGTCGCCATTACGACGCGCCCGCGCCCCTCGTCGACCTCCCGCGCACCTCCCCCGACGCGCCTCCCTCGCTCGTCCATCCGCCGCGGCCCTCCTCCGACGCCTCCGCGCCGCTCGCGCACCCTCTTCGCACGTTGCGAACCACCTCCGCGAGCCTCGCGCGCGCGCCTTCGCGGCGACACCTCGCCTCGACGACACGCGCGCGCGCCGCTCATGCCGCGCAACTCCCGAACGCGCCCCTCTCTTCTCGCTTTCCCGTCGCGCGGGTGAGGGCGTAGGCTCCGCGGCCCACGGAGGAGACGAGCCGCATGGCGAAGAAGTCGAAGCTGATCGACAACCGCATTCAATCGAGCGCCGAGGTGGTCGGCGCGGCGACGGCGCATCGGGATCAGGTCGCGGAGCGGCTCGCCGCGCGGGCGATCGAGGTCGAGGGGCCGGAGACGAAGGCGACGAAGGAGGTGTTCGGCATCGTCATCGATTTCCTCGCCTCGACCCTGCGCCATAGCGCCAAGCGCCTCGACGACGCCGAGCTCGCCGTCGTCGCGGAGCGCGCGGACGATGTCGAGCCCCGCGATCGCCGGGACACGCGCGCCGCGGATCTCTACAATCGCGCCGTGCGCGTGCGTTCGAATGTCCTCGACGCGCTCGGGCCGGAGGCATTGAAGGTCTACGGCCTCGACGGCCCGACGCCCCGGACGCCACGCGACGCCGTGAGCCACGCGAGGAAAGTGGCGAACCTGCTCGAGAAGAAGCCGTTCGCCGTGACCGTGGACGGCGCGTCGTTCGACAGCGCCGCGATGGCCGCGATGCTCCACGCGAAAGCGGGCGCGCTCGATCTCGTGATCAAGGACCTCGCCCGGGAAGACCAGGAGCTCGCGGACGTGCTCGGCAAGCGCGAGAGCGTGGCGACCGTCTGGGTGGACGATTATCAGGGCGTGGCCGATGGCCTGACGGGGCTGTGGCGGCTCTCCGGTCGAAAAGACCTCTCCGAGCGCGTGCGGCCGACGAGCCGGACGTTGAGCGGTGATGAAGTGGCCAGCGTCGAAGCGCCGAGCGAGGCCGGCGCCCCCGAGACGGGCGCGAAAAACAAGCCTTGATCTCTGCCCACCCCTCGCTCGGCGGGCTCCCCTGCCCCACGTGTCGAGCGCTGGCGACCGTCATGGGCAGATTCTCCCCCGATCCTTGGGCGTAGCTTGACCTGGGGAGGAGGCCTGGCTACGTACAGCGCCCGAAACCACCCCTTTTTCCAGGAGTCTCCGATGGCGACGAGGATTGCAATCAACGGGTTCGGCCGGATCGGTCGCTGCATCGTCCGCGCGCTGGTCGAGCGCGGCGAGAAGGATCTCGAGATCGTGGCGATCAACGATCTCACGGACGCCGGCACGCTCGCGCACCTCTTGCGCTTCGACTCCATCCACCGCGAGTTCCGCGCGGCCAAGGTGAGCCACGGCGACGGCTTCATCGCGCTCGACGACAAGCGCATCCAGGTCCTCGCGAAGAAGGATCCCGCGGAGCTGCCCTGGAAGGACCTCGGCGTCGACATCGTCCTCGAGTGCACGGGCCTCTTCACCGACAAGACGAAGGCCGCCCTGCACCAGAACGCCGGCGCCAAGCGCGTGATCATCAGCGCGCCCGCGAAGAACCACGACATCACCATCGTCATGGGCGTGAACGAGGGCCAGTACGACGCGGCCAAGCACAGCGTGATCTCGTGTGGCTCGTGCACGACGAACTGCCTCGCGCCGGTCGCGAAGGTCATGCTCGACGAGTTCGGGATCGTGCGTGGCCTCATGACCACGATCCACTCCTACACGAACGACCAGCACATCCTCGATCTGCCGCATCGCAAGGGTGATCTGCGCCGCGCGCGCGCGGCGGCGGTGAACATGGTCCCCTCCTCGACGGGCGCGGCGAAGGCGCTCAGCGAGGTCATCCCCTCGCTCAAGGGCAAGTTCGACGGCCAGGCGATCCGCGTGCCGACGGTCGACGTCTCGCTCGTGGACCTCACGCTCGAGACCGAGAAGCCGCTCTCGAAGGACGCGATCCACGCCGCCATGAAGCGCGCGGCCGAGGGCCCGATGAAGGGCGTCCTCCAGTACACCGAGCTCCCGCTCGTCTCGGGCGACTACATCGGCAACCCGCACTCGAGCATCTTCGACGCCACGCTCACGCAACACGTCGGCGACCGGTTCGCGAAGATCTTCTCCTGGTACGACAACGAGTGGGGCTTCTCGCAGCGCATGATCGACCTCGCGAAGCTCATGGTCGCGAAGGGCGTGTGAGGCCATGAAGCTCACCGGCATCCGCACGATCGAGGACCTCGCCAAGGACTCTGGACTCGCCAACAAGCGCGTCTTCATCCGCGTCGACTTCAACGTCCCGCTCGACAAGAAGACGGGCGCGATCACCGACGACGCGCGCATCCGCGAGTCGCTGCCCACGATCAAGCTCGTGATGGACGCGGGCGCGAAGGTCATCCTCGCCTCGCACCTCGGCCGGCCGAAGCCCGGCAAGCACGAGGGCTCGTCGCTCGAGCCCGCCGGCGCGCGCCTCGCCGAGCTCACGGGCTACGAGGTGCACCTGACCGACGACTGCGTCGGCGACGGGCCGAAGAAGGTCATCCACGACCTGCGCACCGGCCAGGTCTGCCTGCTCGAGAACCTCCGCTTCCACGAGGAGGAGGAGAAGGACGAGGAGAACTTCGCGCGTCAGCTCGCCGAGCTCTGCGACATCTACGTGAACGACGCGTTCGGCGCGGCCCACCGCGCCCACGCCTCGGTGCACGCCTTGCCGCGCATGATCCGGGATCGCGGCGCCGGCCTGCTCATGCTGAAGGAGCTGCGCTCGCTCGCGCGCCTGCTCGATCGGCCCGAGAAGCCCTACGTCGCGGTGCTCGGCGGCGCGAAGGTCTCGGACAAGATCGCCGTCGTCGAGTCGCTGCTCAACGTCGTCGACACGCTCTGCATCGGCGGCGCCATGGCCAACACGTTCCTCGCGGCGCTCGGCAAGAAGGTCGCGTCGAGCAAGATCGAGGACGACAAGCTCCCGCTCGCCCGCACGATCCTGCAGAAGGCGCGTGATCGCGGGGCCTCGGTGCTGCTGCCCGTCGACGTCGTCGTGGCCAAGGGCCTCGACGCGGAGAGCGGCACGGCCGTGAGCGTGGACAGGATCCCCGACGGCACCATGGCGCTCGACATCGGCCCGAAGACCGTCGAGCTCTTCGGCGGCGCGATCGATCGCGCGAAGACCGTCTTCTGGAACGGCCCCATGGGCCTCTTCGAGTCGAAGGCGTTCTCGAACGGCACCTTCGAGATCGCCCGCGTCATGAGCCGCGCCGAGGGTTTCACCGTCGTCGGCGGCGGCGACAGCGCGGCGGCGGTCCGTGCCGCGGGCGAGGACATCGCCAAGGGCATGGATCACATCTCGACCGGCGGCGGCGCTGCGCTCGAGCTCATCGAGGGCCGGAAGCTGCCGGGCGTGGAAGCGCTCCGCTCGGCCGTGGCGGAGGAAGCGTCGTGAACGTCGCGCGCCGCCCCCTCATCGCGGGCAACTGGAAGATGAACGCCGGTGGCCAGGACGCGTGCAGCCTGGCCATGGGCGTGGTCGAGGCGGCGCGCCGCTCGGCCCGCGTCGACGTCGTGATTTGCCCGCCGTTCACGGCGCTCGCCGCGGCCGCGCACGAGCTCTGGGAGTCGAAGAGCGCGGTCATGCTCGGCGCGCAGAACATGCACCCCGAGCCCGCCGGCGCCTTCACCGGCGAGATCAGCGCGTCGATGTTGAAAGACTCCGGCGCGACCTGGGTGATCCTCGGCCACAGCGAGCGCCGGCAGATCTTCGGCGAGACCGACGAGCTCATCGAGCGCAAGGTCGCCGCGGCCCTGCGCGCCGAGCTCCGCCCGATCGCCTGCGTCGGCGAGACGCTGGAGGAGCGCGACGCAGGAAAGACGCTCGAGGTCGTCGAGCGCCAGACGCGCGCCTTCCTCGACGAGCTCGCCAAGCGCCCGGGCGTCGGGGTCATCGCGTACGAGCCGGTCTGGGCGATCGGGACGGGCAAGGTCGCCCGCCCCGAGGACGCGCAGGAGGTCCACGCCATGATCCGCGGCCTGCTGGCGAGCGTCTCCGAGGAGCTCGCCACGTCCACGCGGATCCTTTACGGCGGCAGCGTGAAGGCCGACAACGCCGAGGGCCTGCTCGGCCAGATCGACGTCGACGGCGCCCTCGTCGGCGGCGCCTCCCTCGACGCGGCTGGCTTCGGCAAGATCATCGACAGCGCCGAGCGGCTGGCGGAAGCGGCGGAACGAGGGTAGAACGTCGCCGAGCGCCGATGCTGACCTCCGTGCTGAACGTCCTCCACGTCATCGTTTGTTTCTTCCTGATCCTCGTGGTGCTCCTGCAGCAGGGCCGCGGCGGCGGCCTCGGCTCGTCGTTCGGCGGCGGCGCGCAGGTCTTCGGCGGGCGCGGCGCGGGCAACTTCATGACGCGCCTCACCGCCATCTGCGCCGCGATCTTCATGCTCACCAGCATGTCCCTCGCGTACCTGTCCTCCGCGGGTGACCGCGAGCTCAAGCAGTTCGAGACCCAGCAAGGCAAGTAGCCCCCGCGGTGGATCGCAAGCGCGATCTCGCGCTCGTCGCGCTCGTCAAGACGATCGCCGTGGCGATCGTGATCGCCACCGGCTTCCGCGCGGTCAGCGATGACGATTTCGCGCGCGTCGTCATCGCGCAGGAGTTCGCGTTCAAGCCGAAGCTCGACCCGACCGGCACGAGCTGGTTGCCCTTCCCCTTCTGGATCACGGGCGCCGCGATGCTCGGCGCCGGGCGCACGCTGCTCGTCGCTCGTATCACGGCCTTCCTCCTCGGCGTGATCTCGGCGGTGCTCGTCGCGCTCGCCGCGCAGCGCCTCGCGAAGAACCGCACGGCGGCGCTGCTCGGCGCCGTCCTCGCCGCTGCTTTCCCCTGGAGCGCGCGCCTCGGCGTCGCCACCGTCCCCGAGCTGCCCACCGCGGCGCTCACCCTCTTCGCGATGGCCTCCCTCGTGGGCCCGCGTGACCCGCGCGCGCGCCTCTTCGGCGGCCTCGCGCTGCTCGGCGCCACGCTCTCGCGTTACGACGTCTGGCCCATCGCGGCGGCGTTCGCCGCCCTCACCACCCTCGACGCCCTGCGCGACGCGGACCGCTCCTTCCACGCGCGGGACCGCGCCCTCTACTTCGTCGGGGCGACCGTCGCGGCGCTCGGCCCTCTGCTCTGGGTCACGTGGAACCACTTCGCCCGCGGCAATGCCTTCGACTCCCTCGACCGCGTCGCCGCGTATCGCCGCGCCCTCGGCGGCGGGGACGACGCTCCTCTCGCGCGCCTCTTTGCCTATCCGATTGCCATGGCTCGCCACGAGCCCGAGCTCTTTTTTGCGCTCGCCATTCTCCTCGGGCTCGCCGCGCTGCCGACGCTCCGCGCCTCGGCGCGGGAGACCCTTCGTCCTTACGCTCGCCCGCTCGCCCTCGCCGTCTTCCAGCTCCTCGCGCTCTCGGCGGCGCTCGTCAAGGATGGCGCGCCGACCCATCACCCCGAGCGTGCGCTCCTCGTGGGCCTGCTGCTCTGCGCGCTGCTCGTCGGCGACCTCGCGGCCACCTTGCTCCCTCGCGCGAGCCAAAAGGCTCGCCTCGGCGCGGGCGTGGCGGCGGCCTTGCTCCTCGTCTTCAGCCTCGTCATCGTGCGCCGCTGGTATCGCGGCGAGGGCTTCGTCCCGCGCGCCGACGAGGTCGCCATCGGCGCCGCCGCGCGTGCGCTCGTCCCGCCTGGCGAGCGGATCCTCGTCGAGGTGCGCGATTATGGCCATTTCGCCGTGACCGCTGCGCTCGGCCGCCCCGAGGACGTCGTCCTCGATCGTGACCTCGATCCTCGCAAACCCGCCGCGGCCTCGAGCTTCGACGCCCCCGAGGGCCTCCCGCGCCGCCTCGAAGAGACACGCGCGCGTTTCCTCCTCGGCCGCACCTCGAGCCCTGCCGCGCGTGAGCTCGGCCCGCCGCGCGCCGTCGTTGGGCCGTTCGGGCTCTGGCAGTACGGGAGCCATTGATTCGATGCAACCACCTTCCGTCCACCCCTCCGCCATCGTCGACGAGCCCTCGTGTCTTGGCGAAGGCACACGAATCTGGCACTTCTGCCATGTCATGCCGGGCGCTCGTATTGGCCGGCGGTGCGTGCTCGGCCAGGGCGTCTTCGTCGCAGGCGGCGTCGTCGTCGGGGACGACGTGCGTATCCAGAACCATGTCTCGCTCTACGAGGGCACGATCGTCGAGGACGCCGTGTTCCTCGGCCCCTCCTGCGTCCTGACGAACGTCACGAACCCGCGCGCGGAGCTCGATCGCCGGGGCCTCTACGAGAAGACCTTGATCCGCCGCGGCGCGACGATCGGCGCAAATGCGACGATCGTGTGCGGCACGACCGTGGGTCGATATGCGTTCGTCGGCGCGGGCGCGCTCGTCACGCGCGACGTCCCTGATTATGCGCTCGTGACCGGCGTCCCTGCGCGGCGGACGGGGACCATGAGCCGGCACGGGCAGAAGCTCGGCCGGCCCGGGCCCGACGGCGTCATGGTTTGTCCCGAGAGTGGATATCGATATCGGGTCGAGGGAGGGATCGTCCGTTGCCTCGACCTCGACGAAGAGGCGCCCTTGCCTTCGGGCGGGCGGGCGGCGGGGAAAGCCTACCTGAGGGGTTGAGGCGCTACTTCTTTTCGCCGCCGCCGAGCCCCTTGCCGAGGCCCTTGAAGAAGTCGTCGACGACGTTCTGAAAACCCTTCATGCCGGCGCCCGCGACGCAGCCCATGGCTTCGCCGCACGTCTTGGCCTCGTCGACGCACTCGATGCCCTTGTCAACCGGCTCCTCGCCGGCGACCTTGCGCCATTGCTCGACCTCCTCGACGCAGCGGTCGAGGTCCTCCTTCGTCCCGTTTTTTTCGCCGCAGAGGTCGGCGATCCGCACGCAGGCAGCGCGCTCGGGCTTCTTCATGTAGGCGAACGCCGCCACGCCGGCGCCGCCGACGACGCCGAGAGCGAGAACGACCGGGAGAGCTTTTTTCATGATGGTTTGCCTCGATCGTCAGTTGGGCTGATAGAACATGATCGCGCGCAGATCCGCGCATTCCTGGGCGCCCGCCGACCGCCCGAGGAGGTAGAACGGGTTGTTCGTCGGCACGGGGGCCAGCGCCGGCCCCGAGAAGCTCCCGCCTCCGCCGGAGACGATCAATTTGCGCCCGGACGGCGCGTGGATCGCCTCCACGTCGATCGGCTGCTCTCGGATCCACGTGAGCGACGCGGATACGAGATCGTCCTTCTCGATCTTGAAGACGATCTTGTTGTCCGAGAACCTGAAAAAGATCCGGTTGTCCGCGTTGATGAACAGGAGATCATGCTCGTTCTCGAAGTTCTCGCCGGTCGCGTAGTTCGGCGCGAAGCGAATCTTCACATGGAAGAACCCGTCCGGCGCGACGTCCGTCGGCGCGATGATCGAGAGCACGTCAGCCTCGCGCGTCCGCTCCATGTCCAGCGTCGGGATGTAGCTCGATGGATACTTGACGGCTTTGTTGTCGGCCTTCGTCTCGTGCTGCGCACCATAAGCGAGCACCGTCGTCGGCGTCGCGATCGCCATGGGATCCCCGTCTGCGTCACCGCGGGTCTCCAGGAGGAAATAGCCGTCATCCACGCCGACCTCGTAACGTTTCCAGTTCATGGCGTCGTCGACGACGTCGACCTTCCAATCGGCATTTCCGGGCTCCGTGACCAGATAAGCAAAGGGCCCCGCGGCGCCCTGCCCACGAAGCCACGCAGAGGCGTAACCGCTGGGAACGGTCGCGTAATTCGACTGCTGGGAGCCCGTGGAGTCGAACCTCGTGGCGCTGAGGCCTCCCGCTGGATCCTGCTGCAAAGGCGTGGCCATCATCGCGACGCCCGGCGTGCCCGGCGTCGACCAGCCCATCCCGCTCCACGAATCGCTGTTCCGGATCTTGTTCTTCCGCGCGCTCTCCACGCTGAGGCCCCAACCGGAGCCCACGTTCCTCGGACGCGCCGCGTTCGCAAGATAGCCGCGCTTCAAGCTGTGCGGGCCCACCTGCGAGGTCCTGTCGCTCGTCGGGCACTCGATCTTGAGCCAATCGATCGGGAGCACGTACATCGGCAGATCGGGTGCCGGGGGCTCGGTCGCGGTCCATTCCTCGAGGACCACCGGCCCCCCGCCCATTCCACCCGCGCCGCCCATTCCACCCGCGCCGCCCATTCCACCGACGCCGCCCATTCCACCGACGCCGCCCATTCCACCCACCGCGACGCCGCCCGCGCCGCCCATCCCGCCCGCGCCGCCCATCCCGCCGCCGCTCCCGCTCGTCGACGAGGACGAGCTCGAGCTCGACGGGCTCTGCCCCGGCGGCAGGGAGCCCTGCTGATCGAGGCATGCGACGAGCCACGCGCCGCTGACGAGCGTGGCGATGCTGGAGAGCACAAGCGAAGCAAGGCCGCGACGCCCGCGGCGAGACGAACGTTCCATGACCACCGATCCTCAGCGGAACCCGACCCGGCGTCAACGCGCGTGGCGAGAACTCGCGCCCCCGGTCCCGCTCCTGCGATACACTCGGCCCTCCCGTGCGCCCCCCGCACGAGCCTCGGATGCCCCCCACCTCCCGATCCAGCCCGAGCCGAGATCGCGGCAGCGCCGGCTCCGTGCGGCCCCTCGTCGCCCTCGTCGCCCTCACCGTCGCTGGCTCCGCGCTCGCCCTCGGCGGCGTGCACGCCCGCGTCGTCGCGCTGATCGCGCCCCTCGCCTTCGCCGCCGCCGCCCTCGCGCTTCGCCGCGAGCAAGAACGCAAGGGCTCGGTCTCGCTCGCCTTGCCTGCGATCGTCGCGACCGCGCTCGCGGCCTACACGCTCCTGCAAGCCGTGCCCCTGCCCGTCGCCCTGCTCGAGCGTATCGCGCCGAGCAACGCCGACGTCTGGGCGCGCGCGCTCCTGCCCTTCGGCGAGGCGGGACCACGCTTCGCGAGCCTCTCGCTCGATCCAGGCGCCACGGTCGTCGAGGCCTTGAAGTGGTCCTCCTACGCCGCGATCTTCACCGCCTCTGCGGCCGTGTCCGCGCGTCGCGGCGCGGCCACCGGCGTCGCCACCGTCTTCCTCTCCGCGCTCGCCGTCGCGCTCGTCACCGTCGTGCACGGCCTCGCGGGCTCGACCGAGGTCTACGGCTTCTACACGCCCTCGGCCCCGCTCCCGCCGTGGCACGTCGGACCTCTCATCAACCCGAACACCCTCGCGGGGTACCTCAACCTCGGCGCGCTCGCGGGCATGGGCCTCGTCCTCATGCACGAGCCCGTCGCCCCGCGCTGGCTCGTCGCCGCGGGCGTCGCGTTCCTCGTCGCCGTGGACGTCACCTCGGCCTCGCGTGGCGGCGTGATCGCCTTGATCCTCGGCGTCCTCTTGCTCGTGCTCCTGCTCCGCATCCGGGCCGCGCGTCGCGGCGGCAGCGGCGGCGGAGCCGAACCCTCGCTCCGCTGGCTGCTCGGCGCGGCGCTGCTCGGCGGCGCGCTGCTCGCCTCGCTCGGCGGCACGCGGGACACATGGTTCGAGCTCTACGACAAGAACCTCGACAAACTCTCGATGGTGCTCTGGGCGCTGCCCGTCCTGCGCGAGCACCCGATCTTCGGCATCGGCCGCGGCGCCTTCGAGAGCGTCTTTCCTGCGTATCGATCGAGCCCCGGGCACGTGGTCTTCGCGTACGTCGAGAACTTCCCGGCGCAGTGGCTCGTCGAGTGGGGCGCGCCCGTCGCGCTCGCGGCGCTCGTCCTCTTCGCGTGGTCACTCGCGCCGTCTCGGCTCGGCGCCCTGCGCAGCCGGCTCGCGGCGTCGGCGTTCGCGGGCGTCGTCGTGGTGCTCCTCCAGAACCTCGCCGACCTCTCGCTGGAGATCCCCGCCGTCTGCTACGCGCTCGCCGTGGTGCTCGGCTCCTTGTGGGGCGATCGCGCGCGATCACGACCGTCACGCGCGTTCGCCGCGAAGGCCCCCGGGAGGCTCGCGCGCCTCGCGCCGGCCGTCGCGCTCGTCGTGGGCCTCGTGCTCGCGGCGCTCTCGCTCGCGCTTGGCCATCCCGAGGTGAGCGCCGAGCGTGACCTCATCCGGAGGAAGCTCGAGGCGACGAACCTCGCGGACCCGGCCTCGCACGACGTGCTCGAGCGCGAGCTCCACGCGGCGATGCGGAGGCACCCGGCCGAGCCGTATTTCCCGCTCATCGGGGGGCTCGCGGCCTACCAGGGCAAACGCGAGCGCGCGCTGCCGTGGCTGCAGCGCACGCTCGAACGAGGCCACGTGAACGGCCGCGCGCACCTCTTGCTCGCGCAGGTCCTCGCGAGCCGCGGCGCGCGGCGGCAGGCCTTGCTCGAGCTCCGGATCGCGGCCTCGCAGGACAGCTCGCTCGTGGGCCCGGCGGGCGTGTTCGCGGCCCGCATCTCGAGAGACTTCGACGAGCTGCTCGGCGCGGCGCCCGAAGGAAAAGCGGGCGTGCCCATGCTCGACGAGCTCGCGGTGCAGGCGCGAAACCTGGGACGAGCCGAGCTCGCCGCGCGCCTCGACGCGGAGGCGATCACGCGAAACCCGGGCGCGCGCGGCCCGCGCGTGCGCGCGGCGGAGGTGGTGCTCGACGCGCTCGCGAAGGGCACGTGTGACGATCGTGAGCGGTGCGCGCGGGAGATCGAGGCGCACGCGGCGGCGCTGGAAGCGGCGCACCCGGGTGATTTCGTGGCGGAGAGGATCCGGGCGCAGCGGCTCGTGCTCGAGGGCAAGAGCGAGGAGGCGGAGGCGCGGCTCGCGGCGCGGTGCGTGCTCGTGAAGGAGCGCGCGTCGTGCTTGCGCGCGCGGGTGGAGATCGCGTCGCGCGTGCCGGGCGTCTCGCGGATCGACGCGGCGAGCAAGGATCTGCTCGCCGCGACGTGTTTGTCGGCGAGCGCGTGCGCGGAGGCGGCGGGATTTTTGGCGCGGATTCGCGAGGGGCGCGGGGACACGGGTTCGGCGCTGACGTTTTTCGCGCGAGCGGCGAGGGAAGAGCCGACGGAGGCGCGGTGGATGGCGCTCGCGGACGCGGCGAGCCGCGCGGGGGCGCACGCGCAGGCGGCGGACGCGCTGGAGCGGGCGGCGCAGAAGGGGGGGATGACGGAGGTGCTCCGGAAGAGGATCGCGGAGGAGCGGGCGAAGGCGCTCGGGGTGCATTAGGCCCGCGGCGCAGCGCCCGTCGTGGCGCTGCGCCGGCCTGAGCTCTCACAGAACGCAGCGCCCATCCTGGTTGCAGACGAATGCGCTCGGGTACCCCATCGTGTGGCACTGAGCGGTGGACGCGCACTCGTTCACGCACTGGCTGCCGTTCCAGACCGTCCCCGAGATCGCGCAGATGACGCCGTCGAGGCCGTCGAGCTCGTCGGCGCACATCGCGAACAGGCCGCCCTCTTCGCGGTGATAGCAATAGCCCGTATCGCCGTAGATCTTCGTGCAGTCGGCCGGGCAGTCCCACGAAGGCAACGGCTCGCTCGCCAAGGCGCACTTACCCGAGGAGAACGTACCTTGTCCGTTGCTGTCGTAGCCCGTCGTCGGGATACACACGAGCGCGGGGGTCTGCGCGCCGCACGAGTCCGGGTTGTTCGGGTTGCATTCGCAGCCGGGCCACTTCGCATCATCCGTGCACGTGCGGCAAACACCCACGCTTTGGTTGGGGTTGGTGCCGTACGCGACGCACACGCGCTCGATGCCCGCGTCGGGATAGTCGTCCAGGCAATACTTGTCGGACGCGAAGTTGCCGTCCGGGTGCCGATACTCATCCAGCGGCGAGAGGTACGGCAGCTGGACGGTCGCGCACAGACCGCCCTCTGTCGTGCCACAGCCCTCGACGGGGCATTCGTCGGGCGGCCCGGGCGGAGAAGGCTCCGGCGTCGGCGGCATATAAGCCCTATCGCCACAGCAGAGTGTGCCTGCCGTGTTGTTGGTCGTGGTCGTGGCGCAACCACCAAACCACTTGTTCTGCAGACTCCCGTTGAGCCCACATTCGATGATGTTCACGTCTCTGCCGAGGGCGTCGGTCGTGTCGTCCGTGGTGACGCGCATGGGCCCCCTGCCGAGCCCGCAGGCCCAGTAGCCCGGCCCCGTGCCTACCGTGCAGCTTCCGGACGGCGGCATTCCGCCGACGGAGGGAGCGAGATATCCGAGATTGTCGTCCGTCCAGTAGTTGTAGAGGGGGCGCTCGTTGTCGGTGTTCAGATTCACGTACTCGCTCGCCTCGCAGACATGGAACCCCGGCGCGCAGAGGGTCGCGCGATCTTGCCAGGTCACCGCGCCGGAGCAGCCGAACATCTTCGTCCCGCTGAGCGCCTGGTTCGGGTTCGTATAGAAACGCTGGACGTTCGAGACGCCGCCGCCATCCGCGTCCGTGCACCCATGGGACACCGCGAGCTCGGAAGTGCTCTCGCACGAGCCGGTGACGGGACAGTCCGCATTGCTGTCACACCTCAGCTCGGCGCAGAGGCCGCCATTGCATACGCCGCTGTCGCATTCCTCGTTGTCTTCGCACGACGACGGAAGCCACCCGTCGCATACCCCGAGGTTGTTCTTGAACGGGTAGAGCCGCTTCAGATCGGCGACGACCTTGCCCACCGCGCCGGTATCGTCGCCCGTGTTGTGGACGAAGGCGATGTAAGCGATGTCCGACTCGGGTACGAACTGATACCACGTGCTCCCGTAGAGCACGCCTCGATGATGCAGCAGCTTTCGATTCCGAACGAAGCCCAGACTGGTCGTGTTCGATCGATTCAGCGCCAGGTTGCGCCCCGTGCTCGAGAAGAAAGACGAATCCCTCGTCATCCGCTTGATCTCCGGCGCGAGCTCGCGGTTCATGCGAATCAAGAACCGCGCCGCGTCATACGCGTTGACGGCGTAAGAGCCCTGCGGCGCAGGCGAGACCCAGCGGGTATTCCAGGTGTTGGCCCCCGACGCGCTGTAGCCATTCTCGATGGCGTAGTTCTTCGATACGATCATCGGGTGCGACTCGTCGAACAGGTTCCCGAGCCAGTTCGCTTTTTCGGCCGCGTTGCCGGTGAACGCCGTCGAGTCTCGGTCCAGGCCCGCCGGGTATCCCAGGAAGGTATTGGACACGTTCGGCCCCCAGGGCTGCGCTGTCTGGAGGTAGGACTCCAGGCCGGTCTGAGACCAGTAGTCGATGACCGCCGCGGCCATGAAGATGCCGGTGTTCGAGTAATACTCGTCGTTGTTGTCGTTCCCGTCGTCGTAATCGACGGTGATGGGAACGGGACAGTTGGGGACGCCGTTCGTGCTGTCGTTGTAGAACAACGACACCTCTTCTCGCATCTCGGCGGGAGAGCGCGGCTTCCAGTACGTCTCCGCCGGCGTGGGGTAAGCCCTCCCTTTCTCAGCGGGGGTCACGCAGCTCCCGCTCACGTTGCAGTCGGCGCTCGCATCGCAGCCCTTCTGCCTGCACGTGCCGTCGCCACCACACGCGCCGCCGTCACAAACCGTCGCCTCGTTCTGCTGCGTGCATGCGGCTCCTCTCGTCGAGCAATACCCGGTGTCCCGAAAGCCGGGCTCCTTGCAGTACCCTGCTCTGTGCGAGACCAGGTGCTTGAGCTTCTTCTGCTTTCGGAAGTCCCACTCCGGGGTGTTGAGGTTCACCCACGGCATCGCGTCCGCGAGGGTCGACTCCCAGGTGAGCGTGTGGCCGTTGATCGTCGGGGCCGACTCGATGAGCTTCGACAACGCAAGAACGGTGTACACCTTGGAGACGGAGCCCAGCTGAAACGCGTCATTGATCTCCATGTCCTTCGTCGCAGGGGCGTTGGGCGCATTCCAGAACGAACGGTTCTTGTAGGCCAGCCCCGACGCGCCGATCGCGACGATCCGGGTCCCGTGGACCACGGCCGCGATACAACCCTTCTCGTGCTCCAGGTCCGTGCGCTTGGAGAGTCGAGTCCCACAATGCGTCGCTGACAACAACCAGCTCAGATCCTGATAATCATCCGCGAGGATGGAGGGGATGTTCACGGCTTGCTGCGCCGATGCGAGCTCCTCGGCCGGCGAAGTCGATTCAGGTCTCGACTGCGTGCCCTGCGAACACGACCAGGTCACGGCTCCGGAGAGCAGAAATAGTCCAGCCGTCGTAGCTCTCAGCTTGCGGCGCGTACGTTGCATTTCGTCGTCCTCCAACCAGACAGCGGTTTTCGCGTGACCTGCGTGTGCTGTCCTGAAATGCGCAGGACCCGAGACTCCGAGCATGTGGAGGGCTCGAGCTCCAAGAGCGCATGATGCCCTGGCCGCCCTTGCGTCACGAGCAGCCGGTATTGCGAACCGTACACGAATGTCCAGCAAGCCACGTGCCAGCGCGCGTGCGTGGCGGCGGGCGGAGGCTGCGTGCGCGCAGCCGCGCGGCTCTCAGGCCTCTCTCGGGGGCTGGTACGTGCGCGTGACGGGACGTGTCACGGTCGTGTGACATTGTATCGAGAGCGTGACACCACGCCGAACAAGCCCGACCTTTGCGCCGCTAAAACCACCACCAGCGACCAACCTTGTGGCGCCTCGTCTCATGGCGCACGAGGCCTTCGAGCCCGAGGCATTTCACGATGTCCCAGGCGTCGCACGACGGATGAAGCGCGCCCTCGGGGATGTGGCCCGAGGACAAGGCCGCAAGGACGGCTGGTTCGCAATCGTCATCGACGCTCGACGCTCGGTCGGCCATGAGCCGTGACTCCCAGCTCCGAGGGATACCGTCACATTTCCATCCATCCTCGTCGAACTCGATGACGCGTACTTGCTCGCCTCGATCGTACGAGGTGGACCGCACCCACGAGACGGCGCTGTGCGACTGGATGGTGATGACCTCGCACCCCAGCGCGCCGCTGAAGCGCCTTCCGAGCGCACACACCGTATCGGAATCGATGCTCGCCCGGTCGAACCGCACCCACCCGCACCCGTCCGCTGCGCAGATCTCGCCGCGCTCGCGGAGCGTCGTCGCCGCCTCGCGGGCGCGGTCGACATCATTCGTGTGAAGAAACAGCCATGCGATCTGCGACATCGGGCGTCCTTGTACCAGCTCCCGGCCTCGTGTCGATGGCTTCGTACGAATCCCAATCGACCGCCTGCAGAACCGGAGGCTCGGGCGCGGCGCCTTGCCAGGCGGATGGAAGGCGTACGAATCACCTCCCCCATTACCCGCGAACACGTGGAGCACGACAGCGAGCCCTCCCCCACCGCGTCCGAGCCCTCGATAACCGCGTCCGAGCCGTCGCCAACCCCGTCCGAGGGTAGTGTCCCAGCAAGGACACTCGCGCCCGATGTTAGGACACTCGATTGGTCGGGATCGGCACCTGAACACGCGAGCCCTGACGCCGCCCGTCCTACCATCTGACGAATGAGCTTGACTCGATGAATCTTGCCATTGTGTACCAGGACGAACCAGCATGGATAGGACAATTAGTGTCCTATCCGCTCGCGAGAATCGTAGAAACCACGGCGATTCCTGATAGAATCACCTCATCACTTGATGCCCCGATGGGTCGCAGCGACGCGACGCCGGGGCGGGATGAGGGGACCATGGGAGCGCCTTTAGCGCCCGAGAAGCGGCTCGCCGTTCTCGCGGCCCTTTGCGACGGCAACAGCATCCGAGCGGTCGAGCGGATGACCGGTGTGCACCGCGATACGGTCATGAGGCTTGGCCTCGCCTGGGGAGATGGCGCGCAGAACCTCCACAACCGCGTTGCCCGGGGCCTCTCGTGCTCCCTGATCCAGGTGGATGAGGTGTGGAGCTTCGTCCAGAAGAAGCAGGCCCGGGTGACCGAGGAGGACGGGCCCGACGTCGGCGAGGCGTACACGTTCACGGCCCTGGACGCGACGAGCCGCTTCGTCCTCGGTTGGTACGTGGGGAAGCGGAACGAGGAGAGCGCCCGCGCCTTCATGAACGACGTCCGCGCGCGGCTCGTCGTGATGCCCGCCATGACCTCGGACGGCTTCGCGCCGTACGTGGGCGCGATCGGCGCGGCGTTCGGTCCGGGCATTGACTACGCGATGACCGTGAAGAACTACGGCAGCAAGCGCCCGCGTCGCGACGATCACCGCTACGAGCCCCCGCGCGATCCTTTCATCACGAAGAAGACGATCTTCGGCGCGCCGAACCTGGACGCGGCGAGCACGGCGTACATCGAGCGCAACAACGGAACGATGCGGCACCATGTCGGCCGCATGCGCCGACTCTGCCAGGCGTTCAGCAAGCGCCTTCCGAGCCATCGCGCCGCCGTCGCCCTGGGGTACGTCCACTACAACTTCTGCCACGTCGTGAAGACGCTCCGCGTGACGCCTGCGATGCAGCTCGGGATCGCCGATTCCGTGTGGAGCTTGGCGGAGCTTGATGCTGTGCTGATGACCGCGGGACCGTGCGAGGGGCCGGAGAAGCAGCCGCTCGCGCCGCGCGCGCCAGAGACGACGGCGCGGGAGCTGCCTAATGGGCGAGGCTTCCTCCGCGTCGTGGGCGGTGGGAAGGGTGCGTCTCCGGCCCCTACGCCTTCCCCCGTGGCACCGGCTCCGGTCGTGGCGGCGCCCGTGGAACCCCTGTTCGATGAGAAGGGGCAAGGCAACCTGCTCGCGTGGCGCCCGAAGGGGCAGCTTTCGCTCTTCCCGGATGGATAGACATGTTGCACTGGATGTGCAACAATCAAACCCATGAGCGAGCGCACGGAATTATCGGATCAGGCGATGGGCAGCCCGTTGCCGCCAAAGACGCTGGCCTTGGTTGGCGTTGAAGATATGGCGGGTGTGTCGGTGCGGTTCGGCAGCGGTCACTTGGTAGAGATCGACTGCGTGCCCGGCATGTTCGTCACGGTGCATCCGGGAAGCCGGATCGTGATCCACGGGCCGCACAAGCGACCATAGCGATCACCGCTTTTGCACCCGAGGGGTGTACCTAAGCCACACAATCTCGTAATCGTGAACGATCGAGCCCTGGACCTTGACGTGATAACCAGCCTCTTCGTAGGCGTTGATTAGCGCGCGCCAAACCCGTTGCGTAAGCCCAGGCGTTTTTGCCTGCACTTGTCCGAATGTGAAGTTTGAGGCGCCGCCGCTTGCCTCCAACGCAGCATCCATCAATTGCTCGGCAGCGTCCTTAGCGCGCAGTTCCTCGGGCGTAAATGTCGGTATGTAGACCATGTTTCCTCCGAGACCCGCACGGAGGGCGTGTACCGCAGCGCCTTGACATCCCCCGCCGCGTGCGCGAAGATGCCTGGACGTGCGGAACACGTAGGCCGATGACTTCGGCCTTCCAACAGGCGCCTGCCAGGGCGCCTGTTGTCTATGTGCGGAACGATTGGAAGTGGAGCACGGCTGACCGCATGGGTCAAGGCGTACCCACGTGGGGACGGCTACGCGTTCGGGTGGGGCGAGGCGGCGTCGAGCCGGGCTTCAAGCTCCCGGATGCCGCGGAGGATCTCCCGACGCAGGAAGGCGCGAGCGTGGACGCGTTGCGACGGCGCCGCGGTCGCATCCTCGACCAGTGCCCGGAGGCTCGCAACGACGGGGCGGAGCGCGCCCGCGTAGACCGCCAGCGCGGCCGGGTCGGTGGTCTCGACGGGCGCCCGAAGGCGCTCACGTTCCCTCACGCGGGAGCGCTTCATGCTGCCCTCCCGATGACGGGCGTGGTCACGACGAGCTTGCCGCCGAGAAGAACCTCGACCGCGACGCCAGCGGCAGCGGCGAGGCGGATCGCGAAGGTGCCGGTGGGCGGGATGCCGTTCGGGTTCGCCATGCGCCGCACGGTGTTCGCGGGCATGTTCAGCCGCGCGGCGAGCGCGTTGAAGCTGCCGAACGCGCGGCGCAGCTTCCGCACCGCGACGCGCACGGCCTTCACCTCCTCGGGGGAGAGCTTCAGCGCGTCCGAGCGGCGCTGCTTCTGCGGCTTCTCGGACGCGGCGGGGGGATCGGGCGGGCAGGGCGGATCGTTCTCTTGGCCGTACGAACCGGGCCAGTCTAGATCATGCATGGGCGTGGCCTCGTGCAAGCGTGGTTGCGTCAAGTCGCCCCGGGGGTTGGCAGACCTTCCGGGGCGGCGTCTTTTCGGGCCCGACAACCCTAGCCGCGAAATCAACCCGCCGATCGCCGTTAGGACACTTTCGCCCCCATTAGGACACTACCCGTCCGAGCGGATCTCTACCGCGTCCGAGCCCTCGGCAACCGCGTCCGAGCGGATCTCTACCCCGTCCGAGCCCTCGGTACCCGCGTCCGCGCCCTCGGCGACCCCGTCCGAGCCCTCGCCAACCGCGTCGTAGCCCTCGGCGACCCCGTCCGAGCCCTCGCCAACCGCGTCGTAGGGTGCTGATCAAGATCGGCCCCGACTGATCAAGTTCGGCGATCGGCCGTAGCGGGCTGCGATTTCGGCGCGTAGGTTCGGCGGGCCTGAAAAGGCGCCGCCCCGAAGGGTCTGCAAACCCCCGGGGCGACTTGGCCGCAACCCCGTTAGAGCCGGAGTCGCAACCCATGCTTCGTTTAGTCCACCCCGCCCCGCGGGGCCAAGGGACTCGTCCGCCTTCTGGTCGGAAGAGCCCCGCCCTCTACCCCTCCCAAGCCGAGCGCGCCCACATGCGCGCAGCCGAGCGCAACATCGCTCGCGCCTACGGCGGTCGCACCGTGCTCGCGTCGGTGATGGGCGTGTCGAAGGACGCCCTCAACAACATCGTCCGCGGCTCGTCCTACGCCGTGGCCGTCCTGCTCGCGCGGGCGGGCGGCATCACGGTCGAGCAAGTGCTCTCCGGGCGTCCCCACGTCGCGGGCGCGTGCTCCCTTTGCGGTCGGAAGGGAGGCGCGTCGTGATGGCCGCTCCCCTCTACCCGGGTGGTCTGGTCGAGATCCAGCGGTCGAACCTCCGCGCGCTCCTGCGCCACCTTCACCGCGAACACGGGACGTGGACGAAGGTCGCCCACCTCGTGAGCTTCCGGCGCGCCGTGGTCCTCGCGTTCTGCGACGGCACGAACCCCGGCAACATGGCGCTCGCCCGGAGCATCGCGCGCGCCGTGGGCTTGTCGCTCGACGATGCCCTCGCCGGGAAGGCGCCGCCCCGCAAGGCGCCCGCGCTCGTTCTCGTGTCCTCCCCTCGCCGGAAGGGAGGCGCGTCATGACCGAGCCCCACGACCAGGACAAGGCCCCGGAGAGCCTCCCCGCGGTCCTCTCGACCGAGCAGGCGGAACGCGTGCGGAAAGCCCTCGCGCCCGTCGTCGCCTCGCGCGGGTTGTGGAAGATGGCCGACGCGATCGGCTACGCGCCGATGTACGTCCAGGCGTTCCTACGCGGGCAGCTTGCTTGCACGCTGCACTTCGCTACGGGCGTCGCGCACGCGCTCGACGTCGACGTGGAAGCCCTCGTCCGAGGGGACGGGACGTGATCCGGTATCGCGCCTCCCCCGGCGGGGGCGCGCCGATCGTAGAGGCCGGGGCGGAGGACATCGAGGCCATGCGCCCGATGCTCCTCCGTCACGTCCGCGTGATCGGCGTGGAAGAGCGCCACGTGCCCGACGTCGTGCAGGAGACGATGATCACGACGTGGACCGCGTTGCACGAGGAGCGCGTCCGCGGATCGGAGAAGATGCCGCCCGATGCGGCGCTCCGGGGGTTCGCTCGCATGACGGCGTGGTTCCACGCCATGAACCTCTCGCGGCGCGGCTCCGGGCGCGAGGATCCCGTGTCCTCGCTCCGGTCGGTGCCGATCCTCCTGTCGCCGGACCCGATGCCGGGGATCGAAGCGGCGGACCTGCTCGCGCGGGTCATGGCGTCGAGCCCGAACGTCGCCCACGTCGTGGAACTCGCCGCGCGCGGGCTTCTCGGCGCGGACGCCGCGCGCGCCGCGGGACAGCCGCGGACGTCGTTCTACAAGAGCGAGAAGAAGCTCCGCGCCGCCCTCCGCAAGCTCGGCGCGGCTCCCGCCCCGAAGCAGGCTCCACGCCCCTCGTGGAAGAGCCGGAAGCGGAAGCGCTGATCCCGCCTCTTGACCCCTAGCCTGTAGCCTGTATTCCATGACCGTGCCGGGCGAGCGGTTCGCCGTCCGTTCGGCACGGCGTGCCCATCCTGGGCTCGTCGGTCCGCCAAAGAGAAGGGCGAGCCGCGTGGCTATCGCCCCGTCATGCTCGCCCGTCATCCCCGCGAAGGATGCTCGCGACCATGCCAGGGCACCGACCCCACGTCAAGGGATCGGCGTGTATCACGGCATCGTCCACGAGGTACGCATGAGTTTCAAGGATGAATTGAGCAAAGCGCGCACCGAAGCACACGTCGTCGACTATGCCCAAAGCATCGTTGATGCCGCGCCGGAGATCTTCGCGCGGCTGGGGCTGTCACCAGATGATTGGGGCCCCATGGATGTTCGTGACGAAGTGATTCACGTCGGTTCCCGACGTGCCCCTGGCACGCGTCACATTGTGGTTGAGAGAAGCGGCGCATGGGCCAACTTCTGGCTCGATGTTGGTGACGGATACCGCATTATGGTTCAATTCCAGGCTCAAGCGATGCGCGAAGGCGTCTCAATCGACGTTGCAGGAGTGCGGATGAAACCGGAGTTCAGCCCCGTTATATGGGACACTCTTCGTAACACGTTGAAAGATATGGCCAAGCGCGCTCAAAAGGTCACCTGATGCGGCGATACCCGACGAAGACGTCGCCGTCGATTAATGGCTCCCATTGCTCGTCACGCGGCACCCCCTCCTGATACACAATCGCTGGGGTCCTTCCGGTCCAATATGGCAATCGGCCATTCTCGCGCTCCTTCGCAATCGTAGCCAACATTGTCGTCGCGTCAGGTAGAGACGTTCGCGACCCACCAAGGAATGCGCGCACGCCGCTTTGCGGACCTGAGTAGTCGGAGTCGTCGCTCATTCGTCCCCCCAGAGCGGCAACCGCACACCGTCTCGCGACTTCGGACGCCACTCGAACAACTGCAACTGCGTCCCCCGTGGCGGTAGCGCCTCGCGCGGGACCTCCCCAGTCCCAACCCTCGCCGGGGACGGGGTGGGCGGCGTAGGCGCCCGCGGAGCGTCGCTCGGCTTCCCCTTCCCCCCGGGCAGGGCGCGGAGCCATCCTTTGCCGTTGGGGAGCTCGCGGGCGGCACCCTGCTTCACCCCTTCGATGGGCGCGGGCGGCACGAGCTTCTTAGGCTCCGGGGGCGCGCACGGCTCCGCGGCAAGGGCGCGCTCGACAAGCTCCTGCACGCTCCACACGTGATCCGTGATGCCCGCCTCCATGGCCGGCGTCACGCGCAAGCTCTCGTGCACGCGGCAGAAGTTGTACCACATGACGTGCAGCGACACGGCGGCGCGGTGGTTCTCGATCTTCTTTGAGAACGCGTTCCCGCGGCGCATGAAACGCCGAATGTGCATCCGGACCGTGAGGTTCGCGCGCTCGACGTGCGAGGTAGAGGCCCGGTCGAGGTTCGGCGCGCCGTGCACCACCTTCTTCGTGATGAATTTGGGCGCGTCCTCGGGCGCGTATTTGTCGAACCGATCCGAGCCGTGCTCGCGCCGTCCAGGCTTCCTCGTGTAGTTCTTCTGGATGACCGCGTGGTCCACCGCGCCTGCGAAGCTCTGCCCCACGGCGGCCTGATACGGCTGCCATCCGTCCGTCGAAATCTGCGGGATCGTCACGAGCCGGGCGCGAAGATCGGCCACGAATGCCTGCGTGTCCGCTTCGTTCCGCTTGCCCACGCGGTAGGACACGAGGAGCTTCTTCGTCCTGGCGAGTGCGAGGTAGGTGTAGCTTTCCCCGACCTCGGGCGAGTCCTCGGGCGTCACGTTCTTCTGGCGCTTCTGGACGTAGGCGTGCAGCTCGTCGCACTCGATCTCGTGGATGTCGAGGTCCCTCACGAGCAGGTTGTGCAGGTTGTCGCACCCCGCGCCCATGCGAAGCAGGGTCGAGAGGACCGTCGGAAGCGACACGTCCGTGAGCCGCGACGTCGAGCGCACGCTCGCGCCCTCTACGAGGTGCTTCACCACGTCGGTGCGCTTCTCGATGGGCAGGACGTTCGCCACGACGCGAGACCCCAGCAAGGGCCGCCACGGGCGCCGCGTCGCGCCCCATGCGCGTTGTCGGCTCGACCGTTTCAGCGGCTCACTCGATGGGATGAATCTATCACGATTCGTCGGGAATTCGTGGTTATTCGGCAATGTGCTAGGACATGAATTGTCCGAGGTAGGGCCGTTTGCCCGAGGAGATCGGCACGGCGATCCGCGGGTCAAGCGTGCCAACACCAGGGCGGACGATGCCGGTCCGCGCCACGCGTTCAGGAAGGACATGTACTCACCTCGCCAGACATCGGATGGGGCTCATCGGGAAGGGCCGCGCGTTCGTCGCGCCGAACCGGCTGATCAAGTTTGATCAGTACCCGTCGTAGCCCTCGGCGACCCCGTCCGAGCCCTCGCCAACCCCGTCCGAGCCCTCCCCCACCGCGCCCTCGTCCTCGCCAACCGCGTCCGAGCCTTCTCGGTGACCGTCCACAGAGCAAGATTCCGCCGATGACAGCCTCCGGTTCCTGTTTATCTTGCGGTCCTCACCCCAATTCGTCCCGCTCCCTTCCTTGAGGGTGCGGGCATGGAGGTTCTCATGAAGAATGACATTTTCGCTCCCTACACGGGCCCCAGCACCATCGACGTCTCCGGTGTTCGCGTCAGGCTCGTGGACCTCATCAATGGCACGCTCGCGGGCGCGCAGCGCGAGAAGGATGGCTTTCCGGAGGTGTACGACGAGCTTTCGAAGGCCATCCCGCAGTACGGCGAGGCCCTCGGCATTCACCTCAGCCTGTGGCACAAGGTCGTCGAGAAGACCGCCACGCTCGACGAGATACGAGCGCTCAAGAAGGATGTCCTCAAGCTCGCGGAGGTCCTCACGGAGAGCGAGATCTACTACGAGGACGCGCGCGAGGCCGACATCAGCCGGATCGGCGGATTCGTCGACGCCACCGCCCAGCACAGCGACCCGTCCGTGCGGGCAGCATTCCAGAAGACCCTGGAGTACCGCTCCCGATATGGGAAGAAGGCCGCAAACCAGCGCCGCAAGAACAAACAAGCGCGCGCCGAGACGAACGCCGAGCCCGCCACGGAAGCCCAGTCGCCGAACCCCGCCTGACCCGCGCCCGAACACCCTCTCCCGCCCGCGGGAGAGGGGCCAGGGGTGAGGGAATCCCGGCCGCCGCCGCCGCAGCCGCACCCCCGGAATCCCCGTATCCCGCCCCCTGAACCCCGCCCCGCGAACAGAATCCTGGAATCCGATCGCTCGGTGATGGCAAGATACGTCCCATCCCGCCTCCAGGAGCCCGCCCATGACCCCGCTGACCCACACCCTCAAGAACCACAGCAAGAAGATCCTGAACGTCGCCCTGCACAACAACCTGCTCGACGTCGTCAGTGACCTCGCGAAAAAAGGCGGCGTGCCGGTGCTCTGGCTGCCAGCCAAGAAGCCGCTCGTCCGCGTCACGCAGCCGAATTACATCCTGACGCGCGACCAGATCATCAAGCTCTCGCTCCACAACAAGCTCAAGGATACGAATCGGTGGAGCGGCACGTTCCTCCACGACGTGAACGACGGGGTCGCGGCGTCGTACTGGGGCGAGGCCGAGGCGGTGAGCGCCGAGAAGATTCATTACGCGGTCCACCAGGACCCCACGCAGATCAAGGGATACGGCTCGCTCCCCGTGCTCACGAAGAACGGCCACGTCGTGCTCGAACCCCTCGCGTTCATGAAGGACCTCGTCATGCACGTCGAGACGATCCGGCCCGTCAAGATGGTCGACGTCAGGGCCCTGCTCGAGCGCGCGAGCGAGTACGCGACGCTGAAGCGCTTCGGTCTCGAGGGGCTCGAGAGCCTCGTGCTCGACCCGCACGATTACGCGGGCGGACGCTCCATCGCCACCGCGATCGCGCTCGCGAACCGCGCCAAGTGGAGCAAGTCCAGGCGCGTCGAGGATCTCTTCGAGGGGCTCACCGTCCAGAGCGCGCGGCTCTCGCCCATGGAGAAGGGCGACAACGTCATCTTCTTCGAGAAGCCGGGGATCGAGACCCTGTTGCCGCTCGAGCCGAAGGGCGTCATCTCGGTCCGCAATACCAACACCGACGGCAAGCTGACCCTCCGCTACGCGCCGCTCGAACCGACGGGCAAGAAGCAGCAGGAGATCGTGCAGCGTTCCTTCAAGCAGCACGAGGAGTACTGGAAAACCGGGGACGAGAGCTGACGGGGCCACGTCGCCTGCCAGGTTCGAACGTTCCCGCTCCCCGCGCAACCAAGCCCTCCGCGAGCCCGGCGTCCGTCTTGGCGCCCCCCACCCCCGATGCTAGGGTCCGCCCCCCGGGTCGGTCGCCGGATGCTCCCTCGAACCCCATGAAACGCGCGCTCATCACCGGCATCACGGGCCAGGACGGCTCCTACCTCGCCGAGCTCCTGCTCGCGAAGGGCTACGAGGTCCACGGCGTCATTCGCCGCTCGAGCTCCTTCAACACCGAGCGCATCGACCACCTCTACCGCGATCCCCACGAGCGCGGCGTCCGCCTCTTCTTGCACCACGGCGACCTCAACGACGCCTCGTCCCTCCAGTCCATCCTCGCCGACGTCCAGCCTGCCGAGATCTACAACCTCGGCGCCCAGAGCCACGTCCGCGTCTCCTTCGACATCCCCGAGTACACCGCCGAGGTCACGGCCCTCGGCGCGATTCGCCTCCTCGAGGCCATGCGCAAGATGCGCGTCTCCGCGCGGTTTTACCAGGCGAGCAGCAGCGAGCTCTACGGCAAGGCCTTCGAGATCCCCCAGCGCGAGACCACGCCTTTCCACCCGCGCAGCCCCTACGCCGCGGCCAAGGCGTATGCGTTTTACGTCGCGCAGAACTACCGCGAGGCGTATGGCATGCACATCTCGAACGGCATCCTCTTCAACCACGAGAGCGAGCGCCGCGGCGAGACGTTCGTCACGCGCAAGATCACCCGCGCCGTCGGCCGCATCAAGCACGGCCTCCAGCGCGAGGTGTGGCTCGGCAACCTCGACGCGCGCCGCGACTGGGGGCACGCCGAGGATTACGTCGACGCCATGTGGCGCATGCTCCAGCAGGACCAGGCCGACGATTACGTCATCGGCACCGGCGAGACCCACTCCGTCCGCGAGTTCCTGGAGCTCGCCTTTGGCCACGCGGGCCTCGACTGGCAAGAATACGTGCGGATCGATCCGAAATACTTCCGACCCGCCGAGGTCGACGTCCTGCTCGCCGATCCCACGAAGGCGAAGGAGAAACTCGGCTGGGCGCCGAAGGTCACGTTTCCCGAGCTCGTGCGGCGCATGGTCGACGCGGACCTCGAGCTCGCGGCGCGGGAAAAGCGGGCGCGGGGATGACGAAACGACAGGACGGAGGACGCTGCTGACATGGGACTCGGCGCTGCACGCAAGACCGCGCTCGTCACGGGCGCCGCGGGTTTCCTCGGCTCGCACCTCGTCGATCGATTGCTCGACGAGGGCTACGAGGTCGTCGGCATCGACAACCTCATGACCGGCGACCTCGGCAACCTCGAGCGCGCCGGCCGCGACCCGCATTTCCACTTCCAGATGGGCGACGTCCGCGAGCCGATCCACGTCTACGCCGAGCTCGTCTTCAACTTCGCCTGCCCCGCCTCGCCCATTCATTACCAGAGCGATCCGTACGCCACGCTCACCACGAGCGTCATGGGCGCCCTCCGCCTCGTCGAGATGGCCCGCGGCCGCCGCTGCACCATCGTCCACGCCTCGACCTCCGAGGTCTACGGCGACCCCACGGTCCACCCGCAGCCCGAGTCGTACTGGGGCAACGTCAATCCCATCGGCGACCGCTCCTGCTACGACGAAGGAAAACGCTGCGCCGAGACGCTCCTCAATGACGCCCGCCGCGCCTGGGGCGTCGACGTCCGCATCGCCCGCATCTTCAATACGTACGGCCCGCGCATGGCCTTCGACGACGGCCGCGTCGTCTCCAATTTCATCGTCCAGGCGCTCCGCGGCTCGCCCCTCACCCTCTTCGGCGACGGCCGGCAAACCCGCTCCTTCTGCTTCGTGAAGGACCTGCTCGAAGGGATCCTCTCTCTCGCCCGGCCGGAGCCGATCGAGGGCCCGGTGAACCTCGGCAACCCCGAAGAGTTCACCATTCGCGATCTCGCCGAGGAGGTCCTCCGTATCGTCGGCTCGGACCTCGAGATCATCCACCAGCCCCTGCCCGCCGACGACCCGCGCCAGCGCAAGCCCGACATCAGCCGCGCCCGCGAGCTGCTCGGCTTCTCGCCGCAGATCGGCCTCCGCGAGGGCCTACGCGCCACCGTCGCCGATTTCCAGGCCCGGCTCGCCGAGCGCGCATCGAAAGGACGATAGGCTCCGACATGGTCCGGATCGCCATCCTCGCGACGCACCCGATCCAGTACCAGGCGCCGCTCTACCGCGCCCTCGCCGCCCGCGCGGACGTCGCCATCAAGCTCTTCTTCTGCTGGGACTTCGGCGTCAAGGAGACCCGCGACCCCGGGTTCGGCAAGGCCATCCGCTGGGACGTCCCGCTCCTCGAAGGGTACGACCACGAATTCGTGCCGAACGTCTCGAAGCGCCCCGGCACCGACCATTTCTTCGGCCTCGTCAACCCCGGCGCCTTCTCGCGGATGGAGGCCTTCCGCCCCGACGTCCTCATCGTCCACGGTTATGCCCACGCGACCGAAAATGACGTCATGGTCCGGGCGCGCAGGAAGGGCATCCCCGTCCTGCTCCGCGGCGAATCCAACCTGCTCGCCGAGCGCCCGCCGCACGTCGAGCTCGCCAAGCGCCTCGCCTTGCCCGCGATCTTCCGCGGCCTCGGCGGCGCCCTCGCCATCGGCACCCTCTCCGCCCGGTATTTCGAGCACTACGGCGTCCCGAAGGAGCGCGTCTTCATCGCGCCCTACACCGTCGACAACTCGTTTTTCCAGTCCCAGGCCGGATCCGTCGAGGAAGAGGCCCGCGCCTTCCGCAAAGAGCTCGGCATCCCCGAGGGTGACCTCGTCGTCAATTACGCCGCCAAGCTCATCCCCGTGAAGGGCTGCGCCGACCTCATCCGCGCCTTCGCCGCGCGCCCGCGCCCGAATACCCACCTCGTCCTCGTCGGCGACGGCCCGCTGCGCGGCGAGCTCGAATCCCTCGCGAAATCCCTCTCCGCCCGCGTGCATTTCGTCGGCTTCGTCAACCAGAAGCGAATGCCGGCTGCGTATGCCATGGGCGACGTCTTCGTCTTGCCCTCGCGCTTCGAGCCCTGGGGCCTCGCCGTCAACGAGGCCATGAACCTCGGCCTGCCCATCGTCGCCTCCGATCAGGTCGGCGCCGTCCCCGACCTCGTCGGCCCCGACAATGGCTGGGTCTTCCCCGCGGGCAGCGTCCCCGCGCTCGCCCGCGTCCTCGACGAGGCGCTCGGCAGCCACGAGGCCCGCGCCTCGCGCGGGAGGGCCTCGCTGCGCCGCATCGCGGGCTGGGACATCCCCCACACCGCCGAGGGCTTCGTCCGCGCGGCCCGCGCTGTCGCCTCGCGCTCATGAAGCTCGCGCTGCTCTGCCCCGACCTCGTCGACGCGCCCCACGGCGGCATCCCCACCGTGAGCCGCCAGATCCTGCGCCAGCTCGAGCGTATCGCCGCGGAGCGCCGCGTCCCTCTCGACTTCGACGTCTGGGCCCTGCACGACGCACATCACGACGGGCGCGACGTCGCGCGTGAGGTCGGCCTGAAGCGCGCCCCGCAGCGCTTCCGCTCCTTCGGCGGATCGCGGCTCGGCATGCTCGCCGCCGCCGCGCGCGAGCGCTCGAACGCCGACCTCGTCTTCACGACCCACATCGGCCTCGGCCCCGTCGCGCGCTTGCTGCGTCCCAGGCATGCGCCGATCGTGCAGTTCCTCCACGGCGTCGAGTGCTGGCGCCCCTTGCCCGTGCGTCAGCGCGTCGGTCTTTGGGGCTCCAACCTTTTGATCAGCAACAGTGGCTTCACGCTCGATCGGTTTCACGAGTGGAACCCTGCGTTTCGGGGCACGCCGAGTCGGGTTTGCTGGCTCGGGCTTTCGAGGGATCGGGATTCCCTCACCCCCGTGAGCGATTCCCTCACCCCCAACCCCTCTCCCTCGCGGGAGAGGGGCGAAGGGGAGAGGGGCGGAGATGCGCCTGCGCTGTCTGCGCTGATCGTCGGCCGCATCCACCCCGAGGAGCGCTACAAGGGCCACGCCGAGCTGATCTCGATCTGGCCCCAGGTCCGCCGCCAGTGTCCCGGCGCGCGCCTCGACATCGTCGGCGACGGCGCCGCGCGCCCCGACTACGAAGCCCAGGCCAGGCGCCTCGGCCTGCTCGAGAGCGGCGCCGTCCGCTTCTGGGGCCGCATCCCCGACGAGGAGCTGCGCGCCCTCTACCAGCGCACGACCGTCTTCGCCATGCCGAGCCGCGGCGAGGGGTTTGGCCTCGTCTACCTCGAAGCCATGGCCGCGGGCGTCCCTTGCATCGGCTCGCTCGACGACGCCGCGCGTGAGGTCATCGTGCACGGCGAGACCGGCCTCTCCGTGCGTTACGGCGATCAGGAGGGGCTCGCCCGCGCCATCCTCCAGCTCTTCACCGACGCGCCTCTCCGGGATCGCCTCGGCCGCGCGGCGCGCGCGCGTGTCCTCGCCTCCTTCACCGAAGACCACTTCGGCGCGCGTATCTGGGACGCGCTCGCCGAGCTCCACCCCCGAGCCTTCCGCGAAGGCGCCGCATGAGCGCGGCCGGGGCCGAGCGACTCGGCGCGCCCGGCATGGCCGAGCGAGTCCTGCGCGGCGCCGCCGCCATGAGCGTCGTCGCGATCGTCGGCTACGTCGGTCAGTTCGTCCTCGTTCCGATCGGCATGCACGCCTGGGGCCCGGCACGTTACGGCGAATGGACCTCGCTCTCGGCCCTCGTCGCGTTCTTGACGATGACCGACCTCGGCGTCCAGTCACACGTCGTCAACCGCATGTGCGCCCATCACGCGCGCGGCGAGCACGATCGATTCCTCGACGACCTGCACAGCGCGCTCCGCCTCCAGGGCCCGCTCGCGATCGGCCTCTGGATCCTCGCCGCGATCGTCACGGCGCTCCTGCCGCTCGATACGTGGCTCGGCATCACCACCGCGACACGCGTCGAGACGTACCTCACGCTCGCGCTGCTCGGCGCCGAGCTCCTCCTCGGCGTCCCGCTCGGCGCCGTCCGCGGCACCTACCGCGCCACCGGCCAGCTCGTCCGCGCCGCGTACCTCACCGCCCTCAAGCGCGCCGTCGAGCTCGCCTTGCCCGCCGTGCTCATGCTCGCCGGCGCCCGCTTCCCCCTCGTCGCACTCGCCCGCGTCGCCTGGGCCCTCGCGCTCGACGCGTACGTGATCCGCGACCTGCACAAGCAACACGCCTGGTTTCGCCTCACGCCCCTCGGCGGTGATCGCAAGGCGGGCCTCGCGATGCTCGCGCCTGGCGCGCTCTTCTTGCTCGCGGGCCTCGGCGACTTCCTCTCGAGCCAGGGCAACCTGCTCGTCGTGCAGTCCGTCATCGGCGGCGAGGAGGTCTCGCGCTTCGCGACCCACCGCAACATCGCGAACATGGGCCGCATGGTCTCGATCCAGTTCACCACCGTCGTCTGGCCCGAGCTCACCGCGCTCGACGCCCTCGGGGATCCTTCGCGGCTCGTACGCGCTCATCGCACCACGGCCAAGCTCTCGGGCTTCCTCGTGGGCCTCTTGCTCCTCGGCTTCTTGCCCCTCGCCGAGCCCGTCTACGCCGCGTGGACGCTGAAGAAACTCTCGCTCGATCTGCCCACGCTCGGCATGCTCGTCGCGCAGGCCGTCCTCTGGGGCTTCTGGGGCGTCGGTTCCATCGCGCTGCTCGCGACGAACCGCCAGGGTCGCCTCGCGGTCCTGCTCACGGCGAACGCGGCTCTCGTGTTCGTCCTGTCTGTCCTCCTCGTCCCGCGCTTCGGCATTCGGGGCGTCGCAGCGGCCTCGCTCCTCGCGGACCTCGCCCTCGCCACCTGGCTCGTCCCGCGCGCCGCCTGCGACGCGCTCGGCGACCGGCTCGGCGGTTATGCCCGCGAAATCCTCGGCGCGCTGGGCCTCGGCTTGCTCTTGCCGGCCGCGCTCTCGGCCCTCGTCTGGTGGTCGTTGCCCGAGGGCCTCGCGCGGGCCGTCGTCGTCCCGCCCGTCTTCGGCGCGCTCGCGCTCGGGCTCTTCTGGATCGCGCTCGCCCCCGAGGAGCGCGACGCGGCGAGGCGGATCGCCGGAAAGATCCGTCGAAAGCTCGGCGGCACGCGGGGAGATGCCGCATGATCAGGACCAGGCACGCGAAGGAAGAGGCATCATGAAAGACAAACACATCCTCGTGACCGGAGGCTTCGGCTTCCTGGGCAGCCACCTCGTCGAGCGCTTGCTCGTGGACGAAGACGCGCGCGTCCACGTCGTGGACAACCTCAGCACGAGCCCCCTCGATCACGAGGCCTTCGTGCGCCGCGTGAACGATCCGCGCCTCACGTACGACGTCCTCTCCATCGAGGATTTTTTCGCGCGTGGTTCATTCGGTCCGTACCAGGAGATCTACCACCTCGCCTCGGTCGTCGGCCCTGTCGGCGTCCTCGGGCACGCCGGCAAGATCACGAAGAGCATCACGGACGACACCTACCGCGTGATCGACATCGCGAACCGCACGAACGCGCGCCTCTGCGACGTGTCCACGAGCGAGATCTACGGCGGCGGCCGCGACGGTTACTGCTCCGAGAACGACAGCAAGATCATCACGCCGAAGGTCTCGGTCCGCCTCGAGTACGCCGTGGCCAAGCTCGCGTGCGAGATCGCGCTCGTCAACACGTGCAAGGTCTCGGACCTCTTCGCCGTGATCATCCGCCCCTTCAACATCGCGGGCCCGCGCCAGTCCGGCAAGGGAGGGTTCGTCCTGCCGCGCTTCATCAAGCAATGCCTCGCGGGCGAGCCGCTCACCGTCTACGGCGACGGCGGCATGATCCGCGCCTTCACGCACGTCATCGACGTCGCCGACGGCATCGTGCGCGCCGCGCGCCACGGCCGCCGCGGCGAGGCCTACAACATCGGCAACCCGCAGAACAAGATCAGCATCCGCGAGCTCGCCGAGCGCACCGTGCGCATCACGGCCTCCGAGAGCCGCATCGATTACGTCGACCCCAAGGCCCTCTTCGGCCCGCTCTTCGAGGAGGCCAACGACAAGTACCCCGACGCCGACAAGGCCATGGGCGAGCTCGGCTGGCGTCCTCGGTTCGACCTCGACACCGTCATTCGCGACAGCGTGGAGTACATTCGTGCGGGGCGCCTCGACTGAAACTCCCTTGCCGCCGAAGCTCTCGCCGAGGCCCGAGGTCCGCGACGGAGACACGCGTCCGCGCGTCTCCGTCGTCATGCCGACGTACAAACGCGCGCGCCTGCTCGGCGCCACGCTCCGCTCGATCCTCGACCAGTCGTTTCGCGATTTCGAGCTGCTCGTCCGCGACGACGGCCCGGGCGGCGACGGCACCGAGGAGGCCGTGCGCGAGGCCGCGGCCGGTGATCCACGCGTGAAATACCACCGGAACCCGAAGAACCTGCGCATGCCGGCGAACCTCAACGCCGGCATCGAGGATTCCCTCGGCGAGCTCATCGCGGTCTGCCACGACCACGACCTCTACCACCCCGATTTCCTCGCCGAGCTCGTGCGCCTGCTCGATCGCCACCCGCGCGCCCTCTTCGCGCACACCGGCCTCGAGATGGTCGACCAGGACGACAGGCCCCTCGGCGCCGTGCACGTCGGCCCCTGGCCCGAGCTCACGCGTGGCCGGGTTTGGCAGGGCACCATGCTCCAGAGCTTCAGCTCCCCCGTCTGCGCCTTGACCCTCGTCCGGCGCGAGGCCCACGAGCGGTACGGCCTCTACGACCCTGCCTTCGGCTTCATCGCCGACGTCGAGATGTGGCTGCGCCTCTCGGAACACGGCGACGTCGCTTATGCGGCCCGCCCGCTCGTCCGCGTTCGCAACCGCGAGGACGGCCACGACGTCGACGTCAACCCCTGGCCGATCCACGCCCTCTCCTTTGCCATTCACCGCAAGTACGTGCCCCGCCATTTCCAGGGCCCCACGCGCCTCGTCAAGCAGGCCGAGCTCGCCCTGCGCGCGGACAAACAGGTCCTCCACGAGGTCGCCTCGCGCCTCCGCCACAAGAAACCCATCGGCCTCGGCGCCTCGCTCGGCCCGCTCCGCGAGAATGCGGGCCCGATCTCCCGCGCCCTCCTGCCCCTCGTGGGCCCACTCGAATCGGTTCAGCGCTTGGGGCTTCGGGTCGCCTTCGGCGTTCTGCGCCCCAAACCCCCCATTGCGGAGAAACGCTCGTGAAGACCTCCCTCCTCGTCGGCCAGAGCCCCCTCGGCATGATCCCGCGTGTCCTCGACGAGATCGAGGGCACCCGGATCCTCGACGTCGGCTGCGGCGTCGGCGTCTACGGCTTCATGCTCCGGCACCGCTGGCAGGACACGCCGATCGGCTTCCGCCAGGTCCGCGAATACGACCGCCGCGACCCGCGCCTCGACGAGCCCGAGCTCCTCAGCGGCTGCGACCTCACGGTCCACAACCTCCGCCGCACCGCCCACCACCGGAGCTACGACGAGCTCGTCCTCGCCAGCGCCGACGCCCTGCCCTACCCCGACGATTACGTCGACACGCTCCTCTGCATCGAGGTCCTCGAGCACCTCGACAAAAGCGCGGCCCTCCGCGCCCTGCGCGATTTCGAGCGGATCGCCCGCAAGCGTATCGTCATCACCGTCCCGCGCGAGTCGCTCGACCCGCACACCGGCCACGACGAGCGCGCCTTCTTGAAGCTCGAGACGGCCGACCCCGACGTCCAGGCCTGGGCATTCGCCGAGACGCACCGCTCGGCCTTCACGCCGGCCGAGCTCCGCTCGCTCGGCTTTCGCTGCGGCCGCAAGGTCGAGCCGGGCCCGCGCGCCCCGCTCCAGCTCGCGATGGCCCTCTGGCAGACCTACGGCCCTCCCGGCGGCCAGCTCCTCGCCGTGAAGGACCTCGACAAACCCGAACGAGAGCGCAGGAGCGCACTCCCGCCCGCCCCCGCCACGACCGAGGGTTTCCCCGATTATCGCCCCGCGGAGCGCCGCCCCGCGCATACCCCCGCCGCCGAGGTCGGCTGAGCCCGAGCACGGCATGGGCGCGACGCTGGCAAATACCTTCGCCCCTCCTTCAGGAGCCCGCTCGGGAGGCCTCCTCGATCGGCGTTATGGCCCGCTCGTGCTCCATGCGTGGCTCCTCCTCATCGGCTTCGTCACGCTCTGGCTCGCCGAGGAGCCCGCGACCACGCTCTACGTCACCGGCGCCGCCGTCACCGTCGTCTTCCCGTGGATCATTTATCTCGAGATTCGACGCGCGCCCCTCGGCCTCTCCCCTGTCTCCTTTTATTTCGGCTGGAACACCGTGGCCCTCGGCCTCGCGGCCATCCACCACGGCAACAAGCTCGCGGACGGCATCCCCATCCGCTTCAGCGTCCAGACCATCTATCCGGACGACCTCGCCGCGGGGTATGTCATGTACCTCCTCGGCACGTTCGGGCTCCACGCGGGGCTCCAGCTCATGCGCCCGATCCCGAGGCCCGGGGAGCGCTCGCCGCCCGGGGGCTCGGGCTTCTTGCTCCTCTGGGTGATCGGCATCCTCGTCCGGTTCGGCGACAAGTTCATCGTCGGGCTCGGCGCGTTCGGCGGCCTCTTGCAATGGGGTTCGCTCGCGGCGCTCACTCGATATGTCATCGACCAGTCCCGAGATCACCGGCGGGCCTCGTTCTGGCTGCTCGTGATTCTCGGCACGGCCATCGAGTTCGTCGTCAACCTCCGCGCGGGCTCGAAGGCGTTCCTCATGTTCAGCTTCCTCCCCGCCGGCCTGCTCTTCGCCCGCGAGCGCGCCTTGCGCCGCTGGTTGCCCGTGCTCGGCATGGCGCTCACGGCGTTTTACCTCGGCGTCGTCGCGCCCGTCATCGCCGCCTCCCGCCAGGCGAACGAGATCGCCGGCGAGAGCCAGAGCGATCGAATCGTCCGCACCTACACGCAGGGCGATTATAGCGAAGGCGACGGCGTCGCAGAGCAGGCCACCGCCTTCTTCGAGCGCTCCTTCGAGCCGATCCCCGCCGCCTTCCTCTATGGCGAGGTCGAGCGACACGGCCACCGCTGGGGCGAGACCTTCGATTACCTCGCCTACGCCTTCGTCCCCCGCCTCTTCTGGCCCGACAAACCCACCGTCTCCCGCGGAGGCTGGTTCTACTATTACATCGGCGCCGCCCGCACCGAGGCCGAGGCCACGACCTCCATCGCCCAGACCGCCGCCGGCGAGCTCTACTGGAACTTCGGCTTCCCCGGCGTCGTCCTCGGCCTCGGCGCGATCGGCGCGCTGTTCGGCGCCCTCTGGCGGCTCACGACGGCCTTCCCCGAGCAGGATCCGATCCGCATCGTGCTTTACATCGGCATCGTCTTCAACATGATCGACATGGCCGAGGCGGGCACCACCGTCGTCAACATCGCCTTCCGCGCCGTCGTCCTCGTCCCGTCCATGTTCCTCCTCGACCGCGCGGCGCGAAAACGCGCGGAGCCCCTCGCCGGAGCGCGTGCTGCGTGATGAGCGCCGCCGCCTCTCCCCTCGCCGCCGAGCCGGCCCGCATTGCCGGCCTCGACACGCTCCGCTTCTTCGCGGCGGCGATGGTCGTCATGAGCCACCTCGGCCCGCCGCCCGTGCTCGCGGGCCTCGAGCGCACGCACCCCATTGCCTGGTTCCTCTCGGCCTCGTATGGCGTCGCCTGGAACGGCCCGGCCGCGGTGATCGTCTTCTTCGTCATCTCGGGCCTCTGCATTCACTGGCCGAGCCTCTCGCGCCGCCCGTACTGGCCCGAGTATCTCGTCCGCCGCTACGTCCGGATCGGCGTTCCTCTCCTCGCCTCGATCGCCCTCTCGTCCGCCGTCGGCATCCCTTACGTCGGCCTCTCCGAATCGATCCTCTGGAGCCTCCAGTGCGAGCTCGTCTACTACACGCTCTACCCGCTCCTCCTCGCGCTGCGTGATCGCTTCGGCTGGCGCCCGCTCGTCGCCCTCTCCTTCGCCCTCTCCACCGCGGTGATCGTCCTCGTCGATCCGCGCGCGCTCCCATACCCTGCGTATGGCTGGGCATTACAATGGGTCGTCGGCTTGCCCTGCTGGCTGCTCGGCTGCCTGCTCGCCGAGCGGCTCCACGAGCGACCGCCCCGAAGACACCCTCGTATCTGGGCCTTTCGCCTCGGCGTCTGGCTCGCGAGCGCGGTCGCCCTCGCGCTCCGGTTCCATTCTCCGATCGGTTATCCCTGGACGCTGAACGCCTTCTCGTTGCTCGTTTATGCGTGGCTCCTCGTGGAGATCCCGCACCTCGCCGCCTCGCGCGTGCCTGCCTCTTCGGAGCGCCTCGGCCTCTTCAGCTACTCGCTCTACCTCGTCCACCTCGCGGCGTGGGAGCTCTTCAAGAAATACTACCACCTGAAGCTCGGCTACCTCCTCGACTGGTCGCTCCTCATGGCCCTCTCGCTCGGCGCCTCGTACCTGTTTTTCCTGCTCTGCGAGGACCCTTCCCAGAAGCTCGCGCGGCGCCTCGCGAAATCGCTCCGCCCGAAGCCCGGGGCGCCCGCCCCGGCGGCCTGACTGCCACAAACTGGCCCCACCCTCGCCCCTCCGGCTACGCTCGCCTCGCCCCGAACACGTGTGGCAGGTGAAACGATGGCCGTTCAAGTCGCCATGGGCGCGACCGCGATGTGCAGCTTCGGCATGGCTCCCGCCTCGATCATGGTCCTGCCCGCGAACGCGGTCATGGCCACGACGCCCGCCGGCAACATCGCCGACAGCGCGCCGGTCGTCAACGTCCCCCCCTTCGGCGCTTGCACCTCGATGGCGAATCCCACGGTCGCCTCGGCCACGGCCGCTGCATTGGGCGTCCTCACCCCCATGCCCTGCGTCCCCGTCCCCGCGGGCACGTGGCTCCCCGGCAGCACCAAGGTCCTGCTGAAGAGCCTGCCCACCCTCCACAACACCTGCAAACTCATGTGCTCCTATGGCGGCGTCATCCAGATCCTGAGCCCCGGCCAGTTCAAGGTCATGGCCGGCGGATGAGCCCCCCGTGACCGCGCTGCCCGGCGAGAACCTCCTCCTCGAATTCACCCGCACCGCGCAGGCCGACGAGTCGTTTGTCTTGCCAGATGGTGAGGTCGGGTATGTCCTCCATACCGAGGGCGGCGGCGCCGAGACCGTCACCATCGACTGGACCCCGGCCCTCTTCGCCGACCTCGACGCCGTACGCCGCCCGGGCTGCGATCCTGCCATCGTCCAGCGCCTCGGCCGCGCCTTGCGCCGGTTCCTCGCGCCCGCGGGCTGGTCTCGCCACGAGGAGGACATCACCGCTGCGTCCTCGCGCGGCTCTCCCGTGCGCATCACCTTCCGCTCGAATGCCGCCGAGCTTTATGCATTGCCCTGGGAGCTCTTGACGCTCAAATCGAGCGGCCAGCACCTCGGCGAGCTGCCCGGTGTCCTCGTCCGTTATGCCTGGCCCGAGACGGCCACGCGCCCCGAGGACCCTTCCCCGATGCCCGAGGGCGGCCGTATCCTCTTCGGCTGGTCCGCCGCCGCCGGCGCCGTGCCCCTCGCCGAGCAATCGAGCGCCCTGCGCGCCGCCGCCGAGCGTGGCCATCATCCTTTTGATCCCGCCCGCGACCTGATTGATCACCTCTCCCTGGGCAAACTCTCCCGCGCCCTCGAAGAAGCCGCGGAGTCGGGCGCGATCGTGAACGTCCTCCACCTCCTCTGCCACGGCGCCGAGGTCGGACGGACCCACGGCCTCGCCCTCGACAGCGACGACGGCAGCGGCGAGCGCGTCCTGCTCGACGCCGGCAAGCTCCGGCAGATCCTCGCGCCCCACGCGGGCCGGATCCGCCTCGTCGTCCTCTCGGCCTGCGACAGCGGCAATCCTGGCCAGATCGGCAATCACCTCGGCAGCGTCGCCCAGAACCTCCACCAGGCCGGCGTCGAGGCCGTCGTCGCCTCCCGCTTCCCCCTCTCCGCCCTCGGCTCCATCACCTTCACCCGCGTTTTTTACGACAAACTGCTCGTCGAGCCCTCCTCCGTCGAGGACGCGCTGCTCGCCGCGCGACAAACCCTCCTCCGCGAAGGGGCGGGGCGGCTCGACTGGGCCAGCCTCACCTTGCACGCCCGCCCCGAGGACGGCGACGATTCCCGCCCGATCGCCTTTCGCCCTTATCGAGGCCTGCTCGCCTTCCAGGCCGCGCATCGCCGGTTCTTCTTTGGCCGCGAGGCCGAGGTCGAGGAGACGCTCGCCGACCTCGCCGCGCTCGCCGCCGCGGGCAAACCTCGGTTCCTCGTGGTCGCGGGCGGCTCGGGCACGGGGAAATCGTCCATGGTCCTCGCCGGCGTCGTCCCGCGCCTGCTCGAGCGCGGCGAGGCGCGCGGCGACGTGGCGGACGCCGAGGAGTTCCGGCGCGCGGTCGAGCGGCTCGCGCAGCTCCTCGGGCGAAAACGCGCCGGCACCGCCGCGCAGCAGGCGCTCTCCGTGCTCCACCGCGAGATCACCTCGCTCGCCTCGACCACGAGTGGCGCCTGGGAGGCCATCGTCATGCGCCCCGGCGCGTCTCCGCTCGCCGCCCTGCAATCGGCGCTCGCCGCGCGCCGCGACCCGGACCTCCCGCTCCTGCTCGTCGTCGATCAATTCGAGGAGGTCTTCACCCACGTGCAGGATCCGGCCGAGCGGCAGGCGTTCGTCGCCGAGTTATGGAAGCGCGCCTCCGGCGAGGGCAACCTCCATTGCATCACCAGCATGCGCGTCGATTTCGTGGGCGAGTGCGGCCAGCTCGTGCTCGACGAGGCCACGGGCCAGAGGCTCGATCGCGTCGCCTACGACGAGGCGCACCGCGTCTTCATCGCGCAGATGGGCCCCGCCGAGCTCCGCACCGTCATCGAGGAGCCCGCGCGCAAGGTCGGCCTCTCCCTCTCGCACGGCCTCGCGAGCCGCATCATCGCCGACGTCGGCGCCGAGCCCACGGCATTACCCCTCGTCGCCTACGTCCTCGACCTCCTCTGGCAAAAGCGGCAAGGAAAGACCCTCGACGCGGCCCGCTACGAAGAGCTCGGCGGCGTCTTCGGCGCGCTCGAGCGAATGGCGGACGCCGTCGTCGCCGAGCTCGACGAGCCGTCCGAAAAACTCGCCCGCTGGCTCTTCTCGCGCCTCACCCATTTCGGCGAGGGCGGCGCCTCGAATACCCGGCGCCGCGTCCCCCTCGCCCGCCTCGCCCCCGCCGAACCAGAGCGCCGCGCGCGCTTCGACGCCTTGCTCGAGCGCTTCATCGCCGCGCGCCTCGTCTCGCGGCAGGACGAGGGTGGCCGCATCGTCGTCGAGGTCGCGCACGAGGCCCTCCTCCGCCGGTGGAAGCGCCTCGCCACCTGGCTCGCCGAGGACCGCGCGCGTGTCGTCGAGATCGGCAAGCTCGAGCGCTGGGCCGCCGATTACAAGGCGCACGGCGCCCTCCTCCGCGGCGCCCAGCTCGGTTATGCCAGGCAGATCCGCGCGCAGGCCGAGGACGAGCTCGACGCCGACACGCGGGCGATGATCGAGGCGAGCGAACACGCCGAGGAGGCCGAGGCCCAGAAGGCCCGCGACAAACAGCGCGAGGAGCGGCGCAAGCTCGTCCTCGGCGCCGTCGGCGCGGCGCTCGTCGCCGTCGCCATGACCTTCCAGTCCATTCGAACGAGCCGCGCCAGGGACGCCGCGGTCGAGGCGCAAACACGGGCGCAGGAGGCCCAATCCAGGGCCGACGAGGCGCGCAAGGCCGCCGAGGAGGAGCAAGAGGCCGCCGAGAAGCAGCTCCGCATCGGCGGCGCCTTGAACCTCGTCGCGCGCCATCAGCACGCCGCGGCCGCGTCCGTCCTCTCCGAGCGGAGTGGCCCCTTCCCCGATCTTCTCACCGATCATCGCCACCTCTCCCTCACCCAGAGCCTCCTCGGCCTGCCCATTCCCAGGGTCACGCTCTCCGGCCACCGCGAGAAGTTATGGCACGCCACCTGGTCCCCGGACGGCGGCCGGTTCGTCACGGCCTCCGAGGACGGCGAGGCCCACGTATGGGACGGCAATGGCCGGGGCAAACCCCTCGTCCTCCGGCACGCCGAGCCCCTCTCCTCCGCGGTCTTCGACGGCGAGGGCCGCCGCGTGCTCACCGCCTCCCTCCACGGCATTGCGAGGATCTGGGACCTCTCCGGCCCGGAGCCCCGGGTCGTGGCCGAGCTCCCGAGCGAGGCGCAGAGCATCTCCGCGGCCGTCTTCTCCCCCGGAGGCGAGCGCGTGGCCACGGCGACCGACGAGGGGGCCCTCGAGATATGGGACCTCTCCCCGGTCACCGGCCCCGTCCTGCAAAATCGTTTTACCGGGCACGAGGACGGCGTCGTCGCCCTCGATTTCGATCCCGAGGGCAAGCGCCTCGTCAGCGCCTCCTGGGACCGCACGGCGTGCCTCTGGGACGCCCGGCGAGGGACACGCGCCTGCCTCGAAGGGCATACGGGCCCGGTCTCCTCGGCCGAATTCTCCCCGGACGGCAAGACCGTCGTCACCGCCTCGCACGACGGCACCGCGCGCCTCTGGGACGTCGCGACGCGCAGGGAGATCGCCACGCTCGAAGGCCACATCGGCCCCGTCAATCTGGCTGTCTTCCACCCGAAGAGCAGCCGTGTCCTCGCCACGGCCGGCGACGACAACACGGTGCGTATCTGGGCGAATGACCACGAGGACCCCGCCTCCCCCACCCAGCTCGCGGTCCTGAATGGCCACGAGGCCGACGTCACCACCGTCGCCTTCTCGCCGGACGGCCGCCGCCTCGTCACCGGCTCCTGGGACGAGACCGCGCGCATCTGGGACCTCGCGCGCCTGCCGCGGCCCGTCCTCCCGCGGATCCTCGGCCATTACGTGACGACCGCGTGGGAGAGCCCGACGCAGGACCACCTGCTCCAGAGCACACCCGAGGGCGAGCTCGCCCTCTATCGTTTGTCGACGAACGCCGAGGTCCACGACGACATCCACCCGCTCGGCGTGCTCTCCCACGGGCAAAGGCACATCCTCACGGCCGCGTGGAGCCCGGATGGAAAACACGTCCTTTCGGGCGACGAGGACGGCCACGTCGCGCTCACGCGTATCGACGCGCGGCCGACCCTTTCGCCCGCGGCATTCGCCGTCCTCCCCTCGCGGGCCCTCCCGCGGCACCACCACGCGCCGATCGTCGGGCTCGCGTGGAATGGCGAGGGAAACCGATTCATCAGCGTCGCCTCCGAGGGCGCGCCGCTCGTATGGGACCTCGACAAAAGCGACCACGCGCCGGTCCCCCTCCGGGCCTCCGCCGAGAAATGCGAGGCTGCGGGCGCCGCCGCCTCCGACAAACTCGTCTCCGCGACCTCGGGCGGCTTCACCTCCGTCGCCTGGAGCGGCCGCCCCGGCGCGCGCCACGTCGTCCTCGGCCGCGAGGACGGCTGCGCCTGGTGGGTCGATATCGACGGCCAGGAAAAACCTCTCGTGCTCGGCCGTCACGGGGGCACCCTCACGGCCGTCGCATTCTCCCCCGACGGCGAGCGCGTCGCCACGGCCTCGCAGGACAGGACCGTGCGTGTATGGAAGCGCGACGGCGCGTTCGTCGAGCTCGCGCATCCGGCCCCGGTCCTCTCCGTCGTCTTCGACGCGCGCGGCGAGCGTGTCCTCACGCGGGCCCGGGACAACACCGTCGACCTGTGGAAGCTCGACGGCTCCGGCCAGGTATTCGCCCTCGCGAGCGCCGGGTCCACCTTCCCGATCGCCGCATTCGAGGTGAAGGGAAATGGCATCCTCACGGTGGACGCGCAGGGCTTCCTCCAGCGCTGGGACGCCGAGCCCGCGGCCATCGTCGCGAGCCTCGAGCGCGCCAACGACGACTGCGCCACCACCTCGCTCCGGCGGCGCTACCTCGCCGAGGACGAAGAGACCGCGCGAAAGGCCTGCCTCGCGTGCGTCGAGAAGCAGGGCCTCGACCCGTCGAATTGCGAGCGCGATACGAAGACCGGCGCGCCCGGGCCCTCGAAGAAGTGATAACGTCGCCCCTCGAGGACGCCATGCCCGCGAACGACCTCCACCTCCTGCTCAGCCACGACGACGACGGCAGCCCCGTGCTCGGCGGCGGCCTGCCCACGACCGCGGCCGCGAAGGACGTAGAGTGCCCCGAGGCGCGCCCCGGCCCGACGCACCTCTGGGACGAGGGCGACGACCCGGACGACCTTGAAGCCCAGCGCTGGGGCCTCATTGTACCCCAGGGACAAACGGGCGACCGCCTCCTCGAAATCGTGCGCCCGCTCGTCGAGGCGCGCCGCGCGGCGCAGGGCGGCCGCGAGGTCAAGGTCTTCCGCGCCCCGCCGCGCCTCGACATGGCGGGCGCCGCGCGCTGGCGCAAGGACGTCTTCGATCGTGGCGCGGACCTCGCGGTCGACCTTCCGCGTTATCAGCTCATCCTCGGCGATCTCGACCAGGTCCCCCTCGCGATCCAGCAGGCCCAGCAATCGGACGGCTACGTCGGGCGACTCGCTTTTCCGGACGAACGCGGCTACGAGGCCTACGTCCACAAGATCCTAGCGGCCGAGCGCGCCGCGGCCCACGATTCGCCCCCGCGCGCCACGTTTTATACCGTGCACGACGGCACGGCGGCGACCTCCGCCACGTACCGGTCCCTCGTGCGTCCCGGCCTCGAGCTCGCGCGGAGCCGCGCCGCGTCCGGGGAGTTTTACGCGAGCACCATCGAGGAATGCGGGCGCGTGGACGCGCCCTCCCCCGACGAATGGCTCGAAGCCTCCTCTCGCCCCGGGCCCGGCGTGCTCTTCAGCGTCAGCCACGGCGCCGGCCCCCCGCGCGAGGGCTGGAAAAACTTCGCGGAGCAACACGCGCGCCAGGGGGCCATGCGTTTCGGCCGCGAGGGCACCTTCGCCGCGAGTGACATGGGCGAGCGCCCCTTCGTGCCCGGCGGCGTGTGGTTCATGGTCGCCTGTTATGGCGGCGGCACCCCGGACAAGAGCGCCTATCGCCACTGGCTCGAGCGATTGTACAAGCTCGGGCAATATGGCGGCGAGGCCGAGGAGGTCCTCCGCGCCCTGCCGCGCAATGCGCCCCCCTTCATCGCCTCGTTACCTCGCGCCGCGCTGGCCAACCCGAACGGCCCCCTCGCCTTCCTCGGGCACGTCGATCTCGCCTGGACCTACAGCTTCGAGGAGCGCGACGCGGGCACGCCGATCGCCCGCCCGGCCCGCTTCCTCTCCGTCGTGCGTTCGCTCGTGCGCGGCGACCGCGTGGGCATCTCCTTTCGCGAGCTCGTGCGATTCTTCGAGCAGGCGAACACCGAGCTCACGAGCCTCTACGATCTCGAAGCGGGCGGGGGCCGGCGCGACGAGGCCCGGCTCGGGCACCTCTGGATGCTCCGGCAGGACCTCTCCGGTTACATCCTCCTCGGCGATCCCGCGGTGCGCCTCGGCGTGCCGAGGGCGCGAAAGGCCGCTCCGCCGGATTCCCCCGCCCCGACGGCGGCGAGTGTGTTCGGGTTTGGCCAGGTACAAGCGCCCGCGGCGCCGATCGAGCAGGTACCGTTGCCGATCGAGCTCGAGCGCCTCGAGGAGGCCTTTGGTCACATGCTCGTGGGCGAGCGCGGGCACAAGGAGATCGCCAGGGAATACGGCATCGAGCTCGGAGAGCTGCGCAAGCTCTTCGACCGGTACAAGAAGGGCGGGCGCGGATCGCTCGGGCAAACGTGAGATGCGTCCGCTCCTTCCTGCAGCCGATGAACACGATCACTTCGCGAGACACGCGTCGAGCTCGGTCTTGCAGACGATCGCCGGATCCTGGTCCGGGCCGGCTTTCTTGAGGAAACAACGCAAGGCGTCGGAGAACTCCCGCGAGACCGCGGCGTCGGAGCTCGTCACGCAGGTCGTGATCTCCTGGCCCGCGTTGAGGGCCTGCTCCACGCAGGCGAACGACTCGGCGCACGTCGCCTCGCCATTGCCGACCCACTCGGCGCCGATGAAGTTCGGCTGGTCGGGGCCGGTGGGCTCGGCGCGGCAATGCGTCGTCGCCCAATCGGCCGGGTAATACGAGCCGATGAGCATACACATCTCGTCCGTCGAGCGTGGGCCCGCGAAGACGTCCCTCGCCTCCGCGTTCGAGTAGTCACACCAGTAATCGAACCACGCGCCGGCCTCGACCTTCAGGCCCTCGCCGAGATCCTCGACGGTCACGTTCTCCCATTGGGTGCTCGTATAGAACGGATCCGCCTGCCCGACGATCGACGCGGCATACCCGACGCCGCGCGCGTGCATGTGTGATTGCACGTTCGCGATCGTGATGTCCGCGTGCACCGGGCACCGCATACGCGCGCGGCCCTCGGCCTGCGCCCCGACGTGGATGAAGGGGTTGTAGAGGAAGAGGATGTCGCCCTCCGTCTTCACCTCGGCCTCGGGGATCGTGTAGAGGTTCACCCGGACCTCGGGCTCAATGACGTTCATCGATGCATTGATGTAATGCGCGTTCATGAGGAGCACGGCGCCCGGGCGCACCTTCATGGCCACGCCCTCGGGGAAACGCAGCATGGAGTCGCCGTCGGCGTTTTGCGAGCCGGCGACGAGCTTCTCCACCTCCCAGCCGTCGGTCGCGCCGTCGGAGCAGTCGAACACGCCGCTCGTATCGACGGCCGTCCCGTCCTCCTTCTGGGTCGGGATGTCGTCGTAGCTCGTCTGGAAGAGCAGGAAGTGGTGGCTCCCCTTCGAGTAGCGCACCTCGTCACGGTTGACGAAGAGCCCCTCCGCGGGCGCCTTCACGAACATGCAATGCTCGCCCTCGGTGCCGGGGTCGAGCTTCGTGACCATCTTGAACTGCACGCCCTTGCCCGCTTCCGGGGGCGCGAGCAGCTCCGGCCCAGGCTGCCCGGGCTCCGCGGGCTCCGAGCCGCCACAGCCCATGAGGGCCGGCAAGGCGAGGAGGAGGGACGGGATGGCTGCCTTGAAGGAGAAGTTGCGAAGGTTCATCAGCCATCTGTTCCCGGTCGCGGGAAAACGTTCATCGATCACGCAACTTCGAACGATTGTCCACACCTCACTCCATGCTGCTATCCTCGCCCCCATGCGGATCGTCGCCGTCGCGGACACGCACCTCTTTCACACGCAGCTCGTCGTCCCACAGGGCGACGTCTTCGTTCACGCGGGAGACCTCTGCCGGTTCGGGGATCTCGACGAGCTCGCGGAGGCCGCCGCGTGGATCCGGAGCCTGCCCCATCGGTACAAGGTCGTGGTCGCGGGCAACCACGACTGGGCCTTCGTCCACCATCCGCGCGAGGCACGCGCGCTGCTCGGCGAGGGAGTCGTTTACCTGGAAGACTCCGGGGCCTGCATCGAGGGCGTCACCTTCTGGGGCAGCCCCTGGCAGCCGGCGTTCCACGACTGGGCATTTAATCTCCCGCGGGGCGAGGCGCTCGCGGAGAAATGGTCCGCCATCCCCGAGGGGCTCGATGTCCTCATCACGCATTCGCCCCCGTTCGGAATCGGGGATCGCTCGTGGTTCGAGGAGCGGTGTGGTTGTGCCGATCTGATGGCGCGTGTTCTTCAGGTGAAGCCCCGTCTCCACCTCTTTGGTCATATCCACGAGGATGGCGGTGTCTTTCGCCAGGAGGGCGTCACGTGTTTCGCGAACGTGACGACCTGGGAGTGCGAGCGGGCTCCGACGGTGCTCGATATCGAGGGCGAGGTCGTCACGGAGATCGAGGTCCCGAAGGCGCGCCGGGGGTGAAGAGCTCGCCGTAGCGGGCTGCGAGCGTCAGGCGCTCGGCATCACGGATGGATCTACCATCGACGGCCCGCGACGCGGTACACTGTCCACGATGATGCAGCGGACGCTCACGTTCGGGGCCGTGGCGGGGGTGTTCGTCCTCGTTCATGCCAAGGAGGCGCCGACGGATCCGGAGTGGGAAGCCTGGATGAACTTCTGGGCAGAGCAGACCTACCGGCAGGCGGGACGAATGCGACAGCTCGTCATCACCGCCGGTGGAGCGCCGACCGCGGCCCAGCGCCAGCGCATGACGGAGCGCTTTCGTGTCGAGCAGTCGCGCTGGGTGGAGTTATGGGCGTCCCGGGGCAGCCATCCGCCAGAACAAGCGAGAGTCGCGGTCGTGACGGAATCGCTCTTCGTGCGCGGGGTGGTCAACGCGCTGGAGGCGCTCAGGCGCGACGGGTGGTTCGTCGGCAAAGTTTACCGAGCGCTCGTGCATCCTGGCGCAGGGGTCCCGGGATACCGAGCATTTTCGGCCACCGAAATGGGGCGCGCGTTGGGGTGGCTCGACGTCCCCTCGGGGACGGAGGTCGAGTTGCTCCGCAAAGTCGAGGAGCTTCGTATGGAGCTCCGCGATACGAATGAGCTTCGCGTGGATCTCGATCGCCGCTCGCCGTGACAGCGGGGCGGGCGGCCGCAACGACGCCCTCTACATCAGCGAGCTCGTCATCGACCCCGCGTACGAGGGCCGCACCATCGACCTCACCCTCGTGCACCGGCTCTGCGACACGGTGGCGCAAGGCTGCACCATCGCCATCCTCCCGTATGCCTCCCAGCGCGACATCGACCACTGGACGCCGCTCGGCTCGATGTCACCCCGCCCGGCGCAGCCGAGGGTTACCTGCATCTCCTCCTGGAGACCCGCCCGGCGCGCGTGGATGGTGCGGATCAGCCAGGGGTGTTCAAGGTTCTGCCGAACCCTTCGCCTGAGGCGGCGGAGAGGCATCCCTGACCAGCCGCTGCACGCTCCTTGCACCTACCATCGACGCGCCCTGCCCCCCATCCGTCTTGTGGAACAGCGCGACCTGTGCGAAAAACCACCTTGAGCGCGGCGGTGCGCTCCGCACGAGGAACCGGCGTGCGTTCTGGCCTTCTGTTCGGGTAAGCTGATCAATCGGGACACTGCCGTGGACGCCAAGAAAATCGAGCAGCGCAGAATCCTGCGAGATCGACTCATCGGAGCCCTGTACGAAGCCGCGCGCGGAGGCAACCTCGCCTGCGCGGTTGACCTCAAGGAGGTCGGGGAGCGTGAATCGATACCTTACGAAGAGATCAAGGCGGCCTGGCACTACTTCCAGCAGCAGAGGTGGGTGAAAACGCGTGGTACCGGTATGATCGTCGCGATCACCGTGGAAGGTGTCGATTATGTCGAAAAGCTCATAGTGGCAAACCAAACCCCTATTGCGAGCCCGTTCGACGAACAGACCACAACATTGCCCGACCAAGCCGACCCAATGGATTCTTTCGATATCGCCATCGTCTGCGCGCTGAACGAGAAGGAACTCGACTGCGTCCTTGACACTGGAGTGACGCCCTGGCAGCCTCTTCATTTTGACAATGATCCTGCGACTTACTATCAGACGACCTTTGTCCGCACGGACGGCGCACCGCTCCGGGTCGTTGCCGCGGCGGCGCCGCAAATGGGTATGCCGGACTCTGCCGTGCTAGCCACGAAGATGATATTGCACTTCGCTCCGAATCTGGTCGCAATGGTTGGAATTGCGGCGGGCGCTGATGAGGCAAAGCAAGGCTTCGGCGATATACTCGCACCGGACACGACCTTCGATTACGGCTCCGGCAAGCTTTTCTCGGATGGCGACGGCCTGAAGCTCAAACCTGATCCGAAACCTCTCGCGATCGAGCCGCGCCTCACTGCACGCTTGCAGGATTGGAAGCGACAACGCCGGCACGTTGACACCATTCGTCAGGCATGGCGCAGCGACAAGCCCAGGACTTCGCTCGAGATCCACATCGGCCCGATGGGCTCGGGCTCCGCAGTCCTTGACTCGAAGAAGCCGCTCACCGACATCGTGGAGCACTGGCGCAAGCTCATTGGCATCGACATGGAGGCGCACGGCATCCATCTCGCTTGTCAGTACGCTTGCACGCCCAAACCGTGGTTCCTGTGCGTCAAAGCGATCAGCGACTTCGCAGCGAACAAGACCGATTCATGGCAGCCTTATGCTGCCTTCATTGCTGCGCAGTTCCTCTATAGGTTTGTGACCGAGGAGTGGAGGAATTTTTCATTTCCAAGCCGAGCGGCGGTCGGGGCTCCTCAAAAGCAACAGGGGCCCGAGATGGCTTCGGTCATTCAGGAAATCGCTCATTTGAAGGAACAGCTCGGGGTTCAAAAGGAACAACTCGCCTTTCAAACTGGCAGTATCCGCGAAATCCTGGCGTCGATTACAGCGGTCGCGCCCAAAGTTGAAAGCGCACGTACGCCAGGGGCAGGGGTGGGCGTCGCGAGTATCAGCGAGTTGAAAGCGCTGGAAGGGCTATGGGTAAACGTGGAGTCAGGGTCAACCTACTGCATGCGGATGGTGCGAGGCGAACTCCGTTGCCCATATTCCTATGGTACCGGTAACAAACTCACCGGCGAGTACCATTCCTTGCGGATCGAGAATGGATCTTTATTCGGGCGATACCGCTGGTTCAACGACGCGATCGCCGGCTACTTCTACCTTCGTATCGAATCGCTGGACCGTCTCGTTGGCGGGTGGTGGAGCGCCAGCGACGCTACCGCCGAGGCGATGGCGCAGCTTCCGCCCGCGGAGGGCATGGTGGCATCCACCTGGATACGGCAGAAGGACGTTCAGCGTTTCCCGGAGTGGGCTGAGGCGTTCTTCGGGAGCATAACCCCCGCAACAGCGCTCGAACCGACAAGCGAACAACAAGAGGTCGTTCAACAGGAATTAGAGGTCGACCTTGAACAGCTTGCGGAAGAGGTCGTCGAGCGGTTCGCAATGCGTCTTGTCGATGAGAACGATACCATTACAGGACTAATGGCCGAAACCAACGCCTCGGGATACTACTTGGATCAGCTGGATGTTCTCAGCGTTGGACCGCTGGAGCTCAACGTGCCTCGGATCCCGTTTCGCGCACAGGCACACTTTTCTGGAGACCAAGAGCCTGATCACGTCGCATGCGGCAATGCGATCACTGCCGAGATCTCGGGGACGCTCGAGTACGACGGCACCGAGTGGCGTGTAGCGGACGATTATCGGCTTGAAGCAGAGCTTGACTACGACCACGACGGGGAACCCGACCCCGACGACCTTTAGCAAAAACCGCGGGGGGTCCCGTGCCTGGAGCATCGACCACTGGACGCCGCTCGGGTTCGAGGTCACCCCGCCCGGCGGAGCGGAGGGCTACCTGCATCTCCTGCTGGACACCCGTACGGCGCGCGTGGACGATCCGGATCAGCCAGGGGTGTTCACGACGGCCAGGAGGGAATGATGTACACAGTGATGCGCGTAGCCGGGCCACCGGCGCACTTCGAAAGCATTCAGGCGGTACTCAAAGACATTCAGCGTATCCGACCCGATGTGAGGGCCGAGCGACGACCGAGGGACGGCGTTGTTGTATGCGACATTTCGGCCGATCCGTCCTGGAAAGGCCACCAACGCGCGATCGTTCAGTTTGTCACCGATTGCTCGGAGCCAATCCGAAGAGTAGCAAACTGCGGCGGCAACGTCAGCGTAGACGTTGCCATCGATCCTGACGACATGGCCCCCAATCCATATTTTTGCATTCACGCCGACGTCGATTTCCTGAAGATATTAGTTGAATACCGCATCGAATTAGAATTTACAGTCTATGGCTGCAACGGAATTCCTCAGCCACCTGAATCCCGTCCGGTCCTCTGAAGGTTTACGGACAAGACGGGGTGTCGCGAACGCCTGCACCAACCCCGACCGCCCCCGCGCCATCCCCACCCCAAGCTCCTCCCCGCCCCCCGCCTCCCTTCCCGCCTTTGGCATACCGTCCGCTCGTGCTACACCCGTTCCCCCTCGACCAAGGAGACCCTCATGAACCTCTACGATCCCTTCGTTCCGCAGCTCATCCAGACCGTCGGCCAGGCTCGGAAATGGCTCGACAAGGCCCAGGCCCTCGCCGAGCAGAAGAAGTTCGACATCGACGTGCTGCTCGGCGCGCGCCTCGCGCCGGATCAGTATCCCCTCGTGCGGCAGTTTCAGTCCATCAGCGACGGGGCCAAGTTCACGGCCGCGCGCCTCGCCGGGGTGACGCCGCCCGTCTTCGAGGACAATGAAAAGACCGTCGAGGAGGTGCGCGCCCGCCTCGACAAGACGATCGCCTGGCTGAAGACCCTCGAGCCCGCGCAGTTCGAAGGCGCCGAGGCCCGCACCATCGTCCTGCCGTTCATGCCGGGCAAGGGCCTGAAGGGGCTCGACTTCCTCGTCAAGATGGCCCTGCCGAACTTCTACTTCCACGCCGCCACCGCCTACGCGATCCTCCGCCACAACGGCGTGGACGTGGGCAAGCTCGACTTCATCGGCGAGCTGCCCTTCTTCGACGTCTGACCCCACCCGCCACCTCCGCACGTACCCCCGCCCACACGATCCGGACAAATCCGGACAAATCCGGACAAATTCCGAAGATGTCCGGACAAATTCTCGCGCGTCTCGTGAGCTTCTTCACCACCTGCACGATACCCGAAGGTCTCGTGCGCGCGTCTCCAGGTCGCCTGCACGAGACCTGAAGGTCTCGCGCGCACGTCTCCAGGTCCCGCGCGCGTGTCTCCGGGTCTTGCCCGCGCGACCTCGCGTCACGCGCGCGCGCCTTCACGACATTCCCGAACGATCTCCACGTCATGCGCGCGCGCCTCGACGTCACGCGCGCGCGCCTCGACGTCACGCGCGCGCGCCTTCGCCTCCTGCCCGCGCGTCGTTTTCTTGCGCCCACGCGCCTCCGAGACGCGCCCGCGAGACCCTCGCCTCGCTCGCGCGTGACCTCTCCGCGCGCCCTCGCCTCGGCCCTGGCATACCCCGTGCAATACATCTGGGCACGGCGCACGAGACGGGACCTCTCCCGTCTGGCGCCACACGACAAACCCGAACGACCCCATTGGAGGCCGACCATGAGTGATCCCAAGAACCCCCTCCCCGGCGACAAGCACATCGACGCGACCGACCTCATCCTCGTTGATGTGAACCCCGAGCAGATGTTCAAGTTCATCAAGATTCGCGAGGGCGTCGGGAAGGCGATCGCCAATCTGAGGAAGCTCACCCCGGCGCAGATCGACCGCGCGGGCCTCAATGCAGGGGACGTGCAGCGCGCCCTCGATATCGCCGACGAGCACGGGCGGCTCGACGCGATGGTGCCCGCGGCGGAGAAGCTCACCGAGATGCTCATCGAGACCCGCGCCTCGCGGGGCCACGATCTCGCCTTGCTGCTCGGCGAAATCGCCTCGCAGGCGCGGCGGCGCGGCCAGCGCGACCCGATGGGCCCGGAGATCCTCGGCCCGCTCGAGGACCTCTTCACCTATCAATATGGCCCCGCCCAGAAGAGCGCCGCCACCCGCGCGAAATCGGGCGAGACGGCCGAGCCGGAGAACGAGATGAACCGGAACGACGGCTGATCCCAGTCGATAACGCGCCGGCGCCCGCCTCCTTCAGGCGGCGCGCCGGCGCCGCGCCCTCACTTCACTCCACCGCAGGCACACACGTCTCACCCGCCTTCTCGACGCGGCAGAGCCGGCTGCGCTCGATCCGGACCTCGAGCTTCTCCGGCGGCGGCGACGATAAAAGCATCCGCCACGCGTCGCGGTCCGGCCGCTCGAGGAGCGCGTAAATCGCGAGCGTCCCCTTCTCCGGCACCGGCACCTTCACCACCTTCGTCTGCCCGGGCAGCACCACGACCGCCGATTGCACCGACTCGTCCGGCGACGTCACCCGCGAGACCACCGACTCGTACGACTCCGCGCCAAAATGTTTCTCGTCGATCGCGCGCGCGAGCACGTAGACCGAGCGGGCGCCATTCGCGTCCGCCGCCGTGCGGAGCGTGAGCACCATCTGCGAGCTCGTCGACGACCCGCACCCCGCCCCGAGCGCCGAGGCGAGGAGCGCGATCGTGACACAAAGAGCGGCGTGTCCTGCCACGAGCGCAGTATCAACCAGGGCCGGTGGCCTGTCCACTTTGCGTGGCCGCGGCCTTGGGGGGCGGCGGGCGCGAGGGGCAACGAGAGGCGCGGTTCGGCGGCGGCAGGAGCACCTCCCACGGATCCGACGAGACGTCGAAGGCCACACGCGCGCCGAGCATCCACGAAAGCGTCGCGCCCCGCCACGACGCCGGCGCCTCGCAGACGAGCCGGAGCGCCTGCCAGAACTCGCCCGTCCCCTCCTGCGACCGCGACGTCTTCCCGCCGCTCGCGAGGTCGGTCCATTCCACGCTGACCACGGCCGGCGTCGAGGTCGACCATATCACGGGCAAGGGTTTCCAGGCCGGCGCCTGATTGAAGCCCGCGACGGTCGTCTCGCCCGCGCTGAGCGAGGACATCGTCACGGCCACCCGATCATCCCGCTCCACCTTGGGCAGGGGCAGCGGCCGCACGGAGAGCGCGAGCGCCTTCGCCTTGCCCGCCTCGTCCCAGAGCAGCCCCAAGAGTCCGTCGAGCCAACCGCCGGCCTCGAGCGCCTCCTTCGGGAGCGCCACGGCGCGATAATCGAGCGGGCGCTTCGCCACCCACGCCCCGCCGTCGCTCCGCCGCGCGGCCGGCGCCACGCCGTCATTAAATGCGAGGCGCATCGTGCCCTTGGCGCCGAAGACCGCGTCGACCTCGCCCGGCGGCGCGTCCGTCTTCGCCGTCGGCAGGAACGGGAAACGCGCCCAGAGCGGCGCGGCGAGCGGGCGAATCTCGCCCTTGTAAATCTTGTCGACCGCCTTCTCGACGTTCGTCAGGGCATACTCGTAGACCTGGTTCATCGGCAGGAGGAAGGGCCTGCGCATGTCGCCGCCCGGGATCTTCGCCGCGTCGAGCCAGGCCTTCACCTGCGGCATCGGGTGCTTCGGGTCGGGGTCGAGCAGGGACAAACCGAGCTTTCCCACGAGCGGCAAGCGGTCCCCGAGCGGCGCCCCCGCCGCCGCGAGCGGCCCGTCCTCCAGCGAGGCGATGAGCGGCGTCAGGATCGCATAATACTTCTCGAGGTTGACGGGTTTGCCCTTCTCGGGCTGGAGCGCCACGATCGCATCAAACGAGCGGAGCGCATTACGCAGGATCATGAGGTTCGGGTCATTGCCCGGATCGACGGCCGCGTTCTCCGCCACCGTGGTCCAGAACTGGCCAAACCACGAGTTTGGCGTGGCCATGTCCTGCAGATCGGTGCGGAGCGAGGCGAGCGAGCCCGACGAGAACCCGAAGCCCTGCACGTAGGCGAAGAGCGCGCTCTGGTAGGCCGTCGCGTACTGATCCATCCCGTCACGCACGAGCCGCGCGAGCTCGTCACGCTGGGCCTGCGCGACACACGCCGCCGTGAGCGCCCCGTCGAGCTTCGTGAACGCGGGGACGAGCTCGTCGTTCACGGCCCGCGCCGTGTAGAGGCCCGGCAAAGGCCGGCTCGGCCCGCGCCCCGGCATGTCGCTCGCGCCCACCGCCGGGAAGACCTGGTTTGGCCCGAAGAATGGTGAGCGCTGCTTCGCCCGGACGTCGTCGACGAACGCCTTCACGTACGCGCTCGACTTGCTCGAAGCGACGAGCCTGTCCCAGTCCTCGGCGCGATAGACGCGGTTCTTGTCGATCGAAAACGTCTCCTTCGAGGCCGCGTCCCCCGCGGGGCATTTCATCCCCTCGAGGTCCGTCACGATCTGCCGGAGCGTCCGGTTCTCCGCGCTCGGCACCTCCACCTTCGAGCCGTCCACCTCGCCGAAGAGCCCCTCGAGCTCCTCGCTCCTCTGCTGCGCCCAGTCCGGGATCTGGTGGCTGCCGCCGGGGCCGAGCAGGCTGGAAGCGTCCTCCGGGCTCTCCGCGCGGAGCAATGACTCGAGCTCCTTCTGCGAGGGCGCGTCGTCCACGCCCGCGAGCGCGTCCGAGAGCCGGCGCGCGCTCTCGGACAGCGCCCCGATCTCCTCCGGCGGGACCGCGCCCTTCTTCAAGGATTCGTCGAGCGAGCCGAGGAACCCGTCCCAGTCCCCGCGCGGAATGCCCTGGTCGAGCCCCTCGATCGCTCCTCGCCAGGGCGAATAGGAGAACGTCACGTAATCGTCGACCACGCCCCCCGGCACCCCGAGCACCCGCGCGAACGTCTCTTTTTCATTCAGCGCGAGCTCGCCGAGATCGTTCGCCTCCGAGGCGCGGAGGAGCGCCACCGCGTAAAGCCGCACCGGCAGCGAAGGTTCCTTCGCCGCCGGCAGGAGATACACGTCGCGGATCTTCTGGAGGAACCTCTCGCGTGCGCCCCCTCCGTCCCGCTCGGTCTTCGGCCTGTCGATCTCTTCTTTTTTGTTCGGGTACGCCCATCGCAAGGGCCACCAGCGCGGCCGGAGCGCGGCCCGGAGCGCCTCGCCGGCCTTCTCCTCGGCGCCGTCGAGCGCCGCATGACGCGGCGGGCGCAGCAGGAGGAAGTTCTCCACCGCGCCGGGCGCGGCCTTCACGTCCTGCCAATGCCACAGATAAAGCCCGCCGATGAGGCCCGCGATCGAGGCCCCGACGACGAGCGCCCCGAGCGTCCGCCGCTGCTCGTGGGCATGAAAATCGGATTGCACCACCTGCGCGTCGAGGCCGAGCGGCTCGCCCACCATCCCCGCGTCCGCGCCCTCGGGCAAACCCGCCACCACGATCCCGTCGAGCGCCGGCGTCGCCACCTGCGTCGCGCTCCCGACGAGCGCATCCAGGAACGGCTCGAGCGCCGCGAACACGCTCCCCCCGCCGCCCGCGAGCAGCTTCGTCACCGCCGCCGTCTGCGCAGCCGGGAGCGTTTTGATCGCGGAGGACAAACACGGCTCGAGCGGCGCGAGCAGGACCTCGAGGTCCGCCGCGCGCCGGCCCGCAGGTTTCAACGTCTGCGCCGCGTGGCCCTCGTCCTCGGCCACCCGCGCGAGCGGGACAAACCCGTCGAGGCGCTCGTCGAGGTGCGAGAGGACGACCCGCACCCGCGGCGCGCGCCCGCGACGAAGCGACGTGAGCCTGTCGACGACGTCCCGCCCGAGCGCGCCGAGGCGCCGGAGGCCCGCGGGCGTGAATGACGTCGAGCGCGCGTCGATCACGAAAAGCACGACCGGCACCCGGAGCGCGACCGGCTTCCAGAGGTCCGATAACGAAGCGCGCGCCTCGGGCCGCGTGTCTTCGAGCAGCTCGCCGCTGATCTCCTGCACGAGCGCGTGCTGCCCCGCGAACATCGAGAGGCGCGCGTCCGAGGTATCACTCGGCGCGACCTGCGAGGCCGACCCGGAGCGCGCGAGCCCCGCCTGAATCGCGCTCGTCTTGCCCGCCCGACGCTCCCCGAGCACCACGACGATCGGCGCGCCCTGCACGCTCTCCGGCAGCCGGCGCACGAAATCGCCCCATACCCGGCCGAGCGAGCGCGGCGAAGGCAACCTGGGCGCCTCCTCGCCGGATTTCTTGCGCGCGCGCAGGAACAAAAAAGTGCCGACGACGAGCAGCAAGACCCCCACGAGGGCGATCGCGGCGATCACCCAGGGGCTCAAGGAAGCGGCCTGCGCTGCGGCTTGCTGCATGACGCGCGCCTCCTCGCCGCCTTAACCCCCCGCAGGGCTTCGTGGCCCGGCGAAGAAAAAAGCCTCGAGCACATCCTCCAGCCGATCGAAGGCGAGCGCGAGCGCCTCCGGGTCCCGCTCGTCGGGGGGCGAGGCGAGGGCCTCGCGGAGGGGTTTTACGAAGGGCGCGAGCACGGTCTCGGGTACGACGCCCGCGGCGGCGGCCTCGATGGACGCGAGCAGGGCCGCCGCGTCCGGCGGAGGCGGCGAGCGGGGCGCAGCGAGGGCCGGGGCGCATGGCGGCGGCGGAGGCGCGGACGGACGGCGCCCGCTCGCTCGCCATCGCGCGAGCAGCGAGGATTGCGCCTCACGTTCCTTGTCTCCGGACGCCATTGCCCCGGCAGTTCACCACAGAAGGGCGACGAGGGCAAAAACCGCGTGAAAGCCGGCCGCCACGCCCAGCGCGAGCAGCCCGTACCGCAGCGCGGCCCGGGCCCGGACCGTGGGGGCGGCGCTCGCGCCGGCCGGGGCGTCGCCCCGCGGCAGGCACCGCGAGAGCCTCTCTTTGCACGCGCGGATCTCCTGCGGATCGTCGAAATGGCGCCCCACGAAGCCAGATTCGAGGCAATGCAGGTAGGTCGCGACGACGAGCGGCTCGGGCTTGCTCTCGGGGACGAGCAACGCCGCGCGCTCGAAGAACTCGTCGCCGCCGTCGGTCTCGCCGAGCAGATCCCACTGGAGGAGCGGCCACGGCGGGCTCTCCGGATCTCCCTCACGCGCGAGCCGCGTCTGCACGCGTTCGTCGAGGAAAACCACGAGCGGGACGAGCACGGCCTCCAGGGTCGCGGGCGAGACGAGTTTGTCGAGCTTCGTGTCGAGATCGTCGAGCCTGCGCCGGAGCTTTCCGCGGAGCGCCTCGACGTCGCGGGTCTTGTGGTTGCGCACGGCCGCGTCGACGATGCGCCCGGTATCCTCGATGCAGGCGACGACCTCGGCGAACGCGCGGGGTTCGAGCGTGCCCGTTTGGCTCATGGTTTTGCTCCGGCGAGCGCGCGCTGGCCCGTCACGGGGCGCGTCGTGATCTCCACGTCCACGGGCTCCTCGGTCCAGGCGTCGAGCAATGCGGCGACCTGCGCCGCGAGCCTGCGCACGAGCGGCGCCTCCTCGGGGCTACGCTGCTTCACCGCGAGCTTGTAGACGCGCCGGATTCCGCCCGCGCGCCGGGCCGGATCCGGCGCCTCGCGTGAATCGAGCTCGTCGACGAGGTGCGCGAAACCTCGATACGGCCCGTCCCCGCTCGCGCCGAGGATCTCCAGCATCCCCACGAGGTCCCGCCGCCCGAGGGCCGGGCGCATGCGCAGCGAGAGCACGTCGAGCGTGCGCGCCGGATCGTGCACGAGCGGGCTCTCCGAAGGCGCGCGCATGTTGCCCACGAGCCGGAACGATACGCCCGGCAAATGCCGCGTCTGCAGGCCGAGCGCGAGCTTGCCCGGCGACGCCGACCAGAGCACCGGCTGCGAAAAACGCGCCTCCGCGAGCACCTTGCGAGGCGCTTCGAAGGCGCCGTCGATCGAGAGCCGGAGCGTGGTCGTCCCGTCCCCCTCCTCGATTTCGTAGGTATCCCCGTCCGCGGCGAGCGCCGCCGGCAGGAGCGGCACGAGCCCGCGATCCGTGGCCTTGTAGACCCCGCGCACCCCCGAGGGCTCCACGCCTTCGAGCAGCGGCGAGGGAGAACGCACGGGCGCCGCCACGCGTGTCCCGTCCCAGAGGATCGGCTCGGCGAAATCGACCCACGCGTTCTCCACGGGCACGACGTGCAGGCGGAAGGTATCGTTCGAGACCGACAAACTCGTGGGGAACTCCTCGTCGAGCTCCAGGAAGAGGTCGAGCGTGTCCCAGGCCGCGCGCATCGGCGGCACCTCGACCTGCACGAAGAGCTCCTGCTCGGGGAGGTGGAAAAACGATCGAATGCGGGCGAGCGGGCCGCGGTCGTCGCCGTCCTCGAGGGCGCTCCCGCGCGGGGGCCCGAAGGAGGCGCGGCAGGTGATCTCCGGCCCGTCCGCCGTCGCCACGGCGAAGGCGCGCACGAGGTGGCGAGAGAGCGCGTCGTGGAGCGCGAGCGAGGCGCGGTAATCGTCGAGGCGCCTCACGTAAAAGGAGAGCGCGGCCGGGTTTTTCCAGGAGCGCCGCGCGCGGAGGCGGATGCGCACGTAGAGCCGCCGGTTCTGCTCGACGAGCCGCGCGCCCGCGACGTCGATCGGCAGGATCGGGAGGGGCCGCATCATCGAAAAGAGCCCCACCTTGCCCTCGGCCGAGACGGCGCGCAGGAGCGTGCCGCGCGGCAGGATCGCGGGCTCGACCCGCTCCTCGGAGGCCACGCATTCGACCATCATCGACGCGGGCGACGAGACGAGCAATTCGTCGAGGGTGCCGGCCGCGATACGCCGCACGGCGGCGGCCGTGGCCCGCTGGGCGGCGGCGCGGGTCCGCGCGGAGAAAAAGGCCTGCGCTTCGAGGATCCGGCGCACGTCGGGATCTTCGGCCCCGAGCGAGAGCGCGCCCTCCGCCTCGCGGCGCGCGGCGAAGGCGTCGAGCGCGGAGAGCTCCTCGAGGAAGAGCGCATTCAAGGTCTCGGCCTCTGCCATCGTCCCCTCCTATCCGAGGTTCACCAGGTTTCCCTGCACGTTCGTCATGCTGCCCTTGAGGGTCGCGATCCCCGACGATTCGAGGTTCATCATTCCGTCGGCCTTGGCCTCGATCATCGCGCCCTTCGCCGAGATCTGCGTCGTCCCTTCGAGCGAGAGCGTCGCCGTCGTCTTCAGCGACGCGCCCGCGCTCTCGAGCGTCAGCGTATTCGTGCTCGCGCCCGTGAGGCCGACCTTCGTCGTCCCCTCCACGGTCACGTCTTGCGCCCCCGAGATGGCCACGTTCGCGTCCGAGGTGATCGTCGCGTCCTTCGTGCTCTGCACCAAAAACGTGTCCTGGCTCGTGAAGCTCGACGCCTTCGTGGAGGTCATGGTGATCGTCTCGTCGGCCGTGACCTCGAATTGCTTGCAGGCGATCGCGATCTTCTCCGACGTCTGGGTGATCGTGCTCGTGGCCGAATCGCCGGCGACCTTGATCTCGATCTTGGTCCCGTCCATCACGATGGTCTGCGTGATGCTGGCGTCGGCGTTCACCACCGTGAGGGTGATCCCCGCCGCCTTGTCCATCTCGATGGTGCAGACGAGCGGCATGACGGGCTACCCCTCCGTCTCCTCGACCTTGAGGGTCATCTTGCCCTCCTCCAATCGGAGGAGCACGGTGTCCTTGTCGTTCGTGCGGAGCACGCGCAGGACGGGCTTGTCGTCCTGATAATCGTGGAGCACGGAGGTGTTGTTCGTCGAGGTCTTCCCGAGGAAGAGGTGCTGCCCCTGCCCGTCCTTCGCCACCTTCGCCTCGGCGCGCCAGTCGATCATCCGGACGACCGTGGACCTCGTGAAATCGAGGGCCACGAGCACGCGCTGGTTCTTGTAGAGCGGCAGGTACAGGTTCCCCGCCCCGCTCTCCGGCTCGTACGGCGCGCTGATCTCCTGATCTTCGAAGAGCGGAATCTCGACCGTGTACTGATCGATCGAGGTATCGGCGTCCGTCGCGAAATCGTACGTGATGTCGGTGTCCGCCCCGATCGCGCTCACGACCTTGCCTTCGAGAAACCCGGGGAAGCGGGGATCCACGCTCGAGGGCAAACGGACACGCGCTTCGCTCTTCTCTTCGAGCCGCGCCGTGCATTCGAGCGAGAAGTTCGCCCGGGTGTCGCCGTAGGTGCGCTCGGGCCCGTCGTCGGCGGCGCGCGCCTCGAGCGAGAGGAGAATCACCCGGAACGACTCGGTCGCCGCGATCAAATTCGAGCTGTGGCCGCCCGTGGTGGAGATGTCGACGAGGCTGCCGGGGGAGACGGGCACCGTGGGGAAACGCCGGAACGAGAGCTCGACCTCGCGCTTCGGCAGGAGGGGCCGCGCCGTCTCCAGCGTGACCCGATCGTCGACGTCCTGCGCGATCGGGGTGCGGAGCAGGGTATCGCGAACCATACCCGTGGCCGCGTTCGTGTTGTCGATGAGGTTCGTCGCCGTGCTCTCGGTGCAGGAGTTCAGGACACGCGGCTTGTACCGCGGGACCTCGGGGAACAACGAGGTCATGGCCGAGAGGTCGTCGAGGAGCAGCTCCTTTGCCTCCCCGCTCGTGTCCTTGGCGCCTTTGATCGAATACGTGCCCTCCGCGTGATCAAACGTGAACACGCCATTTCGGTGGCGGACGTACCAGATCACGAGGTCGTAGAAGCTCGAGCGCGCGGCGGGGTCGAGGTGGAAGAAGATCTGCGAGGCCGTCGTCGTGACGACGTCCCAGTCGTAGGTCAGGCTGATCTTGTCGCCCTTGTGCGCCTCGATCACGTCCTTGAACGACTTCTGCGTGTAAAGCGCGCAGGGGAAATGTTGCCTCCAGAGGGCCTGCGCCGGGTCCACGAACGTCACGCGGTACCGCCGGAAGAGGACCGCCGGCTCGTCCATCACCCGCTGCGTCGTCTCCTCGCGGACCGACTTTTCGAGCACGATCCCGCTCGTCGCGAGCTCCGCGTCGTCCGCCTCGGTGCTGGTCTCGAGGTGCCCCGGCTTGATCGAGATCGAAACCTCGCCGAGGTCGGCCTTCACGAAATCCGCGAGCAGGTCGTCCGTGTATTTCCCGCCCCAGGACGAGTCGTCCTGCATGACGAACTCGACCGAGCCGGAGACGCCCCACGCCTCCATCCGCAAGGAAAAACCCCGCACGTTGCCGCCCGGGATCACGTGCGCCGTCCCCCCCACCGAGAGCGAAAGCGAGATCTCGAGGTTCTCCCTCAAGGCCCCCCTCCCCCCGCAGGGCCTACCCGCGGCGCACGGAGACGTTCCGGAAGACGCTGTGAAAAAACACGTGATACGTCACGGGTTTTCCCCCGACGAGCCCGGTGAGCGAGAAACGCACCCAGAGGCCCCGATCGCGGCCGCTCAAGGAGAGCTTCGGCTCGCAGAGGCGCGGCTCGTACGCCCGCACGACGCCGAGGATCTCGGCGCAGAGCTCGTCGAGCAGGGGCTTCGTCGCGAAATGGCCGTCGTACCGGCCGAGCCCGTACACCTCGACCGGCGAGGCGTACCCGCCCTTCGCGTTGAGCGAAGCCTCGAGGTTGCGCGCGATGCTCTCCAGCCGGGGCTCGTGATCGCCCTTGAGCTTGCCGTAAAACGACAACGAAGGCCTCCTCCGCGGTCCCTTCTATCACGACCGCCTCCAGGAGAGCAGCACCGACAAGCCTTCGAGCTCCCTGGGCATGAGGAAACAGATCGCCTTCTCCCGGAGCACGGCCCCCCACTCGCGCGCGTCCTCGCCCGCCCCGGAGCCCGCCCCCGCGATCCGATAAAAATCCACCGGCCCGCCGAACCGGTGTCGAAACGGCGGATTCGGCGAAGACACGAGCCGCATGCCCCGGAGCGCGTGCTCACGCACGAGGCGAAGCCGCCCCGGGCTCGAGAGGACGGTGCCTTCGAGGGGGAGTTTGTCCGAGGTGCGATGCTTGAGGACCACCACGTAAAGCTCGGTGGCCCCGAGGGCCTCTTGCGGCAGATCCCCCGCGACGAGGCGCCCATTCTCGGCGACGAACGAGATCGCGGGCTCCTCGGGCAGAGGCACCCGGGCGCGCGCGGAGATCTCGTCGAGCACGAGGTTGAAGACGCGGGCGAGATCGTGGTGATCGTAGGCAGGGGGCGAGAACGGCGCGGAGCGCTCGTCGAGCAGGCCGAGCTCCAGCGCGAAGCCGCGCAGCGCCGAATACACGGGATACGGGTGCAGGTGCAGCCCGCGATCGATGTCGCCGAGCAACGCGCCGAGCTTGCGGGCCTCGACGCGCACCCGAAAGAGCGACGTCGCCGAGTTGCCCTGCGCGATGGCCTCGAGCGCGAGCTCGTCGAGCGCGCCTTCGATCTCGGCGAGCTCGCCGCGCAGGCGCTCGAGCCGCCGCGCGAGGTAAGGCGTGGGCCCAATCCGCACGAGCGGCGGGATGAAATCGGGCGAGAGGCGGAACTGGCCCCCGGTCGTGAGCTCGAACTGGCCGAGCTCGGCCCGGCCCATGCTGCCCTCCATGCTCGGCTCGCAGGAGAGCACGACGCGAAGAGAGACGCGCGGGATCTCCTTGGGGGAAGGCGGCTCGAGCGCCCCCTCCGCGCTCTCCTCGTCGTCCGGAGGCAATACGTGGGCGAAGACCTCGACGCGCCTCTTCCCGGCGGCCTTGAGATCGAGCGGCGCGCTGAGCCGGGCATTACCCGGCACGTCGACGAGGGAGCCGTCCGGCAGGACCGCCGTGAGGCCAAAGACCCAGAGCACGCCGCTCCTGGGGTCGTCGCCGTTCCATTCGAGGCGCGCGATCCCGGTGAGGGGCAAACCAATATGACCCGCGCGCAGCGCGGCTTCGGCCGAGAGCGCCTCCTCGAGACCGAGGAAATGCTCGGGGAGCAGGACCTGCCCGATCCGCCATTTCGGCCGTGCCAGCGCCGCCACGGTTCGTCCCGGCTAGCTCTGCGCCAAGCCCCAGAGCTTGGCGAAGTTCTTCCCCTTGCCGACGGCGACCTGGAGCGACTGCGCCGAGGGCTGGGGCTTGATACCGGTGTTGAAGGTGAAGTTGATGGGCGACTGCACCTCGGTGGAGGCGTCGTCCGCGACCGAGAGGTTCAGGTCGTCGCCCCGCTTCTCGAGGATCCCGTTCATGGTCGTCGAGTTCGAGTGGAAGCAGAGGTAATACTCCTTCTGCACCGGGTCGTACTCGTAGACCGAGAACTGGAACGTGACGAGCACGTTGGTCATCGACGTGTAGATCAAGAGCGCGATGCTCTGCTTGTTGGTCGCAGAGACCTGCCCCGTCAGATACACCGCGTCGGTGACGCCCGTCTCCCAGAGGATGTCCCGGAGGACCGCGACGACCGCGAGGTCCTCGGTCGGGTTCATCGGGTTCTTGCACGTGAGATCGGCGGTGAGCTTCGTGTCGCCGACCTTCAGCTCCGTGATGAATCCGACGGACGTCTGCTTGTCCTTCTTGTAGTTGAAGCCCTGATAAACGTCGAGGACTTTACGAAATTCCGGCATGGCCGCTCATCCTTTCTACGGTTTGTCGCCCTTTACGCCCGTCTCAGGGCCCGCCCAGGGCCGCTTCGAGCCGGAGCTCGACGTCCATTCCTTCGAATTGCGCGTGCGGCAGGACCGAGATGATCGACTTGTACCAGCCGAACGGACCAGGCTTCGGCTCCACGGTGACGTTCACGGCCTTGAACGGATAGAACCGCAAGGTCAGGTCGTCCGGGTTCACGACCGTCGTGACGTAGCCGCCGAGCCAGTTGGCGAGCACCTGCTGGATGTACGTCCCGTCGGCCGTGCTGCCGATGTACTCGCGCATCATGCGCTTGACGAAATGCGCGATGCGCGTGATCGAGAACGTGTACGCGAGGTTCGTCACGAGGTGCGCGTTCTTCGTGCTCAGGTCCTCCACGAAGGTGCGCGGCTTCTTGATCGACTGCGAGCTGAAGAACGTGGCCACCGACTCGTTCTTCTTGTGCACGAGCGGGATGAAGCCGCTCGAGGCGAACTGCAGCTCGCGGTAATCGGGGATCGCGATCTCCACGGGCGGCTGCACGTTCTCGTAGCCGTTTTTCTCGTACGTGTAGACCGTGAGGCCCTCGACGATGCCGCCGCCGCGCGGGCCGCGGATGTGCTGGGCCCAGCCGGATCCCTCGAAGGAGCGGACCATGTTCTTCGCGAAGAGGATGGCCGCGTTGCCCCAGAGGAAATTGCTCGCGTCGTCGGTGCGGCCCGGATGAACCGTCTCCTTGTAACCCACGGCGTTGCCCGGCTCGAGCTTGTACGCGTGGCCGTAGGGGCGGCGCAGGAGGTACCGCGGCAGCACGAGCCCGATGTACGCGGCATAGTCGGTGTCGCGCAGCTCGTTGTATTTGCCGAAGTGCGGGTGCGTGAGCACCGCTTCGAGGTCGCCGATCTCCGCGACCTCCTGCATCGTCTTGCAGGGCGTGAAGAACGTGGGGGAGACCGCGGAGACGAACGGGCAATGGGAGGCGTTCGCCACGCGGCCCATGGCCCTGAGCCAGTCGATGTCCTCGTCCGACGAGTCGAACTCGTAGAGGCCGATCATCGTGGCGAAGGGCTTTCCGCCGTACCGATCGTACTCCTGGATGTAGACCTTGTTGAAGAGCGAGCCGCCGAAGATGTCGGTGTCGTGATCGATGACGTCGGCGCCGATCTCCGCCTTGCTCCCGTCGAGGAAATCGATGATGACGTCCTCGCTCTCGACGCCGGACGCGAGGTGGTGCAGCCCCCGCCACGTCGACTCGAGCGCCTGGAAATCGTCGTCGTGGAAGACGTCGTCGAGGTGCTTGCCGAGCTTCTCGTCGACCTTCTGCGCGACGAGCGCGATCGCCTCCACGACATTCGAATAACTCGCGAAGGCGTGCAAGGGATCGATGTCGTCGCCGCGCGAGAGCGTGAGCTCGTCGCTGCAGTTGACGAGCAGCGCCGCGAGGTCGTTCATGAACCGCGCGCCGTCGTTGATGTTGACGTTGCGATCGTCGAACTTGAGCGGGGCGAGGGCGCCCGAATCGTCCGAGAGGGTGAGCGCGCCGGGGTCCGGCGTCGCGGGCGCGGCCGCCGGCTGGACCTCGCTGATGAGCAGCTTCAGCGAGTCGCCTTCCTTGAGATCACCCGGGGTCTCACCGAATGCGCCGAGCAGATCCGCCTTGAGCTCTTCGGCTGTTCTTTGCGTAGACATGATCGTTCCTCGACCTCAGATCTCGAGCATCTTGTAATTGTCCTTCGCCCACTTCTGGAGCTCCTTGAGCCCGTCGGGCGAGGCGATCGCGCGCTTCATCTGGGCCCGCAGCTCGGGGCGGTTGCGCAGCATCGACTGGAGCTCGAGCATCATCAGCTTGATGACGCGCAGGCGCTGGAGCTCGGGGATGCTGCTTGCCACGGCGTCCGGCGAGAAATCCCTCATCGACGCGAAGGGCACCGTGCGCTCCGCGCTCACCGGGATCGGCTTCGTGAACGAGAGGACGAAGACCCGGCTCTTCGACGTCTCGTCGTCGTTCTCGTCGGCCACCGGCGCGGGCACCTGGTCCGCGGGGAGCACGATCTGGCGATTGCGCAAGAGGCCCGTCACGAGGCCGACCTTCTTGCGGGTCGACGGATCGACCGTATCGCCCACGACCTCGCCGGAGAACGTGATCGTCGCGCCCTGAACCGTCAGGTTGCCCGCGTCGTCGATCGCGCTCACCTCGAGCGTGCCGCCCACGACGATCTGGCCGTCGACGCGGCTGAGGCCGTTGTCCTCCGGCGTGCTCTCGAAATGCGCCGCGCCGGTGATCGGATACTTGCCAGGCTCCTTGCGGGCGATGGCGCCGCTCGGGACCGTGCAGACGATACGGTCGAGCGTGACCGTGCCGGGCAGCGTCGATTTGAGGTGCGAGAGCGCCTTCGGCAAATGCCAGGTGGGGACGACTTCGTGGAGGTGATCGTCGACGGTCGTCCCGCGCTTGATGGAGCGGACGCTCCGCTCGGAGAGGGCCGGGAGCAGCCCCGCCGCGCGCTTGGAGCGGCCCTCGAATTCACCCAGGACCAGGATCCGGTAGGGCAGCTTTTCCTGCTGCGGCGTGCCGGTGATGTTGGTCCGGTAGGTGATGGTGAGCCTGGACTTGAAGATCTGGTCCTGGATGTACTTGCTCAAGATCGGTTCTCCTTCCCCACCAGTCGTGGAAACGACACAAGACGCCTTCCGGTTTCACCGGTATGCGCTTGGGCCCCCCTCGTGAGAAAACCCGAGGACCGAACCGTGGGGGCTCGGGGCTTTACGGTTCCAATCGCGCATACGGTTTCACGAGCGCGCTCGTCGGGACAAATTTGCCGTCACATCGAGCGATCGGGCGGGCGCCCCTCGAACAAGGTGTGGACCTCGGAAGGCCTCGATTTCGCAAGCGGATCCCAGCCGAGCTCGCCCGGCCCGCGGACGACGAGCTTGCCCGACGCCTCGTGATCGACGAGCAACACGCGCAGGTGAACGGCCGCGCCGGAGAGCGCGGGCAGGACGCGCGCGAAGAGGCGCGCGCGGGCCTCACGGGTCCACGGCTCGTCCGCCCAGGTCCTCGACGCGTCCGTGACCAGAATGGCGTCGACCCCGGGCACCGAGACCTCCGCCTCGCCGCCGAGCGCGGAGATCCCCAGCGTGGCCTGGCCGATACGCGCGTCGGGCGCCGGCAGGCGGCGCTCGTGCCCGGCGCGCCGCACCGATACTTCGAGCTCGGGATAGACCTTGCGAAAGAGCCAGCCGAGCGTGATCGGCGACGAGGGGCGGGCGAGCGTGAATGCCGAGCGGCGCAAGGAGGCGTGGCGCGGCACGAGGCGCTCGTTTTCGACGGGCGCGCTCGCCTCGGCGTGATCCCCGAGGAGGCGGTGATCGGCGAGCGCGACGACCCCTTCGAGCGAAGGGCCCGCGAGGGGATGCGCGAAGATTTCGGTGAAATAGGAGGGCAGCGGGGTCGTGACCGCGCGCAGGCCGAGGTTCAGCGTGATCTCGATCTCGGCCCCGACGAACGCGACCGCGCGTACGAGCGTGGGCTCGAGCGCGAGCGAGGGGTGGCTACGAAATCGCAGGCGACGCTCGGGGAAACGCGAGCGGAGCAAGGCGACGAGGGCCGGGAGCTCGAAGGCGGGCGCGGCGCGCGATAGAGCCTCCTCCAGCGCGGCGACCCCCGCGCCGGCAGGCGCAGGCGGCATTTCGGAGGAGAGCGGCGACGGCCCGTCCATGCGTCAGGTCCCGACGAAGGCGTCGAGGTCGACCTGGTAGAGCTGTTCGAGGGCCTGCCACGCGGGGCCGCCCTCGGCCTCCCAGTGGGGCGCGATATCGCCGATGTGGGACGAGAGGAGGCGGAAATGGGGCGCGAGCAGCGCAGGCAGGTAGAGGCGCGGATCGAAGCGCTCGACGACCCGGCGCACGTCCTGGGCCACGATGGCGGCCTTGCCCATCTCGCCGCGCTGGACGAGCAGCTCGAAGGCCTCGAGCTTGCGAATGAACTGCTCGAGCGCGGCCGAGACCTCGATGGTGCGCACGGGCGGCGCGCTGGGAACTGGTTTTTCGGAGTCGTACAATGACTCGGGCGCGAGCGGCTCCTCGGCCTCGGGAGGGGCCGCGGCCTCCTCCTCGATCGGCGCGAGGGAGGGCGCTTCGGGCAGCGGCTCCGCCGGGGCGGGCGGAGGCGCAGGAGGGGGCGGCGGCATTCGCTGGAAGACGCTCTCGGTGCGCGCGCGGAGCGCGGCGAGCTCACGCACGCAGAGCGAGGATTCGATCGCGGCCGTGAGGGCCCCGAGCGCCGCCTCGGCTTCGGCGGCGGTCCTCGCTGGCAAATCGCGCGGGATCGTGGCGGCCCAGGTCTTCCACGTCGCGTCACGCTTGGCCTCGTGGAAATCGATCGAGGCGCGGATCCCTCGAAAGAGCAGCGTGAAGGCGGAGTCGGCGACGCGCGCCTTGCGCTGTTCCGGGCGGAGCGCGCGAAAACCCTCCGCGAGCGACAATCGCGTGATCGCGAGGATCTCGGGCAACGCGGAGGGGCCACGCTCGGCGAAGACGCCGAGCAGGAAGGCCGCGACGAGCCGAGCGTCGGTGGCGCCGTCTTCGATCAGGAGGGCGGCGCGCTCGGCGGCGGCGCGGAGCTCGCCCCCCTGGGCGAGGCGCAACGTGTCGTCGACGGCCGCGGAGGTCGCATCCATTCCAGGGCCGGCGAGGGCGCGCGAGACGAGGTTCGGATCGAGCATATCGAAGGCCGCGGACCGGACGTGTATGTCGGGACGAACTAGGCGTCCCCGAGCAACTGCGCCCGGAGGGAGGTCAGGTCACGAAACACGGGGCTACCCGCCTTCCGCAGGAGGGTGCCCGAGGAGTATTGCCGATGGCACCAGTCGAGGTCCACTTCCTGACCGACGCGCCGCGGGTGGAGGGGGAAGACGTCCACCCGCTCGGGGAGGAAATCCTCGCCGAGATCGGCGCGGATCGTGCGGGAGACGAGGCTCTGGACCTCCTTGTCGGAGGCCCCGCTCGCGCCGGTGAAGACGAGCAGGACGAAGGCCCAGCCGGCGCCCGGCTCTCCCGTGGGCACGGGCACGACGGCGGCGCCAGCGACGCCGGGCAGCATGGAGACGCGGGCCGTGACCTCGCTCGCCGGATAGACACGCGCGGCGCGGCGCGGCAGCAGGGTCGAGCCATACAGGAACTCGGTCCCGAGTTTGGCCAGAATGAAGAATCCTTCTTTTTCCGGCGAGGGGACGAAGATCCCGGTGCCGCCCACGGCGGGCTCGCCGCTGCCGCCGGCGTCGAGGAGGGCGTAAGGGCGGCCGGGCGCGGGCAAGGCGCGGGCGCTGCTGCTGCCGGGGCGGCGGGTCGAGAAGAGCAGGCAGCCGCCCGAGGCCGCGTCGACGAGGACATTGCCGACGAGGACCCGAGCGAGCTCGTTTTTTTTGACGAAATCGTTGTGGACCACCCAGTCGAGCGGCTCGTCGACGCTACGAAAGGCGTGGCGGAGGCGCGAGAGGCGCGCGGGCCTCCCGCGGAGGTGGGCCGCGAGGGCAGGCGAGACGCCGAGCGTGGTGATGGGCGCTTTTTCGAGGAGGCTCGGGTCTTCTTCGATTTCAGAGATCTTCAGATGGTGAAACGTCGCGCCCGCGAGCCAGGTCGACAGGAGCAGGGCCGGCATGTGTTGCTGCATCATAAAGCCCGGCGCCGCGAGGGCGTCGCCCGGGCCGATTCGATAGGCGAACACGGCGTCCCGCAGCGCGTTCTCGAGCGCCGGCGCGGCGGGGAGATCGACGGGGACGAGCACCGGCGCCCGCAGCGGGGAGAAGAGCCGGGCGCAAGGTTCGTCGGGCGCGTACGCATACGGAGGGGCGCGCAAGGCCGGGCCGCCCTCGACGAGGGGCAAGGCGAGCTTGTCGAAATCGCCGAGCGGCGGTGGATCATCGGGATCGAAGACGACGTGCGCCGGCGCGAGGGCCAAGAGGCGCGCGACGAGCGCGTGTTCGCCCGCGGGTTCGAGGATCGAGACGCAGAGGCCGAGGCGCAAGGCCGCGGCGAGGGCCACGACGAACGCGGGGCCGAGGGGAAGGACGAGGGCGATCGGCGCGCCCGCCTTGGCGCCGCGCTGCGCCCAGACGGCGGCGCACGCGGAGGCGCGGGCGTCGATCGCCGAGAACGAGAGCGAACGCGGCGCGGAACGTTCATACCAGACAAACGCCGGCCGACCCGCAGCGACGTGACGAGAGATGGCGTCGTGATAGAGATCCTGCGGGTTTCCTGGGCGGCTCCGGAGCGGCGGCCCCTTTTCGCAGGCGAACGCGAAGAGGTCGGACCAGAAGGGATCGGGGGACGCGCAGCTCTCGGCGAGCCAGCCGAGCGAGGGGACGTCATCCTCGCGGGAGAGGTCGAGGCTCTGGACGAGGGCGGGGATCTCCATGCGGCGCCGGGGCAGACGAGCAGGACGCTCGCCGCGGGGCAAGTTTTCCGCGAAGAGGCCTCAATTGCAGGTGGCGCCGTCCACGAAGCACTTCTGGAAGTTGCAGCGGCATTGAACGGACCGGCCGCCCGGCAGGTCCGTGGTCCAGCCGTCCTTCCCGCAATCGGAGAACGAGCACCGCGTGCGGGCGGTTTCACCACCAGGCAGGTCCGTATCCCAGCCATTCTTCATGCAATCGGAGAACGAGCACCGCGTGCGCGCCGTGGTCCCGTCCGGGAAGCTCGTCTCCCAGCCGTCCTTCATGCAATTGGAGAACGAGCAGCGCGTGCGCGCCGTCGTTCCATCGGGGAAACGCGCCTCCCAGCCGTCCTTCAGGCAGTCGCCGAAGGAGCAACGCACGTCGATGTCGCCCTCGGGCGTCGAGGCCGTCCAGCCGTCCTTCAGGCAATTGCTGAACTTGCAGCGGCCCGAGGCGAAGACCGCGGCGGACACGTAACGCGTGGTCTTCGCCTGCGCTTTTCGTTCGACCTCCCGGGCGGCCGCCTCGGCGGCGACACGCTCGGCTTCGGCCTTGCGGAACCGGGCCACGTCGCCAGCCGCGTTTTGCCATTTCAGCTTCTTCGCGTCATCGTCCGCGCGATGGAGGCACTCCCCCACGAAGGAATGAACGTCGGCCGCGGGGACCTTCGACCTCACGCGGGGGCAGGCCCGGAGGACGACGGCGTCGGCCTCGGGGAGCTTCGCGACATCAACGAGCAGGTCGAAGAGCTCGAGCGAAGGAGCCTTTTCGATCGCATCGTCGAGGTAGCCCAGAGCCTCCATTTCGAGCTTCGGCACCTCGAATTCGCCGCGCCTCGCGGCCTTCGTGCCGCGTGCTTCGATGACACGCTCGGCGAAGCCTCGGGCGTCTTCGACGGGATCTTTTCCCTCGGCGATCCTGGCGCGCAGCGACGCGAGCTCGTCCTTCAGCTCCTCCGCGCGCTCGTCCTCTTTGTCTTGCGCCTCTCGCGCCTGCGCGTCCGGCTGGGCGCGATTCTCCGCGGGGAGCGGGACCGGCTCGGGTTCTCCGAAGCCGCTCGTTTGCACGTGGAGCGGGATGAGCGAGCATCCCATGCCGAGAGAGAGGGGGAACGCGGCGACGAGGGCCCATCGGCGGGGAAAGCGCGACATTTCGAGTGGATCGTACGCGAATCCCTCGGACGGCACAACCACGCGATCCGCGCCTTCGCCACCTTCTTGGCCCTGCCCTCGGGGCGCCTGGTACCCTCGTCCCGCCGGCGGGGTAGGCCCGACCGGAAGGCCCGCATGCTGGTCACCCTTCGTATTCGAACGACGCGCGACGAGGGACGCTCTGCGCTCTGCGAGCTCACGCTGGACCGCCGGCAGAGCTTCTCCGCGCTCGCCGCGTCGCTCTTCACGCAATGGGAGATCGAGACCGGCGGGCCGCGGCTCGACCCCGAGGATCGGGATGGGCTCCTGCGGCGACTCGAAGGCTGGCTCGTCACGCACCGGCACGACCTCCGCTGCGGGCAGGCGCCCATTTTCGAATACACGTGCCTCCGACCACCTGCGCCGCCCGCGAAGCGGCCCCGCCCCCTCCCCCGCCCCGCCGAAGCGCCTCCTTCCCCGCCCGGAGACGACAGCGGCGAGGATGGAGCATTGAAGCGGATCGAGGCCCAGATCGATTGGCAAGGGAGCTAGGGCCATGAGCGGGGTGAAATCGCTGCGCATCCGGTCAGGAAAGCGGGACGAGCAGGCCCTGCGGAGGGCCGCGGCCGAACGAGCCAAGAAGGCAACCGAGCAGGCCTCGAAGGTGGAGGCTTCGAAGCCGCCCTCGAAGGCCGTCTTGCCGAGGTCGGCCGCCGTGGAGGCCTGCCTCCGGCGCGCCGAGCGGGCGCTCGGGCTGTTTTCGGCTTGCGGGGCGCTCGGCATTCCCCTCGATCGAGAGGCAGAGCAGGCCCGACGCGAACTCACCGAATTCACGCAAGAGCCGGACGCCGCGCGCATCGGCGCCGTGGAGGCGCTCGCCCTGCGTGCCTCGCCGCGCTCGCTGGAGGAGGCGATCGCGGCCCGGCAAGAGGCGCTCGCGCGGGCGCTCGCCGTGCTCTCGGCGCCCGAATGGCAGGGACAGCTCGAAGCGTTTCGGCCCGGCCTCGCGGACGATCTGCGAGGTTTGGCCGGACGAAGGGTCGAGGAGAGCGCCGCGCATATCGCGGGCCTGCTCGGCGAGCTCGACGCGCTCCTCGCGGCGCGAGCGCGGGCGCGGGTGGTGTCGATTTGCGAGGGCGGAGAGGCGGCGGGGCTCCGGGCTTCGGAGGTCCGCTTCGAGGCGCGGGAAGGCGCGTTCGTCGCCGAGCTCTCCGACGATCACGGCGTCTTCGCGCGTATCGCGGAGCACCTCGTGTCGTGGGCCGCGCTCCCGGAGATCGACGCGATCGAAATGCGCGGGCCCGCGGAGTGGGACGGCCCGGCCTGTGTGCACGGGGGGTATGCCGACGTGCTCGGGGCGCTCCGCGCGCAAGGCGTCGAGGCCGAGCTCTACGCCGAGGACGGGCGCGCCTTGTGGCCGGCGGGCGGCGACGGCGCGGGCGGCGCCGAGGTTGTCCTGCAAAACGTGACGGTGACGGGGAGGCACGGTTCGTCGTGACGGACCTTTTGCTGAACCTCGCGGACGCGGTCGCGCCGTCGCGCGCGAACGGCCCTGGAGCACGCGCTGTTTTCTGGGCGCAGGGCTGCTCGCTCCGGTGCCGCGGTTGCCACAACCCGCACACGTGGGGACAGGCGCCGCGGCGCGTATGCACCGTGAAATCGGCCGCGTCCTGGGTGCGCTCGTTTCCGGACTTGCGAGGGGTCACGTTGAGCGGCGGCGAGCCGTTCGAGCAGGCGCTCGGCTTCGCGGCGCTCTGCCGCGCGCTCCGGGCGGAGGGCGCGGACGTCGTGGTGTTCTCGGGTTTTTCCCGGGACGAGATCACGTCCGAGGTGCGGCCACACGCCCGAGAGCTCCTCGCCGAGGTCGATCTCTTGATCGACGGCCGATACGAGGCCGATCACGCGGCGCGGCTGCCCTTGCGGGGCTCGTCGAACCAGGGGCTGCATTTCTTGACGGACCGCATTCGACCCGAGGAGATCGAGGGGTTGCCCGCGGTGGAGTGGATCGGCAAGGGCGAGCGGGCGCGCGTGACGGGGTTTGCCCTCCGCGCCCTCGGCGCGCGGATCGCCGAGGGGCGAACATGAGCGGGAGCTCCGCGCCGGATCGAGATCACGAGCCTTCGATCCTGCTCGTCGGCTGGCGTCGGTCCGGAAAAACCCGGACGCGAATGCGGTGGAGCCAGTATGCCCGCATGGCGCCGGTGACGGCCGAGGGGATCGGGCCTCCGCGCGTGGAGACGGGGGCGAGCCCGGCGCCGACGGCGGCGGTGACGGAGCACCGCGTCGAGATCGGCGAGCGCGCGGTGCGGGTCCTCGATGTGCCGGGGGCGATCGTGGACGCCGCGCGGGACGAGGCTGGGGCGCTGCGCGATACGCTGGAGGCGCGGGCCGGGCGCGTCGGGGGGATCGTGTTATGCGTGGCGCCGCCCGCGCCGCCGCGCGGAAAAGGCGTCGTCTCGGGGCACGTGTTTCCGTCGCTCGTGCCCGCGTATGGAGAGCTTTTCCCCGCGGGCGAAGGGACGGCCGAGCCCGTCGCGGCGCAGCTCCCGGAGGTGCAGGCGCGGCTCGACGCCGCGATGGCCTTCGTGGAGCAATTCGCGGCGCGCCTGGGCCGAGATGCCCGCGACATCCCCATTGCCGTGCAGATCCAGTACGCGGATCTGGTCGCGCTCGGAAGCTCGGACGACGAGGACGCGGCCGCGAGGGATCAGCTCTTTGCGCGGTATGGCCGGATGTTGCCAGCCGATCGCGGCGCCCTGACGAACCCCGCGCACATCGAGGCGCGACGGGCGGAGGCCGCGGCGGTGGACGCCGAGGTGTCGGCCCTCGCCTCGGACATCGCGCTTTTCTTGCGGGCGCGATGGCCCGAGCACGATTTCTGGTTTTCCGTGGCCGCGAACGTGGAGGACCCGCTGGGGCATCGGAGCGCGGCCGCGAGCCTCGTGTATCTCGTCGACCGGACGCTGGGCGAGGAGGCGCTCGCGGAGGCGCGCGCGCGGCGCGAGGAGGCGCGACGCGTGGAGCTTTTACGTCGCGCGGAGGCACGAAAGGCCCTGTTGCAGCGGTTTCGGCCGGCGCTCGTCGTATTGCCCGCGCTCGTCCTGCTCCTCTTCGCCGCGAGCACGGTGACGCTCCGGGGCGAGCCCGAACCTGCTGCTCCTTTGCTGGTCCGCCGCGTGCGGTGGTACGTTCAATCTCATCTGGCCCCGGCGGGCCCCGGGCACGGCCCCGGCTCCCGCGCTTCCCGGACGCGAACGCCATGAGCCCGAAACACCGCGTCATCCAGGCGTGTTATCCTGCCAATCGAATCCCCGCGTCGATGCTGGCGCAGGCCTTCTTCCGGCCCCACGCGACGAGGCCGCCGCACGCAGCAAAAGCCATCCAGCGGAGCGCCCCCTCCGCCCCCCCGCACCCGGCGACCGTGACGCAACGAAAAAGCGAGCCGCGGGGGATGACCCTGCGTCCGCCCCACGCCGCGACGGCGCCTCGCGGCGGCGCCGCATTGCAGAGGCGCGGCGCGGATGAATCGGCCGCGTCCGGCGCGGCCCAGCCCTCGGGCGTACACGCGTTCCAGCCGCCCGCGGGTTTCCTCGAAGGCAAGCAGGCCTGCGAGGGGCAGCCGCTCCCGCCCTCGGTGCTCCGCAAGATGGAGAGCTTCTTCGACGCCGATTTCACCGACGTGCGCGTCCACGTCGGCGGCGAAGCGGCGTCCATCGGGGCGATCGCGTTCACGCTGGGCGCCGACATCCATTTCGCGCCCGGGTTTTACGAGCCACACACGGTGCGGGGGCAGGAGCTCCTCGGGCACGAGCTGACGCACGTGGTGCAGCAGCGCGACGGGCGGGTGGCGAACCCGCTCGGCGATGGGATCGCGGTGGTGCAGGATTTCGAGCTCGAGGCCGAGGCGGATCGCATGGGCAAGGCCGTGGCCACGGGGCAACCGAAGATGGCGGCGAGCGCGCGCCCCTTCCCCGCCTTCGGGCCGCCGGCCGAGAGCGTCGGTCGCCTGCAAATGCGGGCGGCGCAGGCGAAGGGCGCGGACTACCGGCTCATCTTCGGGACGTACATGCACGAGGACCAGCATTTGCCGGAGCCCCTCTCCGGCCACAGCTTCGTGGCCCTGGAGGAGCCGGGCGGCGAGCGGCACGCCTGGGGTTTTTCTCCCCGGGATTACGGCGAGTACGACCCGCACCGCGACCTCGGCAAGCTCATGTCGGGCGTCCCGGGCGTGGTGCACGACGACAGGTCGGCATTCGAGAAGCCAGGGGTGCGGGTCAAGGAGTATACGATCGACGCAGCGCAGGCGCAGGCGGCGATGTCCAAGGTGGCCGAATACCAGTCGGGGCGGCACCGGTTCAACCTGCAATGGAAGCAATGCTCGGCCTTCGCGCTCGACGTGCTCCGGGCGGCGGACGTGAAGACGCCGGTGAGCGGCGCCGTGCGCGGGCCACGTGACGTGTACGAGAAGCTGCGATAAAGTACATTCTGAGCGGCGGAGGAAACGGCGATGGCGAGCGAAGAGGGCGACGGGAGAAAGCAGCGGGCGCCACACCCGGCGACGGTGCAGAGGAAAACGACGGCGCAGCCCGGGAAACGACCGAGCAGGCCGCCGCATCCGGCCACGGTGCAGAAGAAGGCCGCCGCGCCGGGCGGCGCGCGAAAGGAGAGGTCGCCGCATCCGGCCACGGTGCAGAGGACGAACGGTTCGACGTCCGCACAACGCGCGGCGGCGCCTGTCGGGAAAAACGGCGCGTTCACGCTGGCGCCAGGCTCGTCGCTTTATCACGCCACGACGTACGCCGGGCTCAACGTGCTTCTGCGGTCGGGGGTCCGGCCCACCGTGAACGAGCGTACGGGCGCAGTCTTCCCGACGTCGACCTCGCTCGAATCCGGACGCGGAGGCCTCTCGGGTTCGGGCGCGGTGCTCGAGCTCAGGACGACACGCGCCTTGCAGGGCGGGCGTGACGCGAAGCCGGCGGCCTCGGCCGAGCCGGCCCGAGCCGAGACGCCGCCCGATTTCGCCGTGGATCGGCGCGGCGCGCGTTCGCTCCAGTGCAAGCTGCATCCACGCGCGCTCGACGCGCTCGAGCCCGTGGCCGTGCACCTGCGCGACGCGCGTGGCGCCTGGGCGCGGTTCACGGTGGCGCAGTATCGCGAGATGTCGGCGGGCTGATCCGCTCGCGCGCCCTTGCTTTGGCGCCGCGGGTTCATCACCATGCGGGTCGCACATGGCGTCGCTCGACGACATCACCAAGCGTTACTACGAGACGACGGCCTCGCGTGGCCACCGCCCGACCGCCCGGTACTACGAGACGAGCGCCGCCGGCCTCCTGCGCCGCCTCGGCCCGTGGCTGCCCGCGGATCCGAAGACGCCGTGCCTCGACCTCGCCTGCGGCTGCGGCGAGCTCATCTTCGCGCTCGAACGCCGCGGGTTCGACCGGACGCACGGGGTCGACCTCTGCGCCGAGGAGCTCGACGAGGCCCGCAAGTTCGTGCGCGGCGAGCTCGTCCTCGGCGACGTCGTCGACCACCTCGCCGCGCAACCGGATGGCTCTTTTGGCTTCCTCACGGCCTTCAACATCGTCGAGCACCTGCCGAAAGAGCGGCTCGTCGACTTCTTCCGCGAGGCGCGCCGCGTGCTCCGCCCCGGCGGCGCGCTCGTGGGCATGGTGCCGAACGCCGTCTCTCCCTTCGGCGCCGCCGCGCGTTACTGGGACATCACGCACCAGATCGCGTTCACGCCGAACAGCATCACGCAGCTCGCGGCGATGACGGGCTTTGGCGACGGCGTGGATTTTCGCGAATGTGGCCCCGTGCCGTACGGCGTGAAGAGCGCGATCCGTTACGCCGCCTGGCAAATGATGCGCGGGGCGATCGCGGCGTGGTTCCTCGTGGAGAACGGGGCCTCGCGCGGGGGGATTTATTCGTCCGACATGCTCTTCCGGTTGCGGAAGGGAGCCTGAGCGCCGTGCGTATCCTCGTCCTCGGCCCGCGATTCGCGGACGGCTTCGCCGACAACGTCGCCGAAACCCTCGTCGAAATGGGCCACGAGGTCCTCGGGGCGGCGGAGGTCGATCACGCCGCCTACTGGTCGGTCCCGCGCCGCGCGCTCCGGATGGTGGAGGAGCGGGTGTTCGGGGACGCGCCCTTGCCGCAGGATCGCAAGCTGCTCCGCCTCGCCAAGGATCGCCGCCCGGACGTCCTGCTCGCCCTCACCTGGGACGTGCACCCGGAGATCCTCGACGAGCTCGGCGCGATCGTCCCTGGGCGCCGCATTTTATGGTGGGGCGACGCGCCCGCGAACAGCCGCAGGTTCGGGCTCGTGAATCCCTTCTGGGACAAGGTCTACGTGAAGGACCCGGACGCCGTGAAGAAGCTCCGGCTCGCGGGCAAGGAGACCGCGCTCCTCCACGAGGCGATGAACCCGCGCTGGCATCGGCCCCTGGCGAGACAAACGAGCGACGCCGTGGTCGTCGCGGGGAACTATTATGCGTTCCGCCAGGCCGTGCTCTCGCGCCTGCTCCGGGACGGCGCGCGGCTCGAGCTCTATGGCGCCGAGCCGCCGCCCTGGTCGGCGAAGGAGATCCGGGCGAGTTTTTCCGGGAAATACGTCGTCCGCGAGGAGAAGAGCCGCGTGTTCGGCTCGGGGATGGTCTGCCTCAACACGTTCGCACTGGCGGAGGGCAACTCGCTCAATTGCCGCGCCTTCGAGATCGCGGGCGCGGGCGGCCTGGAGCTCGTCGAGTTCCGGCCGACGCTCCTGCAATGTTTCGAGCCGGGCAAGGAGGTGCTCGCCTTCGAGACGTACGAGGAGCTCTGGGGCCACCTCGAACACGCGCGCCGCTTCCCGGCCGACATGCTCCCGATCCGCGAGGCCGGCGCGCGCCGCGCCCTCGCCGAGCACACGTATCGCCACAGGCTCGAGAAGATCCTCGCTGATCTCCGCTAGTGCTTCGATGTCCCTCCGCGTCCTCCACGTGATTCCGAGCTTCTGGCCCGCGACGCGGTATGGCGGCCCGATCGAGGGCGTGCTCCGCCTTTGCCAGCGCCTCCTCGGCCTCGGCGTGACGGTCGAGGTCGTCACGACGGACGCCGACGGGCCGGGGAATCTCGACGTGCCCCGCGCCGAGAAGACTCTCGCGGAGGGGGTCCCCGTCCGTTATTTCCCGCGCAGGCCGCGCACCCGATTTGCGTTCTCGGCGCCGCTCGCGGTGCATCTCGCGCGGGAAATCCAGCAATGGGATCTGGTCCACGTCACGGCCCTCTTCTCGTTCTCCTCGGCCGCGGCCATGGCCCTCGCGCGGCGCGCGCGTGTGCCCGCCGTCCTCTCGCCGCAGGGCACGCTCATGCCCTGGGCCCTCGGCTCGAAGCGCTGGAAAAAGGCGCCGTATTTCGAGCTCGTCGAGCGAAGGAACGTCCTCTCCGCCGCGGGCGTCCACGCGACGAGCGAGGAGGAGGCGCGCGAGATCCTGCGGCACGTGCCCGGCGCGCGCACGTTCGTCGTGCCAAACGGTGTCGACCTGCCCAAGTCGCTCCCCGACGTGCCGCGCGAGCGGGCGCGGATCGTTTTTCTGGGCCGCATCCACCCCGTCAAGGGGTTCGACGTGCTCGTGCCGGCCCTCGCCCGCGTCGCGGCCGTGATGCCCGAGGTGGAGACGCTCATCGCCGGCCCGGACGAGGATGGCGAGCAGGCGCGCGTGGAGGCCCTCCTCGCCCGCGCCACGCCGCGCCCCCGCGTGCGGTTCCTCGGGCCTGTGTACGGGAAAGACAAACAGGCGCTCCTCGCCTCGGCCGCGGCGCTCGTTTTGCCCTCGCACGGTGAGAACTTCGGCATCGTCGTGGCCGAGGCCCTCGCCGCGGGGACGCCCGTCGTGGTGAGCAAGAATTGCCCCTGGAGCATCCTCGAGGAGCGCGGCGCGGGGCTCTGGGTCGAGAACACGCCCGAGCGTGTCGCCGAGGCCCTGCTCGCCATCCTGAACGACCGCGGGCGGGCCCGGCGCATGGGAGAAGCGGGGCGCGCCGTGGCCGCGGCGTTCGCCTGGGATGCCATTGCAAAACAGATGCGAGGGGCTTACGAGGACATCGTGGCGCGCGGGAGGCGGCCGTGAAGATCCTCGTCGTCTCGTCGGTCGGCGGTCACCTGACCGAGATCATGCAGCTCGCCCCGGTCCTCGCCGGCCACGAGGTCGTCCTCGTGCTGAACGACGAGGCCCCCTTGCCCGATTTTCCGTTTGTCCGGGTCTACCGCATCGCCCACGCCGAGAGGGACGTCCGCGTGCTCCTCAACCTGCTCGAAGCTGCGCGGATCCTGCGCCACGAGGATCCGGACATCGTCCTCTCGGCCGGCGCGGGCCCGGCGGTCCCCGTCGCGCTCGTCGCGCGGATCGGCGCGCGGGCGCGGGTCGTGTTCGTCGAGACGGCCGCGGCGATCGTCCGCCCCACGCTCACGGGCCGGCTGATGGCGCCCCTCGCGCACCGTTTCTTCTATCAATGGGACACGCTCGCGTGGTTCTTCCCGCGGGCCGAGAAGGCGAGCATTCATTTCGGATGAGGATCTTCGTCACCGTCGGCAATGCGCTCGTCCCCTTCGACCGGCTCCTCCGCTGGGTCGACGAGGCCACGTCCGCGCTGCCCGTCCCCGTGGAGGGCGTTTGCCAGCGCGGCCCGAGCCGGGTTCGTCCCGGCGCGCTCACGCCGCGCGAGCACCTCTCGCGCGCCGAATTCGAGCGGGAGATGAACGACGCGGATGTCGTGATTTGCCATGCGGGCGTCGGCACGCTCTCGGACGCCATTCGCCGCGGCCACCGCCCGATCGTCGCCCCGCGCCGCGCGGCGTTCGGCGAGATCGTCAACGACCATCAGCTCGAGATCGTCGCCGCCCTCGGGGACGAAGGGCGCGTCGAGGTCGTCGAGGACGCCGGATCCCTGCGCGCGGCGCTCCTCCGGTATACGCGGGGCGAGGTGCGGCGGGGGCCTCCGCGGGACGAGGATCCTCTGCGGCTCTTGCCCGTCGCGCGGGCGATCGCCGAGGGCCCGGCCCGCGCGCGGCCGCCGCTCCTCGGGAGCCTCGCCTTGCGGGCGCTCGCGGCCCTCGGCCCGCGGCTCGATCGGCTGCGTGTACGATGAAACCACGCGCTTGCCCCCGCGGCGCCCTGCCGCTACGTTCCGCGGCGCGATGAGCACGACGAGCGAAAGCAATGCGGCCCCGACGTGCCGGATCTGCGGAGCGCGCGCGGCGGAAGAGTGGTTCGACGAGATCGCATGTTTCCGCTGCGCCACCTGCGGCACCGTGCAATCGCTCGTCCTGCCCACGGTGGAAGAGCTCGCCCGGCATTACGCTGGTTTTTCGGAGAGCTACACGGCGGGCATGGGCGCCGAGCGGTTCGCCCGCGAGATGCCGAAGCGCCACGCCGCGAAGCTCGCGCTCGTTCGCCGGTACTGCCCCGGAGGCCGCCTGCTCGACGTCGGCTCGGGCGAGGGCGGGTTCCTCGCGCAGGCCCTCGAAGCAGGCTTCGACGCCGTCGGCTGCGATTACTCCGTTCGGAAGGAATATCCGCCCGGAGTACGGGTTTTTCCGGGCAACCTCGACGCCGAGGGCGGCTTGCCCTTCGAGGACGCGAGCTTCAACGCCGTCACGTCCTGGGCCGTGATCGAGCACGTCCGCGACCCCCACGCCGCGATGCGCGAGGTGCGCCGCGTCCTCGAACCCGGCGGCTTTTTCTTCTGCGACACGCCCCTCTGCGGCGACGCCTCGGAGCGCCACGTCGCGGCGCGCTCACACTGGTTCTGCCCTCCCGAGCACATTCACGTGTTCTCGTACGGATCGCTCTCGCGCCTCGTCTGGGCGGCGGGCCTCGACGTCGTCCATTCGACGCCCTCCTTCGAACGCTCGGCCCCGCGGTACGTCGCGCGGCGCCTCAGAAACCTGCTCGTCGGCGCCGTCCTCGGGCGCGCGCTCCGCCATTTCGACCCGGGCGCGTGGAGCCGGAGACGGCAGAGCGTGGTCACGCAGATCGGCGACATCCAGCTCCTCGTCGCGCAGAAGCCGGGGGCATGACCGTGCGGCCCGCTTGCTCCCCGGCCGAGGCGCCGCTAATTTCCTCGGAGGTTCTCGCATGAGCCCCGATCCCCGAGCGAAGTTCCGCGCCCTGACCAAGGTCTTCGACCCGATTTACCGGCCGTACCTCGACGCCGACGACGGCCCCGGCTCCTCGTACGTCCCCGAGGCCCACGAGCGTTATCGCTCCGAGCTCGAGGCCGCGCTCGACCTGAACGACAACGCCAAGCTCCTGCTCGCAGGCCAGCCCGGCTGCGGCAAGACCACGCTCCTGCTCAGCATCGCGCACAGGCTCCGGCGCGAAGGGAGGCTCGTCGCGTTCGTCGACCTCGAAGCGCAGACGGCCGTGCAGGACCTCGGCTCGCTGGAGATGTACCTCGCGGCCAAGGCGGAGCTCGTCGCCGAGGTGAAAAAGGCGGGCCTCGGGCTCTCGGAGAAGACGACCGAGACGCTCCGCTCTGCCCTCGAACGCCTGCTCTCCTCGCCCGTCGCGCCCGACCTCGACGCCCTCGGCGCCGCGCTCCGCCGGCTGCTCTCCACCGTGCGCGAGAGCAAGCTCCTGCGCGACGAGCTGCGCCGGCAAATCAAGGAGTCCGGCTTCGAGCCGATCGACCTGCTCGCCGGCCTGCTCGACGACCTCGAGGAGCACCGGCCGGTCGTGCTCCTGGACGGCCTCGACAAACTCCCGCCCGTGCAGGCGCGCGACGCGTTCCTCGGCGACGAAAAGAAGCCCATGGTCGAGGCGCCGGGCGCGGCGATCCTGACGATCCCCATTTCGCTGATCTACGAGCCCACGTTCAACGTCCTCTCCGAGAGGTACAACAACGCGGGCAGCGCCGTCCTCCCCGCGGTCCGTCTCTACGATCTCGACACGCACACGAACACGCGGAGGCGCTCCGAAGAGGGCGTCTCCATCATGCGCCGCATCGTCGAGGCGCGCGTCGAGCCGATCGACCCGCGGATCGTGATGCCCGAGGCCGTCGAGCGCGCCATCGTGGGCTCGGGCGGCAACATCCGCGAGCTCGCGCGGCTCTTGCAATCGAGCGTGGTGAAGGCCCACGTCCGCCGCGGCACGTTCATCGAGGAGCAGGACGTCGCCGCCGCGATCGCCGACCAGCGCGAGTCGTTCCGCCGCGCCTACGATCCGCGATTCTTGTCGGTCCTGGAGAAGGTCCGGCGCGAGTTCCGCCTCGAAGGCCAGGGCGACGTCACGAAGCAGCTCCTCTACGGGCTCTGGGTGATCGAATATCGTAATGGTATCGCCTGGTATTGCCTGCCCGACCCGGTCGAGCAGCTCCTGCGGCAAATGGAGAACTGGGCCGGATGACCCCGGAAGCACGCATCGAGGAGCTCTCCGCGCGGCTCTCGCTGGCGCAAGGCTCGCCCTCCCTGCTCGTCGTGGTGGCCGAATCCGACGCGACGCTCGACGAGGCCCGCGGCCTGCTCGTGGGTATTCTCCGAAAAGCGCCGATGCGGGTCGAGGACCTCGGCGCGTGTGACGTCGACACGGGCCCGGCGCGCTGGGCGGAGCTCACGCACGAGCACGAGGCCGACGCCTACGTGCTCTCCGCGGCGCCGTGGGGCCCGTTCAGCGGCGGCGCCTTCGCGGGCCTCTTGAACGCCGAGCGCGAGTTCTTGCGCCGGCTCGCGGGCCCCGTCTTGCTCGTCGTCTCCCGCGAGACCGAGCGAATCCTCCGGCAAAAAGCGCCCGATTTCTTCACGTGGGCCGCGCGGACGTACGAGCTGCCCGCGCCCGCGGAGCTCGTCGCCATCGCCCGAAAGGTCGGCGCATTGCCCGAGCGCGCGGCCGGCGACGCCGCGGAGGAGCCGCCCGTTCGGTTCCTCCACCTCTCGGACCTGCATTTGAGGCCGCAGCGGGTGAAGCGATACGATCAGGACCGCGTCCTGCGCGGCCTCGTCGATTTCCTCGCGCAGGACCGCGAGCGATTCCCGCTCGACCTCGTCTTCGTCACGGGCGACCTTGCCCACAGCGGCAAACCGGACGAATTCGAGCTCGTGGTCGACCTCTTCCAGCGTATCCTCGACGTGACGGGCGTGGCGCCGGCGCATTTCTTCGTCGTCCCCGGCAACCACGACGTCGACCGCGACGTGGGTCGGTGGCTGCGGCGCACGCTCGACAAGGACGAGGAGGCCATCACATTCTTCGAGGACGAGCACGCCCGGCGGTTCCACACGCAAAAGCTCGAAGCGTATCGCCAGGCGCTCGGGTCCCTGCTCGGGGAGGACCGCGCGCTTGGGCTCGGCGTCGGCGCGAATGCGGTGGAGGTCGTGACGGTGCGCGGCGCGCGGATTGCGGTGGCCTCGTTCAACTCGGCATTTTTCGCGCAGGGCGACGACGATCAAGGAAAACTCTGGCTGGGCGAGCCGAACATCGATCGCGCGGGCGATCGTATCGCCGACGAAGGCGCGCGTGCCGCGATCGCGCTCCTGCACCACCCGTTCGAGGCTCTCCACGAGCTCGAGCGCGACGTCATCGAGCACCGCTTCGAGCGGGTCTTCGATATCGTGTTACGCGGCCACATGCACCAGCAAAAGAGCCGCGGAATCGCCTCGCAGCGCGGCGGGTTCGTCGAGCTCGCGGCGCCGTCGGCCTACCAGGGCAGCCCCTGGCCGAACGGCTGCCTGCTCGGTGAGCTCTTTCCACGCGCGGGGAAGGTTCGTATTACCCCGTACGCGTACGCTTCGGGCGCGGATCCGTGGGTGCTCGATACGAGGGTATTTCCGGACGACGCCAAGGACGGCTATACGCACACGTTCAGCGTGCCCGGGAAGAAGCGGACGCCGAGCGTCTTGCGGCGGCATCTGGCGCAGGCGGCGGAGGAGGCGGTGGAAGCCGCGCCGGAGGCCGTGCAAAGGCAAGTGGCGAAGGTGCTCGGCATCGAGGCGCCGAGCAGCCGGATGTCAAAAGAGGTCGCGAAGAAGGTGGCGCGGGCGGCCGCGGCGAAGGTGGACGATCCGGCGATGCTCGCGAACGTGGTGGACGAGCAACGCATGAGCACGGCGCTGAGCAAGACGGCGGCGGACGAGCTCGAAGCGGGGGGACCGACGCGGATTCCACGGTCGGATCCGCAATTTTTGGAGAAGGCGCTCTCGCGGGTGGCGGAGTTCATTCACCACAAGGTTCGCGGCAAAGTAGCGAAGAGCGCGGCGCGCGAAGAGATCCTCGCGCAGCTCATCGCCGCGGCGCTCGGTCACGTCGTCGATGGGCCGGTCTCCGTTCAGCCCTTGCTCTCCGACGGGACGCGACCGGACATCCTCATCGGCAGCCTCAACGAAGCGCCGGCGGTCCGCTCGGTCGTCGAAGTAAAGCTTGCCAGAAAGGCGTCCGGGAATCTTCACGATGCAGGGCTCATGCAACTCGACCGCTATCTAAAAAGCGTCGAGGCGGCGCATGGCGCATTCGTGCTGGTTCACACGGGGGAGAGCGAAAAAGAGCCCTGCATCGAGCACACGAAGACCCCGACAGGCCGGGAGATCCTCGTGTTGCACCTATTCTGGTAGGGGCGTGGGGTCAGGAGGCGAGCTCGGGCTCCTCGAAGGCTCCTCGATAAACGGCGTCCACCGAAAGCGAACAGCCAATCGATAAGAGGTCGATCGAACCGCTGCGCGCTTCGTGCAGGGCCCAAGCTCCTTCCTGGGCCCGGCGATAGACCTCGATGCGCTTCGTCTGGTACGAGACGAGCACATATTCACGGAGCGAGGGAATCTGCCGGTAATGGGCGAACTTCTCGCCACGGTCGTACCCTTCGGTGCTCTTCGAGAGGACTTCGACGAGCACGACGGGATTCACGACGCCGTTGTTGTCTTCGGGATCCACCTGCAGCCTGCCGCAGACGACGCTGACGTCGGGGTAGGTCGATAAGCCTGTGGCCTGGACCCGGATGCGAACGTCCGCTGGGTGCACGCGGCAAGGGCGCCCTTCGAGCTGGTTGCCGAGCGCTCGGAGCACGTTACCCGCGAGGAGCCCATGATCCGGCGTCCCCCCGGACATGTCGTAGATCTGTCCGTCCAGGAACTCATGCCTCGTCTCGCTCGCCTCCTCGAGGGCCAGATACTCGGCGATCGTCACCTTGAGCTTCCCCGCCGGCTCCGACATGACCGAACCTCCACCCTCAGCGTAGCACGCCCGCCCTTCCCCCGTCAGCCCCCCTCGCCGCCCGGTTTTTCCAGCCAGAACGACCCGATCCCCAGCGCATCCATCCTCGTCCGCCGATAACAATCGATGGCCTGCTCCGGCGTGTGCACGATCGGCTCGTTTTCGTTGAACGACGTGTTCAAGAGCACCGGGATCCCCGTCTTCTCCTCGAAGACCCCGAGCAGGTCGTAATACAGCCCATTCTCCGCGCGCCGGATCGTCTGCACGCGCCCCGTGCCGTCCTCGTGCGTGATCGCCGAGAGTTTGTCCTTCCACTCCGGGCGCACCTTGTAGACGATGATCATGAACGGCACCTCGTGATCACCGCGGAAACACGTGCTCAATTTCTCGAGCCGCACCACGGGCGCGAAGGGCCGGAAAGGCTCGCGGTTCTTGATCCGCGCATTCAACGTGGCCTTCATCCCGGGCCAGCCTGGGTGGCAGAGGATGCTCCGATTGCCGAGCGCGCGCGGGCCCCACTCCTCGCGGCCCTGGAACCAGCCCACGATCTTCCCCTCGGAGAGCGCCTGCGCCGCCGCCCCGAGCAATTCGCCCCGGCCGAGCTTGCGGAAGGGCAGGCCCGAGCCCACGAGCGCAGCCTCGATTTCGTCGTCCCGGAAGCTCGTCCCCCAGTACGCGTGCCGCACCTCGGGCGTCCGCGCCTCGCCGTGCACGCCGTGCTTCACCCAGAGCGCCGCCCCCACGGCCGTCCCGTCATCCGAGGCCGCAGGCTGAAAATACGCCCGGTCCACCCAGCCCTCGGTGATCATTCGACCATTACCCACCGAATTCAGCACCGACCCGCCCGCCATCACCACCTGGCGCACGCCCGTCCGCTCCACCGCGTCCGCCACGAGCGCGAGGTACACCTCCTCGAACCGCGTCTGCAGCGACGCCGCCACGTCCCTCTCCCGGTCCGTGATCGGATCCTCGCGCCGCCGCGCCGGGCCGAAGAGCGACGCCATCGCGTCCGACCAGAGCCGCGGGACCTTGATCTCCGCGCCGTCCACGCTCTCCATCCCCTCGCTCGTCTTGTGGTGCCGGAACCACGTCAAATCGAGCCGGATCCCCTGCTCCGGATCCCAGCGCACCACGCGGCGCATCTCCCGGGCGAATCGATTCACCCCGTACGCCGACAGACCCATCACCTTGTATTCCTCGCCGAACCTGTCGAAGCCGAGGAACTGGCAGATGGCCGTGTAAAACACCCCGAGCGAGTGCGGCCAGAGGTTCTTCCGCAGGACGTCGATACGATTGCCCTCGCAGAGCCCGACGAGGCTCGTCGCGAAATCACCCGCGCCGTCACACGTGATCGCCGTCGCCCGATCGAACGGAGACCAGTAAAACGCGCTCGCCGCGTGCGCGAGGTGATGCTCGACCCGATGGAATTTCGCCCGGATCGAGGCCTCTGCCACGCCGAGCGCCTCGGCCACGAGGCCCGCGCTCGTCGCGACCTCCCGGTGCACCGCGAGCCGCTTCACCACGCTCGGGACGCCCGAAAAAGGCCGCGACGCCACGAACGCGACCTTCGACGCCACGTTCGCCCGCGGATCACGCGCCACCGCGATGTCCGTCACGTCCCGATGCGTCGCCCCCGCGAGGCGCAGGACCTCGGACACCGCGAGGCGCGGGAAACCTGCGCAGTGTTTTTTCCGGTTGATCCGCTCCTCGGCGATCGCCGCGAGGATCCCTCCCTCACCGACCAGCGCCGCCGACGCATCCCCGTGGGCCGAATTGATGCCCAAGACCAGACGAGACATTCATTTCTCCGTTGCGCGGAGGACGCGCGGAGGCGAAAGGTAACGACCAAAAGCGGGCAGCGTCAAGCCGGCTCCGCCCGAGGCCCGCGGGATCCCTTCGCATGCGTGTCGTCGCCGTCAACCAATTTTATGCCCCCGACCACGCCGCCACCTCGCAGCTCCTCACCGAGCTCTGCGAGGACCTCGCCGACGCCGGCGAAGACGTGACGGTCATTGCGAGCCGCGGCGGATACCTCGGCGGAGGTGCACCTCCCCTTCCGACCCGCGAGCACATCCGCGGCGTCGACGTCGTCCGCCCCCCGGCCACGCGCTTCGGCAAGGCCACGATGGCCGGCCGCCTCGCCGATTACCTGTCGTTCTGGGCGACGAGCGTGCTCGCCGCCGCGCTCGAAGCCAAACCCGACGTGCTGCTCGTGCTCACGACCCCGCCGATGATCGCCGCGGGCGGCGCGCTCGTCGCCCTCGCACGCCGTCTGCCGCTCGTGACGTGGGTGCAGGACGTCTACCCCGACGCGGCGACGAAGCTCGGGTACCTCGCGCCCCGCGGCCCCGCCTCGCTCGCGCTCTCGGCCCTCGGCCACGCCACGCACCGCGCCGCCGCCCGCATCGTCGCGCTCTCCTCCGGCATGGCCGACCGCCTCGTCGCCCAGGGCGCGCCACGCGAGCGAATCCGCGTGTTGCCGAACTGGTCGGACGGTCGCCTCGTGTCGCCCCGCGGACGCGAAGGCCACCCTTTCCGAAAAACCCACGCGCTCGAAGGCAAATTCCTGGCGATGTACAGCGGCAACCTCGGCATCGGGCACGACGTCCGGACGTTCGTCGAGGCCGCGCGGCGCTTGAAAGACCACGTGCCCGAGCTCGTCGTGCTCTTCATCGGCGACGGCGTGCGGCGCGCCGAGGCGGAGGCGCTCGCAAAGGGCCTCGAAAACGTGCGATTTTTGCCGTACCAGCCCCACGACGCGATCGGCGAGAGCCTCTCGGCGGCGGACGTGCACCTCGTCTCGCTGCGCGAGGACCTCGAAGGACTGCTCGTCCCGAGCAAGCTCTACGGCGCGCTCGCCGCGGGCCGGCCCGTGATCTACCTCGGACCGCCGCGCTGCGAGGTCGCCCGCGTGGTGCGCGAGGACGATCTCGGCTGGACGGGACGGCCCGGCGACGTCGAGGGCCTCTGCCGCGCGCTCGAGGACGCGGCCACGCGAAGAGCTGCCTGGGACGAAAAGGGCGCGCGGGCCCGCAGGATCTTCGACGAACGGTACGATCGTCCCGTATCCTCGGCCCGCTTCCGCGCCCTCTTGCAGGAGGCGTCGAAGGAACCTCCCCCGCTCGCCTTTGGCTCTTGAATGTGGAAGGACGTCCGAACAACCAAGATCCAGCGATGACGAGAGGCATCGGCGCATGAGGACCTACCTGGCGGCGTTCGCGCTCTCGGCGCTCGTCAGTGGGATTTTCACGCCGCTCGTGCGCCTCCTCGCGTTCCGGATCGGCGCGGTCTCGCGCCCCGGGGGCCGGCACGTGCACGGCCGCGAGACCCCGCGGCTCGGCGGCCTCGCGATTTTCGCGGGGTTCTTCGCGCCGCTCATGGGCCTCTTTTTCGTGCAATCGGTCGTCGCGCAGGCGTTCACGCAGGACGTCCGCAAGGTCATCGGCCTCTTCGCGGGCGGCGCGCTGCTCTGCGGCGTCGGCGCGATCGACGATACGCGCGGGCTCCGGGCGCTGCACAAGCTGTATGCGCAGGTCGCGGTGGCCGTGCTCGCGTTCGCCTGCGGATTCCGGATCGACGCGATTTCCTTGCCCTTCGTGGGCGAGCTCTCGATGGGCATCTTCGCCTTGCCCGTCACGGTGCTCTGGATCGTGGGCATCGTGAATGCGGTGAACCTCATCGACGGCCTCGACGGCCTCGCCGCGGGCGTGGTGTTCTTCGCGGGCCTGACCAATTTCGTCGTGGCGTATCTCTCGTTCGGCACACTGCCGGCGCTCTTCATGGCCACGATGATGGGCACGATCATCGGGTTTCTTTTCTACAATTTCAACCCGGCGCGTATCTTCATGGGCGACTCGGGGAGTTATTTCCTCGGATACGTCATCGCCTCGACCTCGCTCATCGGCGCGACGCAAAAAGCCTCGACCGCGGTCTCGCTGCTCGTGCCCGTGGTCGCCCTCGGCGTGCCGATCTTCGACACGCTCTTCGCGATGGTGCGCCGCTGGCTCGAGCGACGGCCGCTCTTCTCGCCGGACCGCGGCCACATTCATCACCGCCTGCTCGACATGGGCATCACGCACCGCCGCGCGGTGCTCATCATTTACGGCGTGAGCGTGCTGCTCACGGTGGCGGCGATCGGCATCTCGCTCGGCCGGAGCTGGCAGGTGGGGCTCGCGCTCGTCGCGAGCAGCGTGGTGTTCATGGGCCTCGTCCGCGCCGTGGGGTATTTCGAGGAGGTCCACGGGCGGCGGCGCCAAAAAGAGCGGCTCCGCTCGCGCGACAGCGAGATCCTGCGCCGCCTCTTGCCGCGGCTCCCGGCGCGCTTCGAGGCGGCTCGATCGGAGGCCGACGTGCTCTCCGCGCTCGGGCTCTTCGCGCTCGAAGGGCAGCTCTCGTTCGTCGAGATCCTCCCCGTGACCGGCGGCGAGCCGACGGCGTTTCGCTGGACGAACCCGAAGGACGACGACCCCTTCGGCCGCGACGTGGTGTCGGCGCGTTATCCGATCGGCCGGGACGACGCGGCGCGCGCGGAGCTCAAATTCGGCTTCCGGAGCGATTTCGGGGACGTCTCGCCGCAGACCGAGGTGCTCTTGCAGGTCGTGACCGACATGGTGGAGGCGAGTTTGTCGCGGGTCGGGAGCCTGCTCGCGCCGCGGGTGCTCGCGGACGCGGAGGCGCCCGAAGCGGCGGCGCTCGCGGCCGCCTCGGAGATCGGGCGGTGATCCTTCTTTATCATCACATCCTGCCCGAGGGCCCGGCCCCTGGGTTTGCCGAAGAGGACGGGCTCACGTTCCGGCACAGCCCCGAGGGCCTCCGATTCCACCTCACGGAGCTCCGGCGCCGAGGATATCGATTCGGCTCGCTCGACGGCCTCGTTCGTCAGCTCGACGGCGGCGCCCGGGAGGACGTCCGCTCGGCGTTCGTGACGTTCGACGACGGCTGGCGAAACCAGTACGAGCACGCGTTGCCGATCCTGCGAGCGCTCGGGATCCCGGCGACGTTTTTCGTGACCACGAGCCATCTCCGCGAGGAGAGCGCGTGCGCGAAACGAATGGGCCCCGCCGAGCTCCGGGCGCTCGCCGACGCGGGCATGACGATCGGCTCGCACACGCGCACGCACCCGGACCTCGCGCGCCTCGACGATACACGCCTCGACGACGAGCTGCGCGGCAGCCGGCAAGACCTCGAGGATCTGCTCGGCAAACCCGTCACGTTGTTCGCGTATCCGGGCGGCTCGCTCTCCGCGCGCGTGGTCCGCGCCGTGCGCCGGGCGGGCTACGAGGCCGCGTGTTCGAGCTACGGCCCGGCGCGGAACGACGCCACGTCGATCTTCTGGATGTATCGCGACGTGATCAGCGAGTCGATGCGCAGCCTGCGGGATCGTTATCGCCTCTCCCCCGTCGCGCGGGCGCTCCTCACGTTCCGCGTCGAGCGCCGCCTGCGTGAGGGCCTGCACCGCGCCTGAGGAGCCATGACGGATCTCTCGGTTCGGGCATTTTCGCGCGAGGAAGTCCGGGATCACGTCGAGGCGTTCGCGCAGCTCCACGGCGTGCGGCCGGAGGATTTCGACGTCGATTTCATGGACTGGTGGTTCTTCCAGAACCCCACGCACGAGGGGCTCCTCGCGGGTGTGTTCGACGCCGACAAACTCGTGGGGTACGTCGGGTTCGCGGCGCAGCACCTGCGCGTGAAGGGGCGGCGCGTCTCCGCCGCGATCCTGAGCAGCGCGTTCACGCACCCCGATTATCGCGGCAAAGGGCTCTTCCAGCGATTGATCCGGTACCTCGTCGAGGTCGCGGGCGAACGTGGCCACGAGGCCGTCTTCGGCTGGCCGAACGAGGCCGCGCTGCGCATCTATCTCGGCCGCCTCGGCTTCTCGGCGCTGTTTCCCGTGGACCGATCCGCCCGCCCGGTGTCCTTTGGCCCGCTCGGCGCGAGATTCGGCAAAACAGGCGTCTTCGTCGCCGCATGTGCGGGCGCCGCGCTCGATCGAATCCTCCCGCTGCGCCTCGGGCGTCACCGCTACGAGATCGGGCCTGCCTCCGAGCACGAATGGGAGGGGTTCATGGCGCGCGTGATCGCCGACGCCGATTGCATGCTGGAGCGCCCGCGCGCGTACGTCCGCTTTCGCCTGTCGCGTCCGCGGCGCGAGTACCTCGAGGTGCTGCTGCGGGACGAGCGCGGCGTGCTCCGGGCCTGGGCTGCGGCCCGCCTGCCCGTACCGGGCGAGCCGTCGCGCCTGCACGTCGGCGATTTCCTCGTCGATCCGCGCAGCCGCGGCGCGCTCCGGGCGCTTTTTGCGGCCTGCGCCATGGAAGCCCGCCGCCGCTCCCTCGAGCAGGTCTACACGATCGCGCGCTCGCCGCGGATCGGGAGCTCGCTCTCCGCCCTGGGTTTTTTATCGAGGCGCAGCACGACGCCCATCGTGGCGATCGCGACGTCGGGCGCGGATCTCTCACGCTATCGGGCGTGGGAGTATCGCGACGCCGACATGGACATGTTCTGATCGGCCGTCAGGAGGGCGGCGCGCTCGCGGCGCCGTCCGCGTCGGGATCGCCGCCCTTGCGGGATCGACGAGGCGGCGGGTCGGCCTCGTAATATCCCTGCCGCTGGTAATAATAATATCGATACTTGTATTCGTGTTTGCTGAAGTTCACGGCGTTCAGCACCGCGCCCGCCTTCGTCGCGCCGATGTCCTGCAGCGCCCGCACCGCGTGCCGCGCGAGCTCCTTCGTCGTCTTGAAGGCGCGCACGACGAGCACCGTGCCGTCGACGAGCGTGGAGAGCACGGCCGCGTCCGTGACCGGCACGATCGGCGGGCTGTCGATGATCACCCGGTCGAAGCGCTTCTTCACGTCGTCGAGGAATTTCTTGAACTTGTCGCTGTGGAGCAGCTCCGCCGGGTTCGGCGGAATGGGGCCCGCCGGGATGACCCACAGGTTCGGCACGTCCGTCTCGAGCACGGCGTCGTCGAGCGAATCTTCGATCATCGCCGTCGTCACGCCGACCTCGGAGGTCTTCCGGAAGACGCGGTGCACGCGCGGCCGGCGCAGATCACAGTCGATGAGCGCGACCTTCTGCCCCGCCTGCGCCATGACGATGGCGATACACGTGGCCACCGTCGTCTTGCCCTCCGAGGGCCCCGCGCTCGTGACGAGCAGCGTGCGATAAGGTTTGTCGGGGGCCATGAAGAGCAGGTTCGTCCGGATGGTGCGGGCCGCCTCGGCGATGCCGCTCGTCGGCTGCTCGTGCACGATGAGCTCGGAGTTCGTCACGCGCACCGGCTTGCCCCGCTGCCGCCGCGGCGTATACGTGCCGGGTTTGCCCCCGTCGTCGATCTCGGGCAAGAGGCCGAGGAACGCCAAGCCGAGGTCCTTTTCGACTTCGTCGGGCGTCTTCAAGCTTCGATCGAGCAGGCCGCGGGCGAGCGCCGTCGCGATGCCGAGCAGGACGCCCAGAAACACCCCGATCGCGATGCTGCGCGTGACCTGCGGCCGCACCGGCGCGCGCGGGACGAGCGGCCGATCGAGGACGCGGATGTTGTTCACGCGCAAGACCCGCGCGAGGTCGCTCTCCTTCGTGCGCTCGAGGACGAGCGAATAGAGCTTCTCGTTGTTCTCCTTCGAGCGGCGGAGGCGGTTGTACTCGATCTCGAGCAAATTCAGATCGAGCGCCTGCTTCTTCGCCCGCTCGAAGAGCCCCGACAAACCAGCCTCCTGGCGCTTCAGGACGGCGAGGTCCTTGTCGAGCGCGCGCTGGATGTTCTTCACCTCGGCGAGCAAGGCTTTCTTCGCTGCCTCGGCCCGCGCGTCGGCCTCCTTCACGTCGGGGTAATTGCGCCCCTTGCCCTCGCCGAGCAGGCCGTCCCGCGTGCGGATCGCCTCCTCGTACGAGGTCCGCAGGCCCATCAGGACGTTGCTCTCGAGCAGCTCGCTCGCAGGCAGATCCGTGGGGTTGTCCCCCTTGATCTTGGCGAGCTCGTCGCGCCGCGCCTGCACCTCTTCCTTGCGCGTGCGGACCGAGGTGAGCGTGTCATTGAGCTGCTTCATCTCCTCGCGCAGCATGTTCGACTGATCGTCGATCGCGACGGAGAGGATGTTCTTGGTCTCCTTGTACTCGTGCAGCGCCATCTCGCTCGACTCGAGGTCGACCTTGAGTTTGTCGAGCTGGCTGCGCAGCCAATCCGCGGCCGTCGCCGTGGAGGTCACCGCGTCGTCGAGGTTTTGCTGGACGTACGTATCGACGAGGACGTTCAAAATGCGCTGCGCGCGCTGCGGGTCGGCGTCCTCGAGCTTCACCACCGCGAGCCGGCTCTCCTTGATCGGCTCGACCTTGAGCCGACCGCGGAGCACCTCGGCCGCGATTTCCTCGGACACCTGGGCCTCGGGCGCGGGTGCGCCCGGCGGCAGATTGCCGAGGAACGCGCCGTCGTGCTGGAGCCCGAGCTCGCTCACGACGGCCGTCGTGACCTTCATCGATTGGATGATCTTGTATTGCGTCTCGTAATACTCGCGGTTGTCCCAGAAGCTGCCCGAGCCGAGATCCACGATGTTCTCGACCTTCTGGCCGAGCGGGCGCGGTGGGTTCGGGTCGAAGAGGATCGTCGCCTGCGCCTGGTAAATTTTGACCTGGCCGAGCGTGTTGAACGTGGCCGCGAGCGAGACCACGAGCGCCGCCGCGAGCGCCGTCGACCAGTACTTGCGCACCATCTGCCAGACGACGGCCGGGCTCAGGGCCCCCTCGGGCGCGCGCTCGACGGCCGAGATCGGCTTGGGCGTCAGGGGCGAGCTTCCAGAGGCGTCGTTCACGGCAGGGCAGGTCGAGGGGCGGCCGAGCTTTTCGGCCCCGCGTAAGGTGCGCCCGCGCCCCGGGATGTTCAAGCGGGCCGCGATCGCAGCAAGAGCTTACTCCGTCGCAAGGATCGCGGCCGAAAATTGGGGGAAAGGGAGGTGGGCGGGCTACGGTCGGCCCTACGTGCTCGGTGATCTCGTCAAGCGCCTGGTGAACGGCGTGGTGTTCCTGCTCGGGAGCCTCGCGTTTTTCCTCGTCCCCGTCGGAGGCAAGACGTCGGCGCAACACGTCGTGGCGATCTTCTCCACGAAGCCAGCGCGCGAGGCGGCCCAGGCCTTCGCCCACGCCGCGCAGGACCTCGCGCGGGAGGTCGCGAAGAACGTGGAGCGAGCCAAGCGCGCCCCGGCCCTGCCCGACGCGAAGCCGAAGCCCGCGAGCGGAGCCTTGCGTTAGCCCTTCTTCACCTTGCGCGGGTCCGTGTGCTGCGGGTGCTCGTTGTAGAAGGCATCGAGGCTCTCGCGCGAGATCTCGGCCTCGATGTCGCCCTCGCGCTCGATCTTCGCCTGGCAGCCGAGGCGCGAGTTCAACCGCACGTCGAAGGCCTTGTCGAGGATGTCGTCCTCGTCCTCCTCGGACTCGGAGAGCAGCTCCTTGCCACGCAAGACGTACACGTGGCACGTCGAGCACGCGCACACGCCGCCACACGCCGAGCCCTCGGGCGCATCGACCTTGCGCGCCGCTTCGAGGAGCGATGTCCCGACCGGTACCTCGACGTCGTACGTCGACCCGTGCGCCAGAAACCGTACCTTTGCCATCAGCTTCCCGTCTCGGAGGCGTCCGCAGCCTCTGCGCTCTGCCCCGCGTGTTCAGCCAGGTGCGCCTCGACGCCCCGAGCCTTCGCCACGGTCGTCTCGATCGCCCCCACGTCCTTGCCCGCGATCGCCCTGGCGATCGCACGATCCATGCGCCGACCCGCCCAGTCGTGCGTGACGTCGTCGAGGACCTCGGTGCGGCCGCGGATGATCGCCGCGCGCGTGCCCCGAATGGCCTCCTCGAGCCCGGCGAGCGCCTCTTCGATCCGCGCGCGCTCCTCGTCACCTTCGAGCAGATCCGCGTCGGCCACGAGCGCCTTGCGCGTCGCGAGCACGACCCGCTCGGCCTCGACGCGCGCCTCGATGAGCTGACGCTTCTCGAGGTCCTCCTCGCCGTGATCGAGCGCGGCCATGAGCATCGCCTCGACCTCCTCGTCGCTGAGGCCGTAGCTCGGCTTGACCTCGACCTTCTGCTCGACGCCGGTCGTGAGCTCCTTCGCGGTCACGCTGAGCAGGCCGTCCGCGTCGACGCGGAAGGTGACCTCGAGCCGCGCGAGGCCCGCGGGCATGGGCGGGATTCCTTTGAGCACAAACCGAGCGAGGGAGCGGCAGTCGGTCGCGAGCTCACGCTCGCCCTGCACGATGTGCAGATCGAAGCCGGTCTGGTTGTCCGCGTAGGTGGTGAAGGTCTGCCGCGCGCCGGCGGGGATCGTGGTGTTGCGCGGCAGGATCTTCTCGACGACGCCGCCCATGGTCTCGAGGCCGAGCGAGAGCGGCAGGACGTCGAGGAGGAGGACCTCGCCCTCACGCTCCGTCGATCCTGCGAGGATGTCGGCCTGGATCGCGGCCCCGAGCGCGACGACCTCCTCGGGATCGAGGTCGCTGAGCGGGCGCTTGCCGAAGAGTTTTTCCACGTACGTGCGCACGAACGGCACGCGCGTCGAGCCGCCGACGAGGATGACGCCGTCGAGCTCGTCGGCCGAGACGCCCGCGTCACGGAGCGCGCGCCGACAAGCGACGCCCGTGCGCTCGACGATCGGCTTGATGAGCGCGTCGAACTCGTCACGCGTCACGAGGACCTTGCGCCCCTCGATGTCGGCCTCGACGCGATCACTCTCGGTGAGCCCGTGCTTGATTTTGCGCGCCGTATCGAGCGCGAGGCGCACGAGCTCGCGAGGTCGGCTCTCCGGAGAGACACCGAGGTCCTGGAGGATCCGCTCGGCGAGCGCGCGATCCATGTCGTCGCCACCGAGCGCGCTGTCGCCGCCCGTCGAGCGCACCTGGAAGACGCCGTCGTCGAGCAGGAGGATCGTGATGTCGAAGGTGCCGCCGCCGAGGTCGTACACGGCGAAGAGGCCGTTCTTCTGCTTCTCGAGGCCGTACGCGAGCGCCGCGGCGGTCGGCTCGTTGAGGAGCCGGAGGACGTCGAGGCCCGCGAGCTTGCCCGCGTCCTTCGTCGCTTGCCTCTGCGCGTCGTCGAAGTAGGCGGGCACGGTGATCACCACGCCGCCGACGGAGCGGAGCTCGTCCTCGGCGAGCGAACGCAGGGCCTTCAGGATCTCGGACGAGACCTCGACGGGCGTGACGGCGCGGCCACGCACGAGGAACCGCACGCTCTTCGCCTCCTCGGGCGTCTTCGGCTCGGCGAACTCGTAAGGGCCGAGCCTTCGCGTCTCGGGATCGTCGGCCCCGCGCCCCATGAACCGCTTCACGCTGACGATGGTCTCGCGCGGGAAGTCGACCGCGATGCGCTGCGCGTCCCTGCCGACGATCACGCGGCCGCGAGGGTCGTAGTGCACGACCGAGGGGACGAGCTTCTCCGCGTTGCAGTCGGCGATGACCACGGGCTTGCCGTCCCGCACGCGCGCGACGAGCGAGTTCGTGGTGCCGAGGTCGATGCCGATCGGCCTCGGGGCCGCCTTGGGGTCGAAGATTTCGAGCAGAGCCATGGAGGATCTCTTTCAGGGATCAGGGAGAGAGCTCTTCTTCGATGGCCGCCGCCTCGTCGAGGAACCGCCGAAGATAACGGAGCTCGCCGAGCTCGGGCAGGACGACCGCGAGCTTCTTCGGATCCGGATCGGACGCCGCGAACTGACGCGCCATCGAGGCGAGCACCTCGCGCTCGCGCCCGCGCACCACATCCGCGAGCGCATGTACGGCCGCGAGATCCTTGCGCCGCCGCGCGTCGCCGAGCTCCTCGCGCCGCTCCATCATCTCCATCAGGAGATCGGGCGACGGCTTGGGCTCGGCAGTCTCGCCGACGGGCACGCCCGCGCGCCGGAGGAGCGCCTCGGCGCGGCGGATCGGATCCTTGAGCACGCGGAAGGCGTCGTTCACCTCGATCGCGCGCGACAGGGACAACCGCCGCTCGGCCGCGGGCGCGCCGGCGTAACGGTCGGGGTGGAGCGCGCGCGAGAGGTCGCGATGCCGGCGCGCGAGCTCGTCCGGTTCGAGGTCGAAGCGGGCCTCGACGCCCAGCGTCTTGAAGGGATCGATCATCGTGGAAGGAGCGGTGGGAAAGCACCCGCCGCGCCGCGGCGTCAACCGACGGTGAACGAGTGGCCGCAGCCGCAGCGGCTGGCTTCCTTGGGGTTCTTGAACTTGAAGCCCTGAAACATCAGGGTCTTCTCCCAGTCGAGCACCGAGCCGCCGAGGTAGAGGATGCTCTTCTTGTCGCAATAGACGCGCACCGTGCTCTTGCCCTCCTCGGGGAACTCGAGCACGAGGTCGCCCTTGCGCGGAGCGTCGTCGTCGAACTCGATGACGTACGAGAACCCCGAGCAGCCGCCGCCGCGGATCCCGATGCGGATCGCAGCGTCGGGCGTGCCCCGCTTCGCGAGGTTCGTCCGCATCGCCTCCACTGCCGCGGTCGTCACGCCGATCGTCTTCTTCGCGTCCGTCGGCGCAGGCGCTCGCTGCTCTGCCTGGTTGCCCTGCGAAATCTCGCTGCTCGCGTTCATCGTACGTTCTCCGTCCGCCTACGGCCGCGCGCCGTCACTGCCCCGAGAGGGCCTTCTTCGCCGTCTGCTTCGACCGGAAATCGGCGATGGCGCTCTTGATCGCGTCCTCGGCGAGCACCGAGCAGTGGATCTTCACCGGCGGCAGGTGGAGCTCCTCCGCGATCATGCTGTTCTTGATCTGCTCGGCCTCGTCGATCGTCTTGCCCTTGAGCCACTCCGTGGCGAGGGACGAAGAGGCGATCGCCGAGCCGCAGCCGAACGTCTTGAACTTCGCGTCCTCGATGACGCCCGCGTCGCTCACCTTGATCTGCAGGCGCATCACGTCGCCGCAAGCGGGCGCGCCGACGAGGCCCGTGCCGACGTGCTCGTCGTTCTTGTCGAGCGTGCCCACGTTGCGCGGGTTCTCGTAGTGCTCGATGACCTTCTCGCTGTATGCCATGGCTCCGAACTCTCCTACCTCGAATCGAAAATCAGTGCGCTGCCCACTGCACGGAGGCGAGATCGATGCCTTCCTTGTGCATTTCGTAGAGCGGGGACATCTCGCGAAGCTTGTTCACCTTGCGGATCACGAGGTCGGCCACGTAGTCGACCTCCTCCTCGGTGGTGAAGCGGCCGAGGCCGAAGCGGATCGAGGAGTGCGCGAGGTCGTCGCCGATGCCCATCGCGTGAAGCACGTACGAGGGCTCGAGGCTCGCGCTCGTGCAGGCCGAGCCGCTCGACACCGCCACGTCCTTGATCGCCATGATGAGGGCCTCACCCTCGACGAACGCGAACGAGACGTTGAGGTTGCCCGGGAGCCGGTGCTCGAGCGAGCCGTTCACGAAGACCTCCTCGAGCTCACCCGTGATGCGCCGCCGCAGCTTCTCCCGGAGCGCGAGGATGCGCTCGCTCTCGGCGCGGCCCTCCTCCAGCATGATCTGCGCGGCCTTCGCGAAGCCCACGATGCCCGGCACGTTCAGCGTGCCCGAGCGCATGCCGAACTCGTGCCCGCCGCCGTCCATCGTCGCGACGAGGCGCACGCGCGGCTTCGACCGGCGCACGTAGAGCGCGCCGACGCCCTTCGGCCCGTACATCTTGTGCGCGGTGATCGAGGCGAGATCGACGTGCATCGCCTCGACGTCGAACGGCACCTTGCCCACGCCCTGCACCGCGTCCGAGTGCAGGAGCACGCCGCGTGACCGCGTGATCTTCCCGATCTCGGCGATCGGCTGCACCGTGCCGACCTCGTTGTTCGCGAGCATCACGGAGACGAGGATCGTCTTGTCCGTGATCGCCTTGGCGACGTCGTCCGGATCGACGAGCCCGTCCTTGCCCACCGGCACGTACGTCACCTCGAAGCCCTGCTTCTCCAGGCGCTTGCACGTGTCGAGCACGGCCTTGTGCTCGATCACCGTGGTGACGATGTGGTTGCCCTTCTCCTTGTAGAGCTCGGCGACGCCCTTGATCGCGAGGTTGTCGCTCTCGGTCGCGCCCGACGTGAAGACGATCTCCTTCGGGTTCGACGCGCCCACGAGCTTCGCCAGGATCTCCCGCGAACGCGAGACCGCCTCCTCCGCCGTCCACCCGAAGGCGTGGCTGCGGCTGGCTGCGTTGCCGAACTTCGCGTTGAAATACGGCAACATCGCCTCCACGACGCGCGGATCGACCGGCGTCGTGGCGTGGTAGTCCATGTAAATCGGGATCTGGATCGACATCACTTTCGTCTCTCTTCGAGCCACCCTCTAGCGATCCGCGCCGCCTCGGGAATGCCCGTTTCCACCATGAATTCCGGCCACCAGCTCGGGCTCGGCCTGCGTCCGGTCGTGCACGCTGCAGTCCGTGCAAGCAGCCACGAGCTCTTCGGGATCACACGTGTCGCACGTGTCGAGGTAATCGATGCTCGCCACGAGCTCACGCTCGAGCGACGAGAGCCGCGTGATCTGCGCGCGCGTCTCTTCGAGCTGCTGCAGGTAGATCGACCGGATCCGCGCCATCGCCTCCGGCGCCGACGGCGCGCTCTCCCAGAGCGCGACGATCTCCTGGATCTGCGCGAGGCTGAGGCCGAGATCGTGCAGCTTGCCGATCCACCGCACGCGCGTGACCGCAGCCCGATCGTAGAGCCGATACCGGCCCTTCGAACGCGCATGCGGCCGGAGCAAGCCCACCTCCTCGTAGTGGTGGATCGCCCGCACCGTCTTGCCGACGGCACGCGCGATGTCCCCGACCTGGAGGAGACGCTCGCCCCCCTGCCCGTCCCGATCCTCGTCCAGATCCGGCGGAACGAGCCCCGCATCGGCCCGCTGCACACCCCGAGCACGAACGCCATCCGGGAGAGGAAGGACACCCCTCTCGTAGCCCCGCGCTAAAGGTAAATGCCGAACCGACCGCATCCCGAACTCCAACCCTCACGTATGCGTTAGGGTGACCTAACGGAAGGTTTAGGCGGCCCACGGGAGGCTGTCAACCGGAGCAGGACGAAAATGCACGCGATCGAGCCCAAGAAGCGCCCGATCCCCGAGGCCCTCGCGCTCGGCCCCGCGCTGCTCGGGCGGGCCGAGCAGGCCCAAGCCGTCCACGTGGCGCTGAGCCTGGTCGACGGGCCCGCCGTGGTGCTCGGCGCAGCACAACGAGCAGGACGCGTCGTGGAGCTCGCGGCGTGCACGACACGAGGCGTGGTGGTGCTGCGCCGCGCGACGACAGGGACGGCAGCGTGGCTCGGCGGCCGCGGGCTCGTCGTCACGCTCGCGCTCCCGCACGTCGCCGCGCTCGTGGCCGACGCGACGCCGCGCACGCTGCTCAACCGGAACGTGCGGCCGCTGCTGCGAGGGTTCTCTCACGCGGGCGCGCTCGCCCACTACTTCGGCCGCGAGTGGATCTCGCTGCGAAAGCGGCCCGCCGCGCTGCTCGGCTTCGACGTGACACCCTCGGGCGCAGTCCTGATCGAGGTGTTCGTCGGTCACGACGAGCCGATCGCGCTGCCCACGAGCCTGACGAGCGTCCATGAACGCGCGCTCGATCGCTTCGGCGGCAAGCAACCAACCTCGCTCTCGGAGATCATGCCGAGCGCGGCGCCCGAGGCGTTCGCCCACGCGCTGCTCGAGGGGTTTTTGGCGCGCGTGGAAGAGCCGGCGACCGCGCTCGCGCAAGACACGGGCGAGCTCGACACGAGCCCCTTCGCTCCGATCACGAGCGCGCTCGATCCGGTGCCCGAGGCGTTCGTCCTGCATCCGGCCGCGCGTGTCCCGATCGGGTGGCTCGAGTCGGCCAGCACGTCGCCCGAGGGAGGCGAGCGCCACGTGTGGCTCGGCGGCGACGTGCTCGCGCCGCGCTTCGCGCTCGATCGCATCGCCCACGGCGACGCCCCGCCGCCCGACATACCGCTCGAAGGCGCGACGCTCGCGGACCTCGTGGCCCGCCGGGACCTCGGTTTGGTTTGACGAACCTTTGGAGCACAAAAGAAAAACGCCCCGCGCATGCAGGGCGTCCTCCTCAGCGCGAGCGGCTCACTTGGGATCTTCGATCGGATCGGTGCCGACGACGACCGTGCCGCCGTTCGCGACCCACTCGAAGCCGTCGACGAGGACCGTCGAGTCCCACGAGGTGTCACCCGTGTCCCAGATGGCCCAGCGGATCGTCACCTCGTCGCCGCCCTTGATCGGGGCCTGCGTCTGCAGCCACGACGTGGCGCCCGCCTCGTCCCAGGTGCCGAAGCCCGTCTCCGCCAGCTCGGCCGGGCCGGAGGGGCAGAGGAACTGCGGGTAGAACGAGTCGTACTGGCAGACGTCGAAGAACGCGATGTTGACGCTCACCGGGTTCGTGTTCTGGTCGAAGGAGATGTTGCCGTTGATCGAGCCCATCGGCGCCGGCTGCACGAGCGCGATGAACTGATCGTTGTACGACGTGCAGACCCACTCGGGGAACTCCATCGAGTAGAACTTGAACTTGAACCTGTAGCCCGTCGCGTTCTTCGGCGACCGGACCTTCACCTCGAGCCCGACGTCGTCGTTGATGTCCGGATCACCCGAGCAGCCCGGGACGTCCTGCGGGAAGCCGGGAGGCGGGGTGCCGGCGCCGATCTCGCTGCAGCTCAGGCCGCCGCAAGAGCCGGCCTGGCTCGGCAAGCGCGCGTAACCCGAGGAGAGCGTGAGCATGCGCGTGCCCTTCTGCACGTTCACGTTCGGCCCGAAGCCGCTCTGGATGCCGATGTGCCGCGAGTAGTTCGCCGGCGCGCCGTTCGCGCGGACGTACTGCGCGCTGAGCACGCCCCACTTCTTCTCGTCCGGCGTGATGAACTGGCAGAGGTCGAGCGCGCGCGCGCCGTTCTGCGGATCCGCGTCCTGGAGCGCGATGTTGTCGTCGCACGACGCAGGCGCGACGTTGTCGACGACCGTGTCGCAGTCCTCATCCGCAGGCTTCGCCATCGGATCGTTCGGATCCGTGGCGACCTCGATCGAGCCGGGAGAGACGTTGGCGTCGCAGTCGTTGCAGTCGCCCTGCGCCTCGGAGAACCCGTCTCCGTCGTCGTCGACGTTCGGGTCGTTGCTGCACTGCGCGTCGCCTGCGCCAGAGCCGCCCGCGCCCGGCCCGACGAACGAGCCGCCGACGCCGTCCGAGCTCGAGGTCGGCTGCCCCGCGCCACTGCCGCCCTTGCCCGACGAGTCTTCCCCGCCGGCCCCGCCGTCGCCTGGGAACTCGCTGCGTTCACCCGTCGCCGTGCAACCGCCGGAGCCCGCCGCGGCGACGCCCAGGACCGCGGCGAGACCGAACAGAACCAGATGGCTACGCTTCATGATCCTTCTCCACCCCCGCTCGCGCGGAGGACAAGCCAAGCCAGACGCAAACGCGCGCAGAGCCGCACACCCGGCGCGCGCGGTCGGTTCGAAAGTGTACCAACGTGATGGATTTCGGAAACCAGAGATCACGCCCGGAGCGACACGAAGATCATGACGCTCCGGGCACGCGCGAGCGTCACTTCGGGATGATGACCTCGGTGACCGTCGTGCCGGGCTTTCCAGACCAGCGCCAGTTGTCGACCAACACGGACGAGTCGAGCTTGCCGTCGGTGGAGTCGTAGATCACGAGGCGAAGCCGGATCGGCGCGCCGCCCGGCGTCACGGCCGTCGTCGTGCGCAGCCACCCCGTCGAGCCGTGCGTCCACCCGAGGTTGGCGTCGTCCTTCTCGAACATGGTGCCGAGGAGCGGCGACTTGCCGAGCGCGCACTTGAAGGGGAACGTGCTCGCGATGCACTCGTTCGGGGGGTTGTTCGGGCAGCCGCACGCCTCGAAGAACTTGTTGTTCACGCTGATCGGCGCGCCGAACATGTCGAACGCGATGTTGCCGTCGCCCTGCCCCATCGGGAACGGGATCATGTACGCGATGAAGAAGTCGTTGTACTCCGTGCACAACCAGTCGGGCCACTCGTAGCTGAAGAACTGGAAGTCGAACGAGACGCTGAGCGCGTTCGTCGGGACGGTCAGCTCGAGCTCGACGCCCGTCGCGTCGTTCGGCAAACCCGCGAGTTTGTCCGGGCACGAAGGGCTCGTCTTCGGGAAGCCGAAGGGCGGATTGCTCGTGTAACCCTTCTCGAAGTTGCGGTACGTGGCGTCCGGGTCGCCCTTGTCGCGCGCCTTGCCCGACGACAAGAGCAGCATCGAGCTGCCCTCCTGCGGGTTGTTGTTCGTCCCGAGCTTCGGGACGATGCCATGCCCGAGGTGGAAGCTCGCGGCCTTCACCTCGTCGACCGGCGGCGGGCTCCCGTCCGAGAGCACCCACTTCGCGCTCTTCAAGAACTTGCAGACGCCGATCGCCTTGGCCGCGTCGACCGGATCCATGCTCGCGAGCGCGAGGCCGCTGTCGCAGGCCGGCGGCAGGACGTCGACCGTGCCGTCGCAGTCCTCGTCCGCAGGCTCGGGGAGGTTGCCCATCTCGTCCGGCTCGGCGATGACCTCGACCGCGCTCGGGTTGACGAACTTGTCGCAGTCGTTGCAGTCGCCCTCGAGCTCCGTGAAGCCGTCGCCGTCGTTGTCCGCGTCGGGCAAGCCCTCGTCGCAGAGCGAGCCGCCGCCGGCGCCGCCCGAGCCGCTCGACGAGTTGCTCGTCGTGATGAGGATGTTGCCGTCGCCGCCCTGGCCGTTGTTGCCAGAGCCGCCCATGCCGCCGGCAGCGCCCGCGCCGCCGGCCCCATCCCCGCCGTTACCGCCGCCGCCGCCGCCCGCCGCGCAAGCGCCCGCCGCCGCCGCGACGACCACGCACAACCCGACGACCCCGAACCAAGACGATGTTCTCAGCCGCTTCATGACGACGCCCTCGTGATGAAAAAGAAGATCCCGGGCTCACGGTCGCCAGAGGCCCAGGGCCCGCCTGGATCGCCATGACGAACGGGACCTTGGGGGAAAGGAAGTCGCGCGTATCGCTGGACACGGCGAGCGCAAGCATGCCCAGGTTAGCCGAACGGCGGGCAGGCTGTCACGCGCTCGGGCCCCGCGAAGGGCCCGAGGAACGCTCGGTGAGGCTGAGGGGAGAACGGAGGGAAGGTGAGAGAGAACGCGGTGGGCGCGCGATGTCAGGCTTCGGGCGAGGCCGCAGAAGCCTTCTTGCGCTTCTTCTGGTCCTTCTTGCCGGTGCCGTTCGTGTGCGAGGAGCCGTTCGTTCCGGCCGCGGCCGAGACCGTCGGGCGGAGCAGGTCGTCGGCCATCTTGGCGGCGCGGTCCGTCTTCTCCCACGAGAAGTCGTCCCGGCCGAAATGACCGTACGCCGCCGTCTTGCGGTAGATCGGCTTGAGCAGGTCGAGCTGCTCGATGATCGCCTTCGGCCGCATGTCGAAGCTCTCGAGGATGTACTTCTCGAGCACCTCGTCGGCGACACGACCCGTGCCGAAGGTGTTCACGTTGACGCCCACCGGCTGCGCGACGCCGATCGCGTAGGCGATCTGCACCTCGCAGCGCGCCGCGAGCTTGGCCGCGACCACGTTCTTCGCGACGTAACGCGCGTAGTAACAGGCCGAGCGGTCGACCTTCGACGGGTCCTTGCCGCTGAAGGCGCCGCCGCCGTGCCGGCCCATGCCGCCGTACGTGTCGACGATGATCTTGCGGCCCGTGAGGCCCGCGTCGCCGTAAGGGCCGCCGATGACGAACCGGCCCGTCGGGTTGATGTAGAACTTCGTGTTCTTGTCGACGAGCTTCTGCGGCACGACCTTGTCGATGACGAGCGAGCGCATCGCCTCGACGATCTCCTTGTGCTTGACGTCGGGCCCGTGCTGCGTCGAGAGCACGACCGCCGCGATACGCACGGGGACGTCGTTCTCGTACTCGATCGTCACCTGCGTCTTGCCGTCGGGCCGGAGCCAGCCGACCTTCTTCGACTTGCGGACCTCGGCGAGCTTGCGGGCCATGCGGTGCGCGAAGGAGATCGGCGCCGGCATGAGCTCGGGCGTCTCGTCCGTGGCGTACCCGAACATCAGGCCCTGGTCCCCCGCTCCCTGCTCCTTGAACAGGCCCTCGCCCTCCGTCACGCCGCGCGAGATGTCCGGGCTCTGCTTCTCGATCGCCGTGAGCACCGCGCACGTCTCGAAGTCGAAGCCCATCGACGAGTCCGTGTAGCCGATGTCCTTGATCGTGTTGCGAACGACCACGGGCATGTCGACCCAGGCCGTCGTCGTGATCTCGCCGGCCACGATCGCCATGCCGGTCTTGACCATCGTCTCGCACGCGACGCGCGCTCCCGGATCCTGCGCGAGGATGCCGTCGAGGATGGCGTCGGAGATCTGGTCGCAAATCTTGTCGGGATGGCCTTCCGTGACGGACTCGGACGTGAACTGGTAACGGCGCATGGATGCTCCTTGGGACGGACGGGGCGTACGCATACGCCGTGGACGATGCACCGTCAACGCGCCGAACACGACAAAAGCGAAGCGCCGGGCCTCTCGATGGCGGCCCGGCGCGCGCGACACTCTCGCTGGAAAACTGTCAGCCGCCCAGCCCCTCGAGCTTGGCGACGAGGCCAGGAGCGAAGGTGCCCTGCGTGAGGCGACCACGCACCTGCTTGAAGAGCCCTTGCCACTTGGCCTTCTCGTCGGCCGTGAGCTCGACGACCGTCATCTTGCCCTTCAGGCGGCCGAACGCGGCGTCGTCCTCCTTGCGGATGCGTTGCGTGAGCGCATTGGCGGCGACCTTGCCGGTGTCCTGGAGGATGGCCTTGAGGTCGCCCGGCAGCGCGTCGATCTTCTTGCTGTTCACGACGAGCGCGCCGATCGCGAAGCCGGAGGTGTCTGCGACGATGTGATCGAGCTTCGACGCCCACTGGAGCTGCTCGGCCGCGAGCGCCGGCGCGACGAGGACGTTGATCGCGCCCGTGTTGAGGTTGGGGAGGACCTCGGGGATGTTGAGCGGGACGGGCGTGACGCCGCCGACGACCTGGAAAAACACCGGCATCGCCGCGTCGTCGCGCCACACGTACGGCTTCTTGCCCGCGAAATCGCCCGGCGAGCGGATGGCGAAGCCCTTCGACATGAGGTGCGCACGGCCGACGTCGCCCCAGCCGAGGATGCGGAAACCAGCGTCCGCCGCGCCCTTCTCGAACTCGGGCCGCATGGCCTCGCGCGCGGCGTCGAGCTTCGCCCACGAGGAGAAGAGGCCCGGCATCTGCAACGCGAGGATCGGCTTGTACACCTTGCCGAGACCAACCGCCGTGACCGCGGCGCCGTCGAGCTGGCCGGCCTTCATCTTGCCGACCATCGCGCCTTCGTCGCCCTGCTGGCCGTTGTAGAAGAACTGCAGCTCGAGCCGGCCGCCGCTCTTCTCCTTGACGGCCTTCTCCCAGACACTGAACACCTGCCCCCAGGGGCTCGACTTCGGCGCGAGCGTGCCGATCTTGATCACGTCCGCCGCACTCGCATCCTGCGACGCGCCGATCCCCGCGAGGACCGTCAGGGCGCCGAGCAGTTTCACCATCGCTCTTCGCAGCATCATGAGAAGCCTCCGTCTCGGTTCTTCCGACCCTCGTACGCGACGTGTCTCGAGGGTTTCTCCTGGCCTGCGCATGTTCGTATACCGGAGCTCGTCGCTCTCGAACAGACAGGCTCGCCCCGCACGCACACACGATGCACCGCAGCATCGAGCCTCGCGTTCCAGGAAGAGGGCAGCACGGGACGGTGGACGATGGGCCGTCGACGTTATTCACGTTGCCGCATCGCGAAAAACCCTGATGATAACGACCCGATGACCCTGGACGAGATCCGCGCCGTCCTCGAGGCGCAAGGATGGCCGGTCGAGCGGCTCTCCGAGGCCACGATCCGCAGCCGCTTCCGCAGCAAGGACCGTATTTTTCCGCTGTTCGTACACCTCGAACCGCTCTTCGTGACGTTCGCCGTGATCCCCTTCGCGCGTTTGCCCGAGGACCCGGACTCCGCCGAGGCGCTCATGTCGCGCCTGCTCAAGCTGAACCGGGAGATCAACCTCGCGAAGTACTCGGTCGACGACGACGGCGACATCATCCTGAGCGTCGAGTACAGGATCGAGCACCTCGACCCGAGCGAGATCCGGGACGCCGTGGACGTGCTCTCGTTCTACGCCGACAAACACCACGAGGACGTGAACAAACTCGCCGGCGCGTGACGCGTCAGGCTGCGTCCGGGCCGAACGCCGTCACTCGGCGATCGTCTCGGTGCGCGGGCGCTCTTCCTTCTTCGCGTCGAGCAGGGCGCGACGCTCGACGCGCACCCTTCGCACCTCTTCCCCACGCACGATCGTGAGGCGCACGGACGAACCGACGTCGCCGCGCAGGAGCGCGCGGATCTCCTTCGCGTCGAGGTCACGCACGTAGCGGCCCTCGATCATGACGAGCTCGTCGCCCGGCAAGAGCCCCGCGCGCTCGGCGGCGAGGCCCGGGGACAGGTCACGCACGTAGAGCGCGCCCGTGTCGTTGTGCCGCGAGAGCACGGCGCCGATGGAGCCCTTCTTCGGGTCGGCCGCGCACGCGAGCCCGAGACCCAGGAAAAACACGAGCAGCAGCGCTCGAGCGGCGCGCACGGACATGCCGGCATCCTATGCTGCGCCGATGCGCGCGAGCGACGCCGACGACGCGGGTGCGTAGAGGATTTCCGAGATCGAGACGACAGCGCATGCCGCTACGCGCCGCTCTCCAAGACGCCCCACGTCGTTCCCGCGAATTCGACAAAACCTCGACGTTTTGCGCACGTTCCGCGGGCGCCGATCTTGCTTGAGCTCGCCGCACCCACCATGGCGATGAAGCCTCGACCCGAGTGGTCTTCCCTCCTAGACTCCGCCGCGTCATCTCCCGCGGCAACGTCGCGGTGCGTCGCTGGATGCGGGCTACGCGGAGAGGACAAGTGAGCACTTCCACGCACCACAACGGACTCTGGAGCCCGTCGGACATGCGTGCCTCTGAGCAGCACATCGAGGGAGCCCCCGCGCAAGTCAGCGCCACGCAGAGCGGGTGGCTCAAGGTCTTGTTCGGTACCTTCACCGCGCAAGACACCATCCTGCTCGTGTACCTCACGGTCGTGCGGCTCTTGCTCGCGCAGCGAGAGGCGACGGCCGATCAGGTCTCGTGCGCCCGGACGACGGAGCTCTGCATCGGGGTGATCCTGTTCGCCGCGCTGATCGGGCGCGTGATCCCGGGCATCCCGCCCATCGTCCGGAAGATCGTCTACCGCGTGAGCCTCGTCGGCGTGCTGCTGCAGAACTACCTCGTGCTGCGCTGGCTCTTGCCCGTCGTGCGGCCGGACTCGGTGGATGGGACGCTGCTGCGCATCGACGAGCTCATCTTCGGACGAGAGCCTGCGCTCGTGCTCGAGGCGCTCAACGTGCGCCCCGTGGTCGAGTGGTTCTCGTTCTTCTACTTCAGCTACTTCTTCATCTGCCTCGGCTACATGGTCGTGAGCGTGTGGCTGGCGAAGCCGAGCCGGAAGACGACCGCGTTCGCGATCGGGACGTTGTTCGTCTACTGCGTGGGGCAGATCGGCTACATGGCCGTGCCCGGCTACGGCCCGCACCAGTACCTCGCCGCGCAGTTCAAGGGCCCGATCGACGGCGGGTTCTTCTGGGGCTGCGTCTGGGACACGGTGCAGGCCGGCAGCGCGATGAAGGACATCTTCCCCTCGCTGCACACAGCCGCGCCGACGTGGTTCACGCTGCACGCGCTGCACAACGCGAAGACGGACCGCCGCTGGCTCTGGCCCGGGATCGTGACGGGCTTCTTCGCGGCGAACATCATCTTCTCGACGGTGTTCTTGCGCTGGCACTACGCGGTCGACGTCTTCGCGGGCCTCGCGCTGGCCTTCACGGCAGGCATCGTCGCGCCCTGGATCGCCAAGTGGGAAGAGGAGCGGCGCCTGTCACGAGGCCTGCGCGGCGCCTGGGTCTTCGACTGACGCGTGGCGCGAACCGAGCGCCGCAGCGTCGATCATTCGTCAGACCCCGCCCACCGAAGCCGCACGAGACCTTCCCCACGAGCCACGAGGCGCGCCGAGCAAGCGAGCCGCTGCGCAGCCGGCGCGCCGAAGATGTCGAGCACCTCGGCCTCGTCCGGCGAAGGCGGCGCGAGCAACGAGGCGCCTTCGAGGACCTCGACGAGGCACGTGCCGCAGCTCGCGGAGCGGCAGGAAAAGGAGACGGGCGCGCGGCACGCATCGGAGACGTCGACGAGCGCGTCGCCAGGCTCGGCGCTCGCGCCCGCTGCAGGGCCGAGCTCGTTCGCGAGGAACTCGACGCGGATCACGACGCACCTGTAACGGATGCGGCGCGCGCCGTCGACCAGGCGACGGGAGCATTGGCGACGTGGAGCGAGCGCGATATCCAGGGGCGATGGAGAAGCGTGGCTGGGATGTGTTGATCCTGGGGGGCGGGCCCGGTGGGTCCACGCTCGCCGCGAGCCTCGCGCGACGTGGGCGGCGGGCGCTCGTGCTCGAACGAGAGAGGTTCCCGCGGTTTCACATCGGCGAGTCGCTCTTGCCTCGTTCGCGTGAGGTCTTCGAGGAGCTCGGCGTGGACGAGGAGCTCGATCGGAGGTTCTTGCGCAAGTACGGCGCGCGTTTCCTCTGCGGGGCGACGGGGCGCGAGAGCACGTACCGCTTCGCGGAGAGCTTCGAGCCGAGGTTCCATCACGCCTATCAGGTCGAGCGGGCCGAGTTCGATCAGGTGCTGCTCGAGCACGCGCGCAAGCTCGGCGCCGAGGTGCGGGAAGAGTGGGAGGCGAAGGACGTGCTCTTCGATGGGAGCCGCGCCGTCGGGGTGCGCGCGAAGAACCTCCGCGAGCCCTCCGAGGTGGTGGAGCTCTTCGCGCCGATCGTCGTCGACGCGACGGGGCGCGACACGCTCCTGGCGTCACGGACGCGGCGCAAGGCGAGCATCACGCGGCTCGACAAGACCGCGCTGTTCTCGCACTACCGAGGCGCGTTCCGGCAGAGCGGGCAGGACGAGGGGAACATCCAGATCGTGATCTTCGAGCACGGTTGGTTCTGGTTCATCCCCTTCCGCGGAGACGTGACGAGCGTGGGCGTGGTCGTCTCGTCTTCGTGGATGCAGCAGAAGCAGAAGGGCGAGCCGCTCGAAGCCTTTTACGATCGTACGTTCGCTCGATCGCCGCTCGCGGCCGAGCTCATCGCGGGCGCGGAGCGGCTCCGGCCCGTGAGCGCGCTGGCGGATTTCTCGTATCGCGTCGACCAGCTCGCGGGGGATGGCTGGCTCTTCGTCGGCGACGCCGGCGGCTTCCTCGATCCGCTGTTCTCGACGGGCGCGCACCTCGCGATCAAGGGCGGCGCGCTCGCGGCCGAGGCGATCGATCAGGCGCTCCGCGCGGGCGACGTGTCGCGCGCGTCGTTCGTCGCGTACGAGGCGAACGTGCGGTACGCCGTCGATCTCTTCCTCGGCGTCGTGCAGAGCTTCTACGCGGGGCAGTTCCGCGAGACGTTGTTCGAGCCGAACCAGCGCCCGACGATCCGGAAGATCATCACGTCGATGCTCTCGGGCGACGTCTTCCACGTCGATCGCCGCCCGCCGTGGGCCTCGTTCCTCCGCGATCACTACCCCGCCGAGCTGCCCACGTTCGCCTGAAGGAGCGCTACTTCGAGGGCAACGTGTCGAGGTTCTGCTTGCACGTCGCCGCGAGCCCTTCCTTGCCGCCGGGCGTCTGCGCGGCTTCACGCCACGCCTTCTGCATCGCCTTGAATCCAGGTTCACGCGCGGCGCGCGCCTCCTCGGGCAAACCCTCGAGGAAGGCCTCCATCTTCTTCACGTACGCGTCGCACTCCGCGACGCCGATCGCGCCCTCGGACTCCGCAGCGGTCCCCTCCGCGTCGTCGCTGCTCTTGCCGCAGCCGAACATCAGCAGGGAAGCCGCGCAGACCCACACGATCGACTCTCTTCGCATCTCGGTCCGTCTCCGTGAGAAGCCGGCGCGCATCCTGCCACACGCGGCCCCGGTGGGGACAGTTCGTGACGGGGCGGCGCACGGCGCTAGTCGCGGATGAGCAGGATCGCGTGCTCCCGGCGCGGGCGCGAGGCGAAGGCGCGGGCGGTGGGCGCGTGGAAGTGCGGGCGCGGCTGCGAAGCGACGGCGTCGAGGCGGAGAAACGCGCGCGGCGCCACGCGGCGGATGACGTCGACGGAGTAGACGGGGCGACCCGCGACGACGCTGTCGGCGAGCAGGAGGATCGCGCACGCCCTGGGGCGCATGACGCGGCCGAGCGCGGCGAGGACGTCGCCGATCTCGCGCTCCCAGCGCGTCACGCCCTCCGAGGGGCCCATGGGATCGAGCCTGCGACGAGCGCCGATCTCGGCGCGCTCGAAGCGCTCGGGGCGAAGGCGGAGCCAGCGCAGGCGCGCCTCGTGATGCGCGAGGTAGTCGTAGACGCCCGGATACGGCGGTGACGTGACGACGAGGTCGATCGAGCGATCGTCGATGCCCTCGAGGCGGCGCGCGTCGCCTTCGAGCACACGCGCGGGCGGCGCGGACGCGAGCCTCGTCTCGACCTCGGCGCGGCGCTGCGCGAGCTCCTCGGCCTTGCGCACGAAGAGGCGCGCGGCGTAACCCGAGGCGATGCGGCGCTCGAGCTCGCGCTCGGAGGTGTCGGAGGTGCGGCGGCTCAATTTGGTGAGGATCGACGAGAGCACGAGCTCGAGCTCGGCGCGCGTGGTGAGGCCATCGACGCGATCGATCCCGGCGCGCACGCCGTCGAGCTCGAGGAGGACGTGACGATCGAAGAGGGCGAGGTCTTCCGGGCCGTAACGCCGCGTGGGTCCACTCTTGGCCTTGCGGCGCTCGTCGGCGAAGGCCGCGACCGCGCGCGCGGCCTCGAGGAGCGCGGCGCGATCGGCCTCCGTGGTGTCGCGAAGCTTGAGCGCGGCGAGGCGCACGGCGAGCGGGTTCGCGTCGACGCCGACGGCCTTTCGGCCAAGGAGACGCGCCTCGACGAGCACCGTGCCGCTGCCGCAGAACGGATCGAGCACGGCGTCGCCGGGGCGCGAGAAGGACTCGACGAGCCGCTGCGCGGTGACCGGGTGCATACGCGCCGGGTAGCTGTGGAAGCCGTGCACGTGCGCGCGCGCGGCCTCCTCGGCGACCTCGGACGGGGGCACGTCGAGCGCCGCGACGAGCAACGCGCCGCGGCTGGGATCCCCCTCGATGGTCGTCTCGCCACCGACGTGGGAGAGCGCGCGGCGCACGTTGGGCTTCGTCCGCTCGCTTGGCTTGGTTCGTTCGCGCATCAGAGCTTCTCGCGCGTGACGCCGGGCGCGCGCGCCTCGGCCTCGGCTTCGGCTTCGGCTTCGGCCTCCATCGCCGCGAGGTCGGGTTTGTCCGGGGAGGCGCCGATCCGCAGGCGGGAGAGGCTCCCGTCGTTGCGGACGATCTCGTGCGCCTCGAGCAGCGCGAGCAGCTCCTCGGCCTGCGGCTCCGCGATCGGCATCGCCTCGGCGAGCTTGCGCGCCGTGACCGGCCCCTCGATCTGCGAAGCCACGTCCGCCGCGACCGAGATCCACGCCTCGTCGAGCGCAGGCTCGATCTCCTTGCCCCGCGCCCGCGAGCGCGCGACGAACCACGCGCCCAGCGCGGCGAGCGGGCCGGCCGTGAACAAACTGACGAGGACAAACCCGAGGCCCGGGTTCACCACGCCGATGACGCCGAGCAGCCCGTACAGCGCGAGCAGGCCGATCGTGCCGGCGAGCGCGACACCCGTGAACACCGCGGCCGCGCGGTTCTTCGCGCGGCCCTTGCGCGCGAGCTCGGCCCGCTTCAGCGCCGAGACCTCCTTGCCGCTCCGCCGCAGCTTCTTCCTGTCGAGCGGCACGCGCGGGCCGCCGCACACGTCGCAGCGGAACCGGAGCTCCGCGTCCCGCGTGGCCCCCGCCGTGGCGCCGCAGTGGGGACAAACCTCCATGCGTTGCGAGGTCCCGCAGCGAGGACAAACGGGCGCCCCGGCAGGGACGTCGACGCCGCAAGCGACGCAGCGGCCGTCTTCCGGTTTGGACGTCACGACGCCCTCGCGCCTTTCAGAGCGGGCATGATGAACACGGTCGCGTGCATCATGGGCGCATCTAATCCGACGCGAGCCCCACGGCCAGAGGAGAGCGCACCGATCCTCGCTCCGGGCCCGGCGCACGTGGACGGGCGCCCGACCGGGACGGCGCGGTTCGCTTCCCGAGGGCGCGCGGACGTGCCAACATGACGGGCATGCGGGGACGGTGGACCCGGACGGGCCGGAGCGCTGCAGCGTGGAGCGTGGCCGCCGGTTATGCGCTCCTCGCGGTGCTCGCGACCGCGCTCGCCCTGGCGCTCCGGGACGGCACGCCGTGGGTCCACCCGGATCCGTGGCTCGCCCTGACGCCCACGGTCGGAACGCTCACGAGCGCTCTCTTCGGCATCGCGCTCGCCATGATCCTCGTGGTCACGACGCGCTTCGCGGTGGGACGGTTCGCCTGGGCGCGTCGCCTGCACGGCGAGCTTCGTCCGGTCGCGAAGGATCTTTCCGTCGGGCAGATCTTCATCCTCGCGGGCCTGTCGAGCCTCGGCGAGGAGATCCTCTTTCGTGGGCTGCTCACGCCGGTGATCGGCGTCATCGGGTCGGGCGTGCTCTTCGGTCTGCTGCATCAGATCCGCGGGCCGAGCCGCTGGGTCTGGACGGCGTGGGCGACGGCGGTGGGCCTGCTTCTCGGCGCGATCTTCGCGGCCACGGGCTCGCTCGTCGGCCCGCTGCTCGCGCATGCGATCGTGAACGCGGTGAACCTCGGTTACTTGCGCGATCACGACCCGGGCAACGATCCCGAGCAGAACCTCGCCTGAAGGTTCAGCGCTTCTTGTCGTTGCTCGGCCCCGTCTGCGGGTGACGCGGCGGGAGCGGCGGAGGCGCGGGACGCACGCCGCTGTCGCTGAGATCGGGACGCGTCTGCGTGGGGAGACGCGGCGGCGGCGTGGGCGAACGCGGCACCGGGCCCGTGCCCGTGCCCGGATGCGGCAGCGGCGGAGGCGTGCTCTTCGAATGGGCGCCCGGAGCCTGCCCCGGGGCGCGCGGCGCGGGACCAGGGGCGGACGGACGCGTGTACGCCGGATACTCGCCGCTCGTGCGGGAAGGCGTGATCTGCTGTCGCGGCGGCGGCCCCGGCAGGCGCGTCGCGCCTCCGGGCGCGCGGGGGGGTGGTCCGGGCAAACCCCCCGCGGTCCGCGTGGGCGCGGGCCGGCCCGGCGGCGGACCTGGCAGACCTGCAGAGACCGCGGGCCTCGCGGGCGGCGTGAGGCGCGGCGGAGGGCCACCCGGCAAGCGCGGCGCCATCGCGCCCGGACGAACCGGCCCCGCGCCGTACCCCGCGCCGGGTCGTACTGCGCCCGCGTTCGTCGTGGTCAACCCCATGCCGGGGCGCCGCGGCGCTCCGCCCGAGTTCGGGCGATAGGCCGGCGCGCCTTCGAGATCCTCCTCGTCGAGCTGGTATTCGGACGCGGGGGTCTCGTCGACCTCGTCGAGCGATTCGGCGGAGAGCTCGGTGAGCTCTCCCGGCTCCTCGACGAGCTGCGCTTCGTCGCCGTACAGCGACTCGGGGACGAGCTCCTGCGAGCCCGGCACGGCTTCCGCGCGGCCGCCGCTCGGCGGCGCGGCGACCGGCTCGTCCATGCCGAAGTCGGCCCAGTCGTAGTAGGCCTTCCGATCCGCGGCTTCTTGATCGTCGTGCGCGTGCGCCTGCGCTTGCGCGGCGGCGGCGGCGCGGGGCGCGTGGGGCTTCGGCGCTTCGGCGAACGCCTTCGACGAAGGAGGACCGAGGTCGGTGTGCCGCGACGGAGGCCCGCCCATCGAGGGCGCGGAGAGGCGCGTGGAGGGCGCGGCCTTGCTCGAACGCGGCTGCTCGCCGTTGTGCACGCTCTCGTCTTCGAGGCGCACGGCCTCGAGCAAGAGGTGACCGATCGGCTGCGCATTTCCGGACGGCGGGCGATCGGGCTGCGGGACGAACGAGAACCGACCGACCTTCCAGCCGAGGATCGAGCGCAGGATCGTGATCGCGTCGGTGCTCGTGCCGCCGATGGTCCCGGACACGATGAACCCGGAGGCGACGTCGAGCTGCACCTTGCGTTTTTTGCTGACGACCTCGACCACGCCCGTGCGTCGCTCGAGCTCGAGCACCGTGAGCACGGTGGCGATCGACATCTGACTGAGGTCGCCCTGGATCGCCGTCGTCTCGGTCGTGGACGAGGGCGGGACGGAGACGAGCGAGTCGCGCCGCTTGCGCAAGCGCCACGCCATCTGCACGAGCGCGCCGACCTGCGCGACGACCTCGTCGACGCGGAAGGGCTTCGTCATGTACGCATCGGCGCCGACGTGAAACCCTTCGAGCCGCGCCTCTTGATCGTCGAGGGCGGAGAGGAAGAGGAAGGGCGTCACCGACACGCGCGAGGGCTGCGTGCGGACGTTCCGCGCGACCCAGTAGCCGTCGTTGTCCGGCAGATCGATGTCGCAGATGATGCAGTCCGGCTCGCGATCGCAGGCCGTATCGAGGCCTGCTTGCGCGGTGCTGCAGACGATGACGTCGTAGCCTGCGTCACGGATCGCGCCCGAGAGCAGGCTGCTGACCCACTCGTCGTCTTCGATCACGAGCACGAGCCCTCGGGGCATTGGCGGAACCGTATCACGTGCGCCCTTCGGGGGGCCAAGTGGCAAGGGGGCCGCCCGGTCGGTTTCGTCCGGGCAGCGGCCGGCCCGGGCTGGAATCGGCCCGCCGTCGGGACCTTTCGGCGCTAAGCTGGGCCCCGTGACGAAAGGAACCCGGATCGTGGTCGCCATGAGCGGCGGCGTCGACTCCTCCGTCGCGGCGGCGCGCCTCTGCGACGCCGGCTACGACGTCATCGGGGTGACACTGCACCTCTGGGACTACCCCGACGACCGGAGCGAGCGTGGTCGTTGCTGCGCGCCCGAGGATCAACACGACGCCCGGCGCGCGGCCGATCACCTGGGCATCCCGCATTACACCTTCGATCGTCGCGAGCTCTTCCGCGCGCACGTGGTTGATCCGTTCGTCGACGCGTACCTCGAAGGCGAGACCCCGAGCCCGTGCGTCGCCTGCAACCGCTCGGTGAAGATGCGCGAGCTCTTCCCGCTGGCCGAGCGGCTCGGCGCGTCGTTCGTCGCGACGGGGCACTACGCGCGCACGGAGATCGGCGAGGACGGGCGGGGGCGGCTCTATCGGGGGAAGGATCGCGTCAAGGATCAGAGCTACTTCCTGCACATGCTGCGCGAGGACGAGCTACGAAGGCTGGTCCTGCCGCTCGGCGACGCGACGAAGGAAGAGGTGCGCGCCGAGGCGCACGCGCGGCGGATCCCACGCGCGGACAAGGGCGAGAGCCAGGAGCTTTGTTTCGTCCCGAGCGGCGGATACGGCGCGTTCGTCGAGAACCGCGCGGGGCGGGAGCGCGTTCGTCCGGGCCCGATCGTCGACGAGCGAGGGCGCACGGTGGGGCAACACGAGGGCGTGCATCGGTTCACGATCGGCCAGCGAAAAGGCATCGGCGTGGCGCTCGGGCGGCCGGCGTTCGTGGTGGGGATCGACGCGGAGTCGGGCGCGGTGCGGCTCGGCGGCGAGGACGCGCTGCTCGCGACGGGCGCGCTGCTCGAGGCGGGCGCGTGGAGCTTCGACGTGACGTTCCCGCTCGAGGCCGACGTGCGGGTGCGCGCGCGTCACGAGGGAGAACGCGCGACGATCGAGCGCGTGGTCGATCCGGACGAAGGCGAGGTGCTCGTCGCGCGCTTCCGCACGCCGGTGAAGGCCGTATCTCCCGGTCAGGTGGCGGTGGCCTACGACGGCGACCGTGTCTACGGCGGCGCCTTGATCAAGGCTGCGATCCACGGGAGCGCCGGAGGCGCCGCATGAGGGCGCGCGCCTCCCTCGTGGCCTCGACGCTCTTTGCGCTCGGCGTGATGGGCTGCTCGCTCGGCCAGGGTGAAGGCGAGGTCAAGAGCGACGCGCTCGTCGCCAAGGAGTGCTGGTTCGACGCCTACGATCTGAAGCCCGACTTCTTCGCGGCCGTGCCGTACCGCGAGACGCTCCAGATGCGGGTGCAGCGCGGGACGGATTTGCAGGAGGTCTCGGACGGGCTCGCGGTGCTCGTGGAGGACGTGGGCCAGATCCGCGAGGAGCTGCTCGGCAAGCCGCTCGACGTGACGCTCTCGCCGGGCGTCTTGCCCCCTGGCTCGGATTTCCCCGACCCGCCGCCCGAGGGTCAGCCGGCGATTCACATCGCGCTCTACCTCCAGCGCTCCTGCCACAACCAGAACGTGATCCTCTACGCCGTGGATGGCTCGGTCACGTTTCATTCGCTCTTCAGCGGTGATCCGAACGAGGCGGACGCGACGGAGAAGTACACGGACGCGGAGTTCGACGTGTGGATGGGTGATCCCCGCGACGCCCCCGTCGACGCGCCCGCCAACGAGATCCCGAAGGATCTGCAATCACGTGTGACGGGCTTCTTCCGCTTCTACTTCGAGCGCGGCCAGCCCGGTCAGCCCTTCCCCTGAGTTTTCGACGCTCGGGGGGCTCACGGGCGAGCCGGGTGATGCCCCCGAAACCCCGCTTCCTTTGCGTGCGAGCCCGCTGAACATCCGGAAGCGACCATGCCCTCGCTGGCGTGCATGGAAAGTGGAAGCGTTTTCGCGGTAGGATTCATCAACGCGTCATGGCTCAACCTCCGCCTCGACCCGCTGCTTCGCGACCGGGCGGTCCGGCACCGGCGAACAACAGGAGCGCCCCCGCCTCCTCGTCCGGTCCCCGCCCGAAAGAACCCGAGAAGCAGCAGCCTGGGACCTTCTTCCTCGGACGATACCGCGTCGTCGACGAGATCGGCGTCGGAGGCATGGCGAGCGTGCACCTCGCGCGCATGGACGGCCCCGGCGGCTTCCAGAAGTGGGTCGCGATCAAGCGCATCCACCCGCACCTCGTCGAGGACGATCAGTTCGTCGACATGTTCCTCGACGAGGCGCGCATCGCGGCCGGGATCAACCACGCGAACGTCGCGCAGGTCTTCGATCTCGGCAAAGACGACAACACCTACTGGATCGCGATGGAGTACCTCCACGGCGAGCCGCTGCGCGAGGTGATGCGGCGGGCCGAGGAGAAGCGGATGCTCATCAGCGCCGATCTCGCGGCGCGCATCTGCGCAGACGCAGCCGAGGGCCTGCACGCGGCGCACGAGCTGCGCGGCAAGAACGGTCAGCTCCTCGGGCTCGTCCACCGCGACGTGACGCCGCACAACCTGTTCGTCACGTACGACGGCTACACGAAGGTCGTCGACTTCGGCATCGCGAAGGTCGCCGATCGGCTCGCGTCGACCCGCGCCGGGACGCTCAAGGGCAAACTCGCGTACATGTCGCCCGAGCAGGTGCGCGGCGCGGACGTCGATCGCACGACGGACATCTTCGCGCTCGGCGTCGTGCTCTGGGAGCTGACCACGAACCAGCGGCTCTTCCGCATGGACACCGATCTCGACACGCTCGAGAAGGTGCAGGCCTGCAACGTGCCGCTGCCCTCGACGATCGTGCGTGGGTATCCGCAGGGGCTCGAGGCGGTCGTCATGAAGGCGCTCGCGAAGAACAAGAAGGACCGCTACCAGACGGCCCGCGAGTTCTCCCGCGCCCTGCAGGTCTACCTCAACCAGAGCGGCGCGTTCGTCGGCCCCGAGGAGGTCGCGCAGTTCGTCCGGCACGTGTTCACCGATCGCATCGCCAAGCGCGAGGCGCACCTCGCGTGGGCCGCGGAGGTCACGTCGACGGTCAACGTCGATCAGCTCCGCGCGCAGGGCGGCCTGAGCGACGACTCGCTCCTCGAGGACGAAGACGACGATCGCCGCGGCCGCGCGAGCGGGACGGCGCCGTCGAAGTCGGCCGCGCAGCCGATCGCGAACCGCGCGCCCGCGGCGATGCCGCCGCCCGAAGATCGATCCGCGTCACAGCAGATGGCCGCCACGTCGCTCATGGACGACGACGAGGACGTGCCCACCACGGTCGCGACGCGCGAGCACATGGAGAGGTCCTCGGGAGCGCCGCTGCCGAGCGCAGGCCGGCCCGGGGCGATGCCGGGGCCGCGGCCGCAGCTCACGACGCCCATGCCCGCCGCAGGGATGCCCGGGCCGGGGCAAAACGAGCGCACGGCCGCGCTGCCGAACGGCGGATATCCGGGCGACGCCGACGACCTCAACGCGACGGTCGCGCTGCCGGCGAACGCGAAGATCCTCGATCCCGGGCCGCCGCGGCCAGGGTTTGGCGCGCCGCCCCAGCCAGGGTTTGGCGGCGGATACCCCGCGCCGCCGCAAGCAGCCTTCAACGGAGGGCCGCAGCCGGGCTTCGGCTTCGGGCAGCAGCCGCAGCAACATCCGCAGATGTACGGGCAGCAGCAGCCGGCGTATCCGAGCGCGATCAGCAACCCGAACCCGCAGGTGCCGCAGCAGTACGGCCAGCGCGTGGCGCAGTCGCAGATCGAGACCGCGATGTCGCTGCCGCGCCCCGATCCCGCCGCGCTCTGGATGGCGCAGCAGGAAGCGGCTCGTCAGCAAGGCGGACCGAAGCGCAACACGGGCGTGTTCGTCCTGGTCGTCGCGCTCGTCGCGCTCAGCGTCATCGGCATCGGCGTGCTCGTGTATTTCAAGCTGAAGCAGCAGCCGCCGCAGGAGGCGACGCAGCCCACGGCCACGGCCGTCCCCGAGACGCCGCCGATCCCGACCACGGTCGCCGTGCCCGCGCCTGCGCCCGCACCCGCGCCCGCGCCGACCGAGACGGCCGCAGCCGCGCCGACCGAGATCGCCGCGCCCACGCCCGCGCCGGGCCCCGCGCCCGGGACCGCGCCTGCCGCAGCGAAGACGAACACGACCGCGCCTGCGCCCACCGCGACGGCGACCGCAGCGGCCGCGTCCGGGGAGCCGGGCTTCCTGACGATCGTGTGCAACCCGTTCTGCGATGACGTGCTGGACAACGGTCGATCGCTCGGCCCGTCGCCGATCGTGCACACCTCCGTCAAGCCGGGCTCGCACCGCATCACGCTCAAGAAGGGCGACATGAAGAAGGTCATCTCGGTCATCGTCGTGAGCGGCCAGGTGACGGCGCAACGCGTGTCGATGAAGTAACCTTCGGCCCGATGCCGCAAGGACCACGCGCCGCTCGCAGGCCTCGAGCGCAAGACCAGCACCCACGCCCGAAGCGTCGGCCCTCGACCGAGGTCCTCCGCATCGAGAGCCTCGCCGCGGGCGGCGCGGGGGTCGCTCACCTCGCCGATCACGCGGCCGTGTTCGTGCCGGGCACCGCGCCAGGTGAAGAGATCGAAGCCGAGGTCGACCGCAACACGAGGCCCGCGCGCGGAAAACTCCTGCGCGTGATCGCGCCGAGCCCCGAGCGCGTCGAGGCCACCTGCTGCGGAGGCGGCTGCGACTGGATGCACTTGTCGGTGCGCGCGCAAGAGGCGGCGCACGCCGAGATCGTCCGCTCCGCGGTGGCCCACGCGATCGGCGCCGAGCCTCCGCCCGTGCGCGTGCACGCCGCGCCCGAGCCGCTCGCGTACCGCACACGTGCGCGCCTCTACGCGCGGGGCGAGCGCGGCCGCGTGCGCGTCGGATATCGCGCGGTCGGATCGCATGCGCTCGCTCCCGTCTCCTCGTGCGCGGTCCTCGCGCCCTCGCTCGCCGCCGCGCTCGGCGAGCTGCCGGAGGTGCTCGCGGGATCGTCGGGCGAAGGGGACGTGCAGGTCGCGCTCGGCGCGGGCGGGCGGCTCGTCGTGGACGTGACCTGGCGCGGCGAGCTCGCGCCTTCGGCGTGGGCGGCGATCGATCGGCGCATCACCGAGGGCGCGTGGGCCGGGGCGCGCGTGCGGATGGAAGGCGCGAAGACGCCGGCCGTGTTTGGTGATCCGCGGCCGGTGCTCGAAGGCGCGGATGGGGCGCCGCTCGTCGTCGCCGCGGGATCGTTCGCGCAGAGCTCGGATCGTGGCGCGGCGCTGCTCGCGCGGCGCGTGGCGGAGCTCGCCCGCGTGGAGGTGGATGCACCTCGCGAAGGCGCGGACGTACCGGCGAACGGGCACGTGCTCGAGCTCTTCGCCGGCAGCGGCACGCTCTCGATCCTGCTCGCGCGCGGGGCGGCCTCGCTCGTGGCGGTCGAGTCGGACGAGGCGGCCGCACGTTCGGCGCGGGAGAACTTGTCGGCGCGGGATCTTGCCGGGAAGGTCGTCGTCGCGGACGCGGACGCTCACCCGATCCCGCCACGCGCCGAGGTCGTCGTCCTCGATCCGCCTCGCGCCGGCGCCGAGGGCGCGACGGCGGCGATCGCGGCCTCGCGGGTTCATCGGATCGTGTACGTCGCCTGCGACCCGGCCACGCTCGCGCGGGACCTCGGCGTGCTCGTGCGGGCGAACTACGCGCTCACGCACCTCGAGACGGTCGAGCTCTTCCCGCAGACGAGCCACGTCGAGACGGTGGCGCGCCTCGTGCGTCGCCGCGGCGCGCGCTAGGCTCTCGGCGGATGATCCATCCCGTCGACGAACGACTGCGCGACGAGGCGCGCCGCTTCCGCCTCGTGTTCACGTGTGGCGCGTGCGCGCAGTACGATCCGGAGGGGGATCGTTGCTCGCTTGGTTATCCGCACGTGATGCACAAGGAGCCCGACCTCGACGCGCGTGACGAGGTCGTCTTCTGCAAGGCCTTCGAGCTCTGTTGAGATCCCACCCGCCTTCTCTGCGGCGCCTCGCTCTGCGCACCCTCCGCGACGAAAGTCTCTTCGGCCGCGGTGATCGTGTGCTCGTCGCCTGCTCGGGTGGCCCCGACTCGACGGCGCTCCTCCACGTGCTCGTGATGCTCCGCCGCGAGATCGGCCACGAGGTGATCGGGCACGGCGTCGATCATGGACTGCGCCCCGAGGCGCGGGGTGAGCTCGCGCTCGTGGCCGAGCTCGCCGAGAAGCTCGGGGTGCCCTTCGAGGTGACGCGGGTCGACGTCGAGCCGGGCGGTAACCTCCAGGCGCGGGCGCGCGAGGCGCGGCATAGGGCGCTGCAGGACGCCGCGGTGCGGCGAGGCGCGACCGTCATCGCCACGGGCCACACGGCGGACGACAAGGCCGAGACCGTGCTCCTGCGCCTCTTGCGGGGCGCGGGACCGCGTGGGCTCGCGGTGCTCGAGCCTCGCGCGCCCTCGCCTGTTTCTCCGAGCGGGGCCGATTCGCCGCGGGACCTCGTGCGTCCGCTCATCCGCGCGCGCCGGGCCGACGTCCTTTCCCACCTCGAACGGCATGCGCTCGTGTTTGCCCGCGATCCTTCCAACCTCGACCCTCGATTCACCCGTGTCCGGGTGCGCCGCGAGCTGATTCCGCTGCTCACGGAGCTCTCACCGCGGATCATCGAGCATCTGTGTGCCCTCGCGGACATGCTCGGCGACGTCTGTCCGTCGGAGGACCCGATGGGCGGGCTCGGCCGTGCGCAACGCGGGGCGATCGAGCGAGCGCAGAAGAAGGGGATGCGGACTGTGAAGATTCGTATGAAGGGGGGGCGGGAGCTCGACGTGACCTTCCCAGCGGGGAAGATCGTCCTTAACGAAAAGAAATGAGCCTGGCCGCGTCCGTACCGAATGGACGGCGCGGCTGGCTTCCATCGACGGGCATGCCACCGCGTGGCATGCTGGTGCAGAGAAGCGTTACATTTGGACGCAGTCTGCTCGTCCCGAGGAGATCGGGGCGGGCAACCCGAGGATCCTCGTGAAGCAATCGCACAAGACGCTCCTTCTCTGGGTCCTGCTGATCATGATGTTCCTCGTGATCTGGCAGTTCTTGAGCCCGGATCGCCCGCCCGCGACGCAGGTCTCGTTCAGCGAGTTCATGACCCAGGTCCGGGCCGATCGAGAGAAGGATCCGCATGTCGACTCCGTCTCGATCAAGGATCGTGAATACACGTTCTGGGTGAAGGACCCGAAGAGCAACTCGAAGGTCAAGAAAATCACGATCGGCCCGGACAACGCCGACGAGATCACGAAGACGCTCGTCGACAACAAGGTCGCCGTCACCTTCGAGAAAGAGGACGCTTCTCCGTTCTGGTCGGGCGCGCTCGTGACCATCCTGCCGATGGTCTTCCTGCTCGTCATGTTTTACCTGTTCATGCGGCAGCTCCAGGCGGGCGGCGGCAAGGCGATGAGCTTCGGCAAATCGCGCGCGCGGCTGCTCTCGGAGTCGCAGAACAAGGTGACGTTCGCGGACGTCGCGGGCATCGACGAGGCGAAGGACGAGCTCGAAGAGATCATCGCCTTCCTGAAGGATCCGAAGAAGTTCCAGAAGCTCGGCGGCCGCATCCCGAAGGGCGTGCTCATGATGGGCCCGCCGGGCACGGGCAAGACGCTGCTCGCGAAGGCGATCGCGGGCGAAGCGGGCGTGCCGTTTTTCTCGATCTCGGGCTCGGACTTCGTCGAGATGTTCGTGGGCGTCGGCGCGAGCCGCGTGCGCGACCTCTTCGAGCAGGGCAAGAAGCACGCGCCCTGCATCATCTTCATCGACGAGATCGACGCGGTCGGCCGGCATCGCGGCGCGGGCCTCGGCGGCGGGCACGACGAGCGCGAGCAGACGTTGAACCAGCTCCTCGTCGAGATGGACGGCTTCGAGTCGAACGAGGGCGTGATCATCATCGCCGCGACGAACCGGCCGGACGTCCTCGATCCCGCGATCCTGCGGCCCGGCCGCTTCGATCGGCGCATCGTGGTCAACCGCCCCGACGTGCGCGGCCGCGAGGGCATCCTCCGCGTGCACACGAAGAAGGTGCCGCTCGGCCCGGACGTCGACCTCGACATCATCGCTCGCGGCACGCCCGGGTTCGTCGGGGCCGACCTCGAGAACCTCGTCAACGAGGCCGCGCTGCTCGCCGCCCGCCAGGACAAGGACCTCGTCTCGATGGTCGACTTCGAGATGGCCAAGGACAAGGTCCTCATGGGCACCGAGCGCCGCAGCATGGTGATCAGCGAGGAGGAGAAGAAGACGACGGCGTGGCACGAGGCCGGCCACGCGCTCGTGGCGAAGCTGCTCGAGAAGAACGCCGACCCCGTGCACAAGGTGACCATCATCCCGCGCGGCCCGGCGCTCGGCATCACGCAGCAGCTCCCGAAGGAGGACCGCCTGAGCATGTCGCGCGACTTCGCGAAGGCGCGCCTCGCCGTGCTGATGGGCGGCCGCGTCGCCGAGGAGCTCGTCTTTGGTCAGTTCACGACGGGCGCGGGCAACGACATCAAGCAAGCGTCGAACCTCGCGCGCCGCATGGTGACCGAGTTCGGCATGAGCGACGTCATCGGCCCGATCTCGTACGCCGCGAACGAGGAGAGCGTCTTCCTCGGCCGCGACTTCACGAGCCAATCGCGCAACTACTCGGAGTCCGTCGCCAACCAGATCGACGACGAGGTCCGCAAGTTCGTGTTCGACGGCCACGCCGAGGCGCGCCGCCTGCTCGAGGAGCACCGCGAGGCGCTCGACAAGCTGGCGAACGCGCTGCTCGAGCGCGAGACGCTCGACGCCGAGGAGGTCGACGCGATCGTGGCCGGTCGCGAGCTGCCCGAGCGGCAGAAGGTCGTCATCCCGACCTACGCCGATCGCGAGCGAGCCGCGAAGGAGAAGCGCCGCGCCGCCAGCATCTTCGGCGCGCCGAAGCCCGCTCCGAGCACCTGAGCGCCCCTCCAGGCAAGGACACGCCGCCGCTCGTCATCCGGGCGGCGGCGTTCGTCTTTCGAAGCTTCGAGGTCGAACGATCAGGGCGCGCGCAGCACGGCCTGCAGATAAGCGAAGTGCTGCATGTCGGGGCTGCCGCGGCCCGAGGCCTCGAGGATGTTCCGCGCGCCCTCGCCGGTCAGGAAGAGGCCGTACGAGGCCTCGATCGCGAGCGGATCCCAGACACGAAGGCCCAGCGTCGCGTCGATCTGATGGCCGAGGACGCGCGACTCGTTCGTGGCGGAGGCGCCGATCGGGATCAGCGACGCGCTGGTCCAGCGGCCCTTCGGCTCGGCGAGGCCAACGAAGCGGTAGCCGAGGTTCATCGAGAACGTGTCGGTGGGGCGCATCGAGACGTCGGCGCCGGCCTCGACCAGGTTCGACCACGCGTAGAGGCCCATGCGGCCGTGCATGGGGCGCTCCTCGGGCAGGATCGGATCGAAGCGCGTCTGCACGGCGAGCGGGTCGGTGCTGCCGCTGTCCCCCGAGGCGTACGCGCCCGACGCGCCGAACGTGAGGTGCCACGGCAGCGCCGTCTCCCACTGGGCACGCGCGGCGGCGGCGAAGGCGCGCAGATCGCGGTTCGCGCCGAAGCTCGCGACGCGGCCGAGCTCGTAGGCGCCCTCGACGGCGTAGCGGAAGCCGCGGTAGTCGCCCGAGAGGCGCGCGTCGATCACGTACGTGTCGCTCGGCGTGAGATCGATCGCGGCCGGCGGGCGAACGATCCGCGCGAGCGCCGTGAGATCGACGTTGAGGAGCGGGTAGACGCGGAAGACCGCATGCGCGCCGTAGAGCTGGCTGCCCGTTTGAGGTCGAACGGTCTCGGGGACCGTGGTGTCCGTGTCCCCCGCCGATCCCGAGCCCGAGCCCGGCATGCCGCCGAGCCCGCCGAGGCCCCCGAGCGGCGTGACGCCGATGAGCGCGGCGAGCAGCTCGACGTCGACATGCTTCCAGGACAAACCCAGCCGCGCCGCGTCGAGGGCGCGCGGCCGCTGCGTCCAGTCGCTCTCGCCGAGCAGGCGCCCGTCGCCCCACATGACGCGCTGACGGCCGAGCCGGAACCACAGGCGGCGGTTCTTTTTGTGCACGTCGAGGTACGCCTCGAACAGGCCGAGGCCCGCGCCGAGCTGGCTGCCTTGCAGCACGCCGTAGCCCATCGATCCCGCCACGGGGCGCGCGTCCTGCAGCACGATCGCCGCCGTCACCGGCCCGCGATCCACGGCGAGCCCGAGCCGCGCGCGGCTCGTCGCGGCCCACTGCGCGTCGTAACGCAGCATGGCGTAGGTCGGCGCGTCGAAGCGCGGCGGCAGGTTCGTGCCGTACGCGTCCTCGAGCACCGCGCCGCGTGTCCACATCACGCCGCCGATGTCGAACGGGTTCGTGCGGAGCTCGCCGCGCACGCGCAGTTCGAACGAGGGGCGGAAGGTGAAGGACCCGACGGGGATCGACGCGGGCAGCGGCGTCGCCTGGGCCTCTGCGTCGGGGCTCGCGAGCGTGAACACGAGCGCGGCGGCCGCGGCGATGGCGGTGGCTTGGGATCTGGTCATGTCAGGGCTCGAAATCGTCGCTCGGCTTGGGCTTCGGCGCCGGGGAGCCTCCCGCGGGCGCGGCGCCTCCGCCACCCCCGCCGTACCTCGGCCGCGTGGACTTGCCGGTGAACTTCGCGAGCGCCGTCTCGGCCGCGCCCGTCTCGAGCGCCATCGCCAGGCCCACGACGAACGACGACGCGAGCCCCGCCTCGCTCGTCGCGCGCGCCCTGAGATCCGCGAGCACGATCCGCGCGCCTTCAAGCTCGCGCGCGGCATCGCCCGATTTCGCCGCGGGCGTCGTCGAGAGCTCCGTCCGCTTCGTGTCGAGGAAACGCGCGCGTTGCTCGAGCTCGCCCATGCGCCGCGCCACGTCGAGCGACGCCTTCACCGACGCCTCCACGGCCTTCGCGAGCGCCTCGGGATCTTCGGTCTTCTTGCCGCGCTTCTGCACGAGCACGAGCAGCTTCGCGTCGGGCGTGAGCTCGAGGTGCAGCGCCGTGCCCGCCTCGTCGAGCGCCTTCGCCTTCTTCGTCGCCGCCTCGAGCGCCTCCGACGCGTCCGCCGTCTCCGCGAGGCCGAGCGCCTTCACGAGCTCGGCGCGCGCGGCCTTGCGATCCCCCTCGGCACGATCGACCTCGCCGCGCAGCGCGACGACGGACTTGAGGAACTCGTCGAGCGTGGGCTCCTTCGTCGTGATCGCCTTGCCCTGCTCGATCTGCGACAGCGACGGCCCGCAACCCGCGAGCGTGGACAGGCTCGCCGCCACGACGACGGAAGCCGCGATCCCTCGCCACGACGAAACTCTCATCCGCACTGGAGCACGCCTCCCCAAAGCTCGTAGCTCGACTTGCCCTTCTGGAGGAACACCGCGGTCACGTACGCGCCGGCCACCACGGCCACGCCCTGGCCGAAGTTGCCCGCGGGCGGCGAGAGCGCGATCGGATCCCCCACGGGCGCGAAATCCGGGCCGAGCGTCTGCACCCGAACCGCGCGCGCGCCCGCCGATCCCTCGGTCCAGATGAGCACCCATCGCCCGTCCGGCAGGCCCGCGATCCCCGGCGCGAACGCGTCGCCGCCTGGGCCCCCCGCCGGCAGCTCGATCACCTCGGTCGAGGCCGGGATCGTGGGCGCGGGCGCGTGACCGAGCCGGATCTTCCACGGGCCCTCGTCGCTCTCGCGATCGGCGAAGAGGATCGCGACCTCGCGGCCGTTCCATCCGCTCATCGGCTTGCCCACCTGCCCGCCCGATCCGACGACCTTCACGAGCTCGCCGCTGGGCTTGCGATCCGGGCCGACGAAGCCGCCCATCACCACGCCGTCGCGGCGAAACGAGACCGCGTAGCCCTTGTCGCCCGCGACGATCACGCGCGCAGAATCGAGCGGATCCGCGCCGCTCACCGGCCAGAGCGGCTGCGGCGCGGCGTCGACACGATCGGCCGTCGCCAGGTTGCCCTCGGCGAGCCCCACGAAAAATGGCGAGGCCGCAGGCACCTGCACGACCGACGCGAGCGTGCCCGACGACTCCTTCGCCGCGACGAAATACCCCTTGTCGGTCCCCGTCGGCGCGACGCGATCGATCTCGCCGCTGACCCTGTCGACGAAGCCCTCGTTGACCTGGCCGCTCGACGGCGTGACCTCGATGCCCACGGCCTCGTCCGAGCTCTTCGCGTAGCCGATCGAGACGTTGCCCGAGGCGAGCGGCAGGAGCTCGAAGGGGACCTTGTGCGAGACGACGGGCGCCCATCGCACGGGCTGCTTCGCCACCCAGCAAGGCTTGGGCGGCTGCGGGAGCGCGTCGCGGATCTCGCGGACCGTGTTCGCCAGGACCGCGCGCGCGCCGCCGCCGGCCACCGTCGGCTTGACCGAACAACGCCCCACGAAGAACGCCGAGATCACCATCGCCACGAGCAAGCCGCTGCTCGTCGCGATCATCTTCACGGGCAACGTGCTAGGCGCGGGCGCGGGCGCGGCCGCGGCCGCGCGGAGCCCTTGCGTCGTCGCGGCGAGCGCGGATCGCGCGCCCGGCAGCTCCTTGTACGTGTACGGCTCGCCCGAGCTCGCCGCGCCGAAAGGGGCCTCCAGCGCGTGTTTCTCGGAGGGCAACGTGGGCGAGGCGTCCATGGGCGGCGGCGGCGTGGTCTTCGGCTCGGACGCGCCGTTCGCGGGCGCTGCCGCGTCCTTGTCGGGCAGCGGCGACGTCGTGGGATCCGCGAGCAGCCCTTCGATGCGGATCGTCCTCGAGACCTCGTGCGACAGCTTCACCGCGCCGGCCATCGAGGGGCCCGTGTAGCCACCCGCCGTGAGGTCGGGCGGCAGGATCGCCGTCGTGCTCGGCTCGCGTGGAGGCGGGGCCGGCGGCAGCTCGTCGACGCGGGAAGGCGCCGTGATGGGCGCGGCCTCGGCCGCGGGCGGCGCGGCGGCGAGAGGCTCGAGCGGCGTGGGCACCGTCGGCGCGAGGGCCGCGGCGGGCGCGGGCGGCTCGGCCGGAGGTGCTGCGGTGGCAGGCTCGACCGGCGCGGCTGGAGGCGTGCTCGGCGTGGCCTTCGCGGGCCCGCCTGCGCGCGGCGCGACGGCGGGCGTGGGCCTGAGGAGCGCCGACGGCCGCAGGATCGCCGAGGGCTTGTCCGCGGCCTTGTCCGTGACCGGCCGCGGGATCGCCGGGCCGACCGCGGGGCGCGTGGCCTCGCCCGTCGTTGGCTTCGTGAGCACCTTCGACGGGGCGCGCACCGGGCTCGGCCCTACCGTCGAGAGCTCGGAGCCCTTCGCCTTCGGCAGGGGGCCGATCGACGTGTTCTCCGCGCCGACGCTGGCCTTGGGGCGCGTGACCTCGGCGGGCTTGACGGGCGCGGCGACGGGCGGCGGCAGCGGCTGCTTCGCGGGTCCTTCCGCGGCGCGCGGCGCGACCATCGCGGGCTTCGGCGTCTGGGTGGTCGTCTCTTTCGCGGGCTTCGCGGCCGGCGGCGCCAGCTCACCGACGTTCGTGGTCTCGTCGTCGCTGACGTCGTTCCAGAGCGCGTCGATCGCGCTCGGCGTCGTGCGCTTCGGGCCTGGCGCGCCCGTCCCCACGGGCGGCGGCGGGCGGACGGGGGCCGGGGGCTCTGCGCTCGGGCCACGCGGCAGCGCGTTCTCGAAAGCCGCGCCGCCGTACTCCGGGCGCAACGTGATCGGCGCGCCGCCTGGGGGTGCGGCGTCCATGCCTGCGCCCGAGGGCACCACGATCGGCGCGCCTTGCGCGGTCCTGGGCGGCGCGGCGGGCCCCGTGATCCCGAGGAGCGTGCTCAGTTGCCCGCGCTTCTCGGGCATCGGGCCGCCGCCGATGCGCGGGGCCGAGACCTGGTGCTGCGGCGCGCCGGGCTCCTCGGTCGTCGGCGTCGCGTCGGCGAACGCGGGCACCGTGAAGGCGGGGACCCACTCGTCCATGCCCTCGCGCCAGACGAGGACCGACGGCGGGAGCACGCGTGACGCGATCGCCTCCCGCAGCTCCTCGGTCCGCACGAGCCGCTGCACGCCTTGCTCGTCGGTCCAGCGCCACTCGTCGCGGCCGGTCACGCGGGCCTCCGGGGGGACCCCGATTCGTGTTGGTTTCGGGCGAGCACCTCGCGCGAATCGTACAGCGACCCCCGCGACGATGCGCGGAATTTCGTTCGCCCCCGCGCAACTGCGGGCCTTCGCCGTCGATGTTCGTGCATGTCGCTGCGGCTCCCCTTTTTCCTCGCGTCTCTCCTGTCGCTGGCCGCGCGTGCCCTCCTCGACACGCTGAGCCCTCCGGCCTGCGCGGCTTGTGACGCACCGGTCCTTCGCGCCCGCGTCTTTTGCCCGAGCTGCGCCGCGACCGTGCTCCGCGCGGAGAACCTCCCCGGCGAGCCGCTCGCCTTCGCAGCCTTCGGCGGCGCCCTCGCCGTCGCGCTCCGGCGGTTCAAGTACGAGGAGCGTCCCGATCTCGGGCGCCCGCTCGGCCATCTCCTGCGCCGGCTCGTGCGCGAGCAGGCGCCGGCGGTGGACGTCGTGGTCCCCGTCCCGCTGCATCCGCGGCGCCTCGTGGAGCGCGGCTACAACCAGGCGGCGTTGCTCGCGCGCGCGGCCGCGGGCGAGCTCGGCGTCCCCCTCGCGGCGCGCGCGCTCGTGCGGCATCGTGACACCCCGAAGCAGGCGCACCTCGGCCGCGCCGAGCGCCTCGTGAACGTCGAGCAGGCCTTTTTCGTGCGCGCGCCGCGGGCCGTGCGGGGCCTCCGGGTGCTGCTCGTCGACGACGTGGCCACGACGGGCGCGACCTTCGAGGCCTGCCGCGGTGCGCTCCTCCGGGCGGGCGCGCGCGAGGTCGTTGCGTTTTGCCTGGCGCGGGCGGGTTGAAGCGCGCTCACCGCTTCTTCTTCCGCGGAACCTGCGGCGGCGGGCGACCCGGGACCACGTCGATCTTCAGCGACTCCTGGCAAGGCACGCGGACCGTCACCCCTGCCGAGAGCCACTCCGGGTAGCGCCCTTCGGCCGTGCTCGACACGCGCACGAACTTGTTGCCGCAGGGCACCTGGAACGGCTCGTTCGTGCGGCCGAGCTTCTTTCCGCTGAGGTACACGTGCCCCTCGGCGGGGAAGTTCACCGTGAGCACGCCGTACCCTGCGGGAGGCGGCGGCGGAGCGGGCGGCGGGGCGACGGACGGCTCGGGCGGGCGGGTCTCGGGGATCGCGAGAGAGAGACCGGCTGAGGCGGCGGCCGCGGAGGCCGCGACGTCCGGCGCCGCCTCGTCCGAGCCGCTCAAGAGGACCGCGCCCGCGGCGATCAGCGCGACCGCGCCGCCCGCGGCCACGAGCGCGATGGGCGGCGGCCGCTTCTTCCGGAGGGCCGGAACGGGAGCGGGGGCCGTGATGGCATCAGCAGCGGGCGCCGCAGCGGCAACGGGCGCAGGCGCTCCGAACCGAGGTGGCACCGGGGGCGGCGCCATCGGCGGCGGCGTCAGGGCAGGTTTTGCGCCTGCGGCCGGCGGCAGGGGCGGCGGCGCGAAGGCGGGCAGGGGCGCGGGCGTCGGCTCGGGCAGCGTCGGCAACGCCATGAGCGTGTCCGCGAGCTCCAGCCGCTTGTTGCCGATTTTCCCGGCCGCGGCCGGGTCGAGCACCTCGGGCAGCGTTGGTGGCAGCTTCGGCGGACCGGGCTCGACCTTCCCCGCGCCGGGCGTGAGCTTGCCCGGCAACGGCACGACCTTCTCCGGCCCGGTCATGACCTTCGCCGGCCCGGGCAGCACCTTGCCCGCGCCGGTCGTGACCTTCGCGTGTTTGGCCGCGACCTGATCGGGTTCGGTGATCGCGAGCGCTGCCTTCTCTCGTTCTTCGGCCCCGATGCCCAGCGCCGCCAGGCTGATGTCCGAGCGTGACGTCGCGTCGTCGAAGAGCTGGTCGAAGAGCGCCTCGTCCGGCACCGACTCCTTCCACTCGCTCTCCGGCACCACGGACCCGATCGGCGCGGCGATCGTCGGCTTCGAGGGACCTCGCTCCGGGCGCGCCGGGGCGACGGGCGCCGAGCGCACCGTCGGCGCCTCCGGGTGGACCTCCTCCTCCGTCACCGCGATCGGCAACCTCGGCGGACCTGGCACCCGCTCGGCCAGCGCGCGCAAGAGCGGGTACACCGACGCCGGCGGCGCGTCCCCCGGGTCGCCCGGCCGCTCCGACAAACGCCCCGGCGGCCTCGACGGCGGCGGCACCGACAGGCGCTGCTTGCTCGACCCCGACGGTTTGGCTGGACGCACCGACTCCAGCGGCACCCGCCGCCGCGGCCCGCCGTCTCCCTCCGGCGGCTTCGTCCGCGGCGCCTTGAGCGGCGCGACCTTCGCTTCGAGGTCCTTCTGCCCCTCCTCGATCCCCGGCGCTTTGTTCAGGATCCGCTCGAGCTCCTGGCACGACACCTGGCGTTTGTCCGGGGAGGGCTCGAGCGCCGCGTCGATCGCGCGTGTCAGCTCCTTCGGCAGATCGGGCCTGTGCGTCGCGAGTGGCTTCGGCCTCGTGCCGACCTCGGGCGGCTTCGTCCCGGCGTAGAGCGACCAGAGCAGGATCCCGAGCCCGTACACGTCGGCCTTGGGCGTCACCCGCTCGCCGCGCGCCTGCTCCGGCGCCATGAACCCTGGCGCGCCCTTGATCACGAACGCCACCGTGTCCGGGCTCCGCCCGAGGATCTTCCCGAGGCCGAAGCCCGTCAGCCGCACCTGCCCGTCCCAGCCGATGAGCACGTTCTCCGGGTGCATCGTCCGGTGGATCACGGGCGTCGGCGTGCCCTCCTCGTCCTTCGCCGCGTGGGCGTGCGCGAGCGCGCCCGAGAGCGCGCGGCCGAGGAACGCGATCGTCTTGTCGTCGAGCTTCGCCTGCTGCCGCCCGAGCAGCTCCTGCAGCCGATCGAGCGTCACGCCCTCCACGTGCTCGAGCACCAGCACGAGGTGCCTGTCGTGCTCGAAGAAGTCGAACATCCGCTGGATCGACGGGTGGTTCAGGACCGCGCAGATCGCCGCCTCGCGCACGAGCTCCTCGGCGAAGATCGCGTCCCCCTCGATGGTGTTCCGGACGAGCTTCAGCGTGCAGAGCCGCGAGAAGCCCATCGGACCTTCCATGCGTCCGACGTACACCTCCGCCGAGCCCGCTCCGGACAACCTGCGGAGCACTTTGTACGCCCCGATACGCTCGGGAACGGGCTCACTCGGGAACATGGGGGCGATGATACCGGAGCCAGGTCGTCTTCCCCAAATCGCAGGCACGCTGTCGGCGGATCCTGTCCCCTGACGCGTTTTGTGGACACCCGAGACGGAATATTCGGCCAGCGCGAGGAGGACGAGGGGGGACGAGCACTTCTCCGAAAGTGTGCTGAACTACACCACCTGCATGCGCCTCGATCCCGTGCGCTCCACGTCACCGTCCTCCAAGCGTGCGCGGTTCGCGCGTGCGCTCGACACCCTGGGAATCCTGGATCGGCTGCTCTCGCTACGCGCGAGGCTCGCCGCGCGCGCTCTCATGGTGCTCACGTACCATCGGATCGCCGATGCCGCGTCGGTCGGGGAGCTCGACGGCGACGTGCGCGAGACCGACGCGCGTGGGCTCGCCGAGCAGGTCACGCTGGTGAAGGCGCACGGCGCGTTCGTGTCGCTCTCCGACGTGCGGCGCTTCCTCCGGGGCGGGCCCCTGCCGCCGAACCCCGTGATGCTGGCCTTCGACGACGGCTATCGTGATTGCCACGACGTCGCCCTGCCCATTCTGAAGAGAGCCGGCGCGACCGCGACCTTCTTCGTGCCCACGGCCTACCCCGACGCGGGCCGCATGTTCTGGTGGGATCGAATCGCGCTCCTGCTCCGGCGATGTCGGAGAGCGGCGCTCGTCATTCACTACCCGCGCCCGATCGTGCTCGACCTCCGGCGCGACCCGGGCGGCGTCAAGCGCCACCTGCTCAGCCTGGTGAAACGCACGCCGGGGCTCGACCTCGTGCGCTTCTTCGACGAGCTCGCGCGCGCCTCGGGCGTCACGCTCGACCCGGCGGAGGAGCGGTCGATCGCGGCGCGCACCATCATGGGCTTCCGCGAGGTCCGGGCGCTCGCGGACGCCGGGATGAGCGTCGCCTCGCATTCGCACGAGCACCGCGTGATCGCCACGATGACGCCGGAGGAGGCGCTCTCCGACCTCGGCCGATCGCGCCGCGTGCTCTCCGACGTGCTCGACGAGGACGTGCGCTCCGTGGCTTATCCCGTGGGGCACCAGATCGACGGGCCGTTCTTGCGCGTGGCGAAAGACGCGGGCTTCGACCTCGGGTTCACGAATGCGACGGGCTTCTGCGTGAAGGGCCATGTCGACGCGCTGAACGTCCCTCGTATTGCGATGGGACAGGAGCTCGAAGGGGCGATGTTCAAATTGATGCTGGTGGCCAGGCCGTGAACGGCGAGGCCTTTCACCCCGGACGTCTCCGGCCATGCGGCTCCGATCTGCCCATCGCCGAGGCCCGGTGTTTGCCCCTCTCGCTCGCGGGCTTCCGCCCGGGAAGGTCAGGTGGCTCGTGTCTCGCAATCAACGTCGTCGCTCCCTCGGGGCTCTTCTGCTGACCATCACGACGGCCGGGGCCGCCTTCACGGCCGCCGGTTGTGGCGGGGCGCCGAAGGGGAACCAGGCCGCCCGCTCGGCCGATCCGAGCATCGTGCGGGTCGCGGGAACGAACGAAGATCCGGCGATCCGGGAGGCGGCCGACGAGCGCGCCGCGCAGCAGGCCTGGTGTGAATACCTCGAGGCGCTCTACCACCGCGCGACGGGCGAAAACGAGGCCTGGCCGAGCCGCGCCGAGTGCGTCGAGGCGAGGACGATGGCGTCGCCCGAGATGCTCCGCCGCACGGCGAGCTGCTCGCGCGCGGCGCTCGACAGGTTCGACGGAGATCCGTTCACGAGCGCTTATGCGGCCGAGGTGAGCCGCTGCGGTTCGTCCGCGCTCGACGCGGTCGAGGCGAAGATCGAGGAGATCACGCCGTACGTCGCGGCGATCTGCGGGCGCATGTCCCGGTGCGGCGAGGCCACGTACGACGAGTGCCGCGGCGAGCTCGGCAACGGCCTGCGGCCGCACCTCGAGCGCGCCGTCGGCGCGATGAACCGGCGGGGCCGCGCGGCGTTCGAGGTTTGCCTGCAAAACATCTCGTGCGGCGACGTCGGCTCGCAGGTCGTGAGTTGCCTCGAGCCCATCATGGACGGGCTGCTCTGGCTGCCTGGCTGAGTGCGCTTTCGGTTATGCTGCGCGGGTATGGGTAAAAACGTCATCGTGTCGGAGGAGACGCTCCGGGATCTCCTGGAGGCGCACGCATCTCTTTCGGCCTGGTATTACGAGCTCTCGGCCGCGCTCGCCTCGGCCGGGGCCTCGGCGCGGTCGCCCGACGACGCAACCCGCGCGGCGTTCGTCGAGGGGCTCGGCAAGATGTTCCCCGAGGTCGCGCAGGTCGCGTCCACGATCCGCGTGCCCCGCCCCTTCGTCCCGCACCCGCCCCGCATCTCGATCCCCGCGCCGGTCACGGACGAGGGGAAACGTTAACCTCCCGAATCGAAGACACGCAGGACGAACCAGACGAGGCCGAGCGCGGCAATGCCGAGGCTCAGGACCTTCACGCCTCGTTTGTCGAGCCACTTGCGCTTCTGGGCCGCGACGAGCGCCGGGAGCACGACGGCGAGCACGGCGAGCTGCCCGGCCTCGACGCCCAGGTTGAAGGCGAAAAGCGCGCCCGGGATCTCGGGGCGCGGGAGCGAGATTTCGCCGAGGGCGCCCGCGAAGCCGAAGCCATGCACGAGGCCAAACGGGAAGGTGATGCGCCAGCGCTTCTCGGCGTCCTTCACGAGCTGGTTCTCGACGCCCACGTACGCGACGGAGAGCGCGATGATCGGCTCGACGATCCGCCCGCTCGGCGCCCATACCCCGAGCACCGCGAGGCCGAGCGTGATCGAATGCGCCACCGTGAACGCGGTGACGACGAGCAGGAGCGCGCGCAGGCGCCCGCCCACGAGCACGAGGCCGAACAGGAAGACGAGGTGGTCGTAGCCGAAGAGGATGTGCTCGATGCCCATCCGAAAAAAGCCGAAGAAGCCCGCTCCCTCGTGCTCGGACTTCTTCGCGGCGGGGGCCTCTTTCCCCGGGATCCCGACGAGGCCGAACTCGCGGCTCGCGCCGAAGAGCACGTGCTCGGTGGGGCCGGCGCCCGCGTCGGCGCGCGCGACGTGGCGGTGGCCGTAGGGCAGGTCGTCGAGCAGATCGAGCCGCACGCGCACGGCGCGGGGGGCCGCCGGGCAGCGGTAGACGACGCGCAGGGAAAAACCGTCCTCCTCGACGAGGAAAGCGTCGTCGAGCGTCCCCGGACAGACCCCCTCGCCCGCGCGCACCGAGACGCGATCGACCACCGCGCGGCCGAGCGCCTCGCGGGCGTGCTGGATCTCCGTCGGTGAGACCGCGCCGTCGCCGTCCTCGTCCATCACGCGGACGAGCGAGAGCACCTCGCGCCGCGCGAAGACGAGCTCGGCGGCGATCGTCGCGCCGTCGATGCGGTATTCGCCCCGCGACAAACCCACCTGGTGGGCCGAGGCGGCCCTCGGCAGGAGCACGAGGAGGAGCGCGGCGAGCGTGATCAGCGCGGCGAACGAAGCGCGAGGCATCGGCGCGTCAATCTCCCTGGCCGAGGAGCTTTTTGGCCTCGGCCGCGGCGGTGGGGTCGAAGTGCGGGTTCATGGCGAGCGCCTCGCGGACGAGCTCCTCGCCCTCGTTTTTTTCGCCCTGCGCGATGCGGATGGCGCCCGCGTGGAAGAGCAGCGTGGGCTCGCGCGTGCCGTGCGCGCGGGCCGCGTCGCTCTCCTTGCGCGCGGCGGCGAGATCACCCTTTCGGTAGAGGGCCCAGGCGAGGACGTCGGTCGTGTGGATGCCCTTGCGGACGGCCATCTCCTCCCGGATGAGCGCGAGGGCCTCGTCGTGTTTCTCGTCCCTCGTCGCGTGAAACGCCGCGAGCGCGCGCCGCTCACTCGCGCGGCCGATCTGCGCGACGCGCTCGTACGCCTCCGCCGCGCCCTTCTCGTCGCCCGCGGCCTTCCGCGCGTCGCCGAGCAGCCACGCCGTCTCGCAGAGCGGGCTCCTCGCGAACGCGCGCGCGGCGAGCTCCACGGCGCGCTTCGTCTCGCCCTTCGCGAGCGCCACGCGCGCCTTGCCGACGAGCGCCGGCGGGTAGTCCGAGACGGCGCTGAGCGCGCGATCGAAGCCCTTGTCCGCGCCGTCGACGTCGCCCTCGTGCCAGAACACCTTCGCCGCCTCCACGAGCACCCACGCGAACGGCTCGGGATCCCGCGGATCACTCGCGTCCATCGCGGCGCGGTAGTTCTTCTTCGCGCCCGTCGCGTCGCCCTGGAGCCAGCGCAGGTGAGCGGCGCGCGCGTACGAAGGCAGGCTCGGCTTCAGATCCATGAAACGTTGCGCGCTCGCGAGCGCCTCGTCGAAGTGGCCGAGCTCGAGCGCCGCGTCGCTCTTCGTGCCGAGCGCGAGCAGATCGTCCGGATCCTCGGCGAGGATCTGCGCGGCGAGGTCCTTCGCCTCCACGAACGCGTGGCTCTCGAGCAGCACCGCCGCGCGCAGGTTCCGCGCCGGCCGGTTCTTCGGCGCGCGGCCGAGCACGAGGTCCGCGGCCGCCCCCGCGTTCAGGTAGTAGCCCGGATCCGCCTCGAAGCGCGCCTTCCGGATCCACGCGCGCCCGAGCAGGATCCACGGATCGATCGGCTCGGGCGTCTTCTCGATGCGACGCTCGAGCAGCTCGATCTCCTTGTCGATCACGCTCGAACCGTTCGGCTTTTGCAGGGCGAGCGCGCGCGTCGTCCTCGCGCCTTCGTCCTCGGCGGGAGGCGCCGCGGCGGCGGATGACGTGGGCGCGGGTCGTGCTTCGCTCTCGGCCTTCTTGCAGGCCGGGATCACGAGGACGAGCAGGGCGGCGAGCAGGAGCCGGCGCGGGGTTCGGGAGGTCTCGCTCGGGGGCACGGTGGCTTCACGCGCTACGCGCGACGGGCCGCTCCGGCCCCGCGAAAACGTATCAAAAAAAAGCCTTGCTGGGCGGGGACCGTCTCTGCGATTCGATGACGACGCATGAGGCCCGCTTACCTTCTGCTCCTCGTTTTCGGCGTGTTCGGAGGCTGCACGTGCGGGCGAGACGCGGGCGAGGGCGCCGCGCCCTCGGCGAGCGCGCCCGCCTCCGCAGCGCCGAGCGTGAAGGCCCCCGCCGCGAACACGCCGGCGCCCGACGACGAGGTGAAGCCGGTTTATCCGAAGACGAACGATCCGCCGGACCCGCTCGCGGAGAGACTCTGCGAGGCGCTGCACGGTCTGCCCACGAAGCGCAGGGCGAGCTGCTGCGGACACGCGCCCGGCTTCTCGCTCGCCGCCGAGTGCACGCGCACGTTGAGCTACGCGCTGCGGGAGAAGGCCGTCACCGTGGACCCGGCCGGCGCCGACGCGTGCGTCGCGGCGATGGAAAAAGCACACGACGGGTGCGGCTGGGTCGGGCCGGCGGGCGCGGCGCTGCCTGCGGCGTGTGACGGCCTCGTGCGGGGCACGGTCGACGAGGGCAAACCTTGTCGATCCTCGCTCGAGTGTGACGACGGGCTCCGGTGCCTCGGCGCGGGGCCGACGGACATGGGCGTCTGTCGCAAGCCGCTGCCGAAGGGTTTTCCGTGCGGCGTCTCGGTCGACACGCTCGCGGCGCTCACGCGGCAGGACACGTTCGAGGCGCGCCACCCAGAGTGCAGCGGCTACTGCGCGCAGCGCAGGTGCCGCGACCTCGTGGCCGAGGGCGGCGCTTGCAAGGCCGACGTCGCGTGTGGCGCGGGCAAGCTCTGCGACGAGGGCACGTGCCGCGCGGGCGTGTTGCCCGGCGAGGGACGAGCCTGCAAGCGCGCCTGCGCCGCGGGGCTGCGCTGCGAAGACGGCACGTGCGTGGGGCCGAAGGAGGAGGGCGCGCCTTGCGAGGGCGACGTCGAGTGCCGCGGCGGCTGCCTGCGCGGCGACGCGGGCAAGGGCGGCACCTGCGGGATGAAGTGCCGCATGTTGTGAAGGCGCGGCGGGGCGGGCTCAGAGGGTGTTCTACAGGCGTCGCGAGCGGCGCGAGGTTAGGGAGGGCGAGCGAGGCGTACTTTGTACGCTGAGCGAGTCCGACCGACGCATCGCGCCGCGCAGCAGCCTGTGGAACACCCTGCTCAGCGCCACTGCAACATGTCGTCATCCATCCGCGGCGGCGGCGTCGCGGGCTTCGGCCGCGGCGTCGGCCGTCCCGTGTACGGGTCTTTGCCGTCGAGCGGTCGCAGCAGCGTGATCTGCACCTTCCCCCCGCGCACGGTCACCTTCGCTTGCCCCGCGTCGAGCAGCGCCTGCACCTTGCGCACGGCCGCCGCGCGCTCCTCGGCCGGGCCGAGCTCCGACGCGCGCCGCGCCGCTGCGATGTCGAGCTCGGCCGGCGCCTCGGGCGCGCGCGTCCGCGACACCTTCTCCTCGACGCGGGCGAGCCGGGCGTCCATCTCGCCGATCCGCTTGTCGCCCTCGTCGTCGCGGCGGGCGTCACGATGGAAGCTCGCTTGCGCCATGGTCATCACCATGGCCATTTGCTGCATGAACGCGGCTTGCCGCTCCTCGATCATGCGCATCTGCCCTTCACGCGCCGCGGCCTCCCGGCGCACGGCCTCGATCTCGGCGAGCGCCCGGTCCTCTCGACCCGGATCCACGCATCCCGACCCGAAGGCACAAAGAGCCGTGATCACGAAACCCCTCGTCACCCAGCGCCGCAGCATGCCCACCTCCACGAAAGCTCATCGTATCCCGACCCTCCTCCGGGCGAAACGCCCTTGCCCGTGCGCGGCCGAGGTCGCCCGATGAGCGGGAGCATGTCGGGCGGGCATTTCCTGGGGTTTTATGCCGCCGTGCTCGGGCTCGTGGCGCTCGTCGTCGCCCTCTCCCGCCCCGAGATCGCCGCGCGGCTCGGCAAGCGCGGGCTCCCCGTCGGCATCGGCGCGGCTTTGCTCCTCGTCGCGCTCGCCTTGTTCGGCAGCGGCAGCCGCCGGATCACGTTTCGAACGGCCCTCGGCCCGACGTACGGTTTGCCCGCGCGGATGACGCAGGCGCACATCGACGCGGCGCTCGCGAAGGCCGCCTCGCCCTCGTTCGTCGCATACATCGCGGCGCTCGCGGGCCTCTCGCCGCTCGAGCGACCCGAGCGGCTCGCCGCGGGTTTGTCGGTGCGGCACATCTCGGGGTTCGAGCTCCCGGACGAGGGGTTTCGTGTCACGCCTCCGCCCAGGGTCGGCGAGCCCTGGATCCTGGTCTCCTACGACGACGCCGAGAATGCCGTGCTCGCGGCCTTCGACGGCGGCGAGGGGATGCGTCGCTTGCAGATCGCCGAGCGCCTCGCGACGGACGTCCTCCCGGACCTCATCGTGATCGAGGCCCTGCGCGCGGCGCCCACGGACGAGGAGAAGATCACGCTCCTCCGCGGAACCACGCTCACGGTGCCCCGCGCCGCCGAGCACCTGGCGCGCGCGCTCGAGGAGATCGCGGCCGGCGCCTCGCCCGCGGTGCAGGACGTCCTCGCGTCGAAGCGCGCCTACGTGCAGAAATACGTCGACGACCCGACATTGCGGGGTTTGCCCGCGAGCACACGCCTCGCGCCGCCCGAGCCCTGAACGAGACGCCGAAAAGGAAAAGCCCCGCATGCGCGAGGCTATCCATTGCAATCGATGTCGATCGGAGCGCCGCGCTCAGGGCGCCTCGCCCTTGCCCCGCGTCGACCCCTCCCAGGGCGGCGCGAGGTACGGGAACGTGCTCTTGAACGTCGCGTCGTTCGTGTCCACGCCGTCGGGGACGTTCGCCGCGAGCTTGCAGAGCAGGAGGCTCAGCTCGATATCGGTCACGTCCTCCTCCTTGTTCGTCCCCTTCTCGACCTTGCGGCCGTTCGGGAACTGCGAAGCGAGGCCGAGGTCGACGCGCAAGACGTCGCCGATCGCCGTGATGTTGTGCCCGAGCCCGCCGTTCAGGCTGATCACGTCGATGATATCGGTGCGGTTCGTCTTGTGCCCCGCCGCGCCGCCCGGGCAAGCCGCGAGCGGGCCGCCGGCCGCGTAGAAGCCGGCGAACTCGGCGTCACGCACGATCACCGGGTTCAGGATGTACGCGCCGAAATTCGCCACGTCGTCCTTCGGGTGCGTCCGGTTGTACTTGTCCTTGTCCTGCAGGCCGATGACCGCCTCGTTGATGAGCGGCAGACCGAGGCGCGAGACCTGCACCCACGGACCGAAATTGTCGGCGGCCTCGTTCCTGCGCAGGATGCGCGTCTTGCGGCGGCTCGCCGAGGCCCAGACGCCGATCGTCTGGTTGTCGTTCGCCGTGCCCGGCACGACGGCCGCGCCGCCGTTCGCCACCGCGAGCGGGATCTCCAGGGCGATCGTGTGCACGTTGTAGCCCGACACGTTGTCGTAGGGCTGGCCGCCGAGCACGGTCTCGAGGCCGGCGAGGTCGAAGATCGCGCCGAGATCCACGGAGAAACCGTCGTCGCGCGGGCCGGCGAAGGCCCGCCCCTCGGCGCCGCCGCCGAGCGGACGGACGACGCTCGTCGGGCCGTCGTCCACGAAGAACTGCTCGTACGTCTTGCCCATCGGGATCTGATAGGCGAGCGCGTTCGTCCGCGGGCCGACGTTCGGCGGCGCGACGGGCGCGTTTTGCACGAGGACCACGGGGTTCTGCCCATTGACGAGCTTCGTCACCGAATACGACTGCGTCGAGCCCGCGAGCTGCGAGAAGAACTCCTTGCCATTACCGACGGGCGCGTTCATGTCCGCCGGGTCGACGTAGGGGTACGGGGTCGACGAGAAGCGGACCTGGTAGGTCAGCGCGTCCTCGAGGCTCGAAGGGCCACGCGCGATGTGGATCTCGTAGAGCACGTCGTCGGAGAACTTGTGCCAGTTCGGGCCGGCCGCGGGCTCCTCGAGGGGGATGTAGTTCGCCAGGATCACGAGGTTTCCGCCCTCGACCCAGGCATACAGATCGGTGTTGTCGGCGCGCGGGTCCTCGCCGATCCCCGGCGCCTCGGCGTGGCTCGAGGCCATCGCCGTACCCGCCGTGCCGAGCGTCGTGAGCGCCGCGAGGGCCGCGCTCGTCCACGTCATTCGCTTCATCATGATGAGACAAACTCCTTTCTTCGCCCTCTGGCGCTCACTCGAACGTCACACGGAACACGGTCCCGCCATTGGCCGTGCCATCGACGAAGGCGAACGTATTGCCGCCCTTCTTCGCGCGATGCATCCCGCCGGCCTCGGTGAACGTGTCGATGCCCTTCGACAGGTACGTCGGCGCGTTCGTCGCGAGATCCACGGAGATCACCGCGTCGGTTCGTTTGTCGGGGCTGAACGCCGAGACGAGGAGCGTCTGGTCGCCATCCATGAGGGCGACGCCGCAGGGGTACCCCACGCGAATGCCCGAGAGGAGCGTCGTCGCCGTGCCGTTCGGCGCGACGCTGATGATGCTGCCGAGGCCGTCGCCCTGCGTGGTGTCGCAGGCGTAGACCGTGCCCTCGACGGAGATCGCCACGCCGCTGGGATCCTGGAAGGGAGCGCCCTTCACGACCGTGGCCACGCTGCCGCTGCCATTGGCGGCGAGCTTGAAGATGCCGGGCTGGCCTTGCGGATCGGTGCCGGCGAAATAGATGACGTCGTTGCCGCCCTCGTCGCGGATCTCGATGCCGCGCGGCCGGTAGCCGTCCGCCGCCGTGATCGGGGTGAGCGCGCCGCCGTCGTTGGCGATCGTGAAGATGCGCCCGCGATCCCCGGTCGGATCCTCGGCGCCGACGTCGGCGATGAAGAGCACGGCGCCGTCGGTGCGCGTCGCGAGGTTGAGCGGCGCGACCAGCGGCGCGCCCGTATGGAGCGCCGTCGGAGGCGCGGAGTTATCGCCCTTCGCCTTGAAAAGGGCCGGCGCGCCGCTCGCGTCGAGCGCCGTGAAATACACGTCGGCGCCCGCGACATCCGGGGTCGCGTCGAACGGACGGCGGAACTGCATGCCATTCGCGGCCGGCGCGGCGTTGAATTCGGCCGAGCCGCCGGCGCCGCCCATGCCGCCGGCGCCCCCCATGCCACCCGTGCCCCCCGTGCCCCCGCCCGCCCCGCCCATGCCGGACGAGCTCGAGCTCGACGTCGTCGTGTTCGGAGGCGGCGGATCGTCACCACAACCCTGAGCGGCGATGGCGGCGATAAGCAAGCTCGTCACGGCGATGGGGCGCAAGAGGCGGTGATGCCTCGTTTCCCTCATGCTTCCTCCTTCAATGGGCCTGCCCACCCAGCCGCCGCGCTCGGCACGTGTCACGACAATGCGAGGAAGTGACACGCGCTGCAGCGAGGGAGGATACGTGGATCGACCCGCGATACCCCTTTATCGGGGTGCGTCGGCTACGCCCCAGCGGAGGCGACGGTTGCGCGATCGAGCCCGTTATTCGGGAAATGGCTCGATCCGGTGGCCATCGACCACGAACGCGGCTCGATCTAGACTGCCCGCGTCATGTTCGACGTCGCGAAGCCCATCTACGCCCAGACGCTCAGCGAGATTCGTGGTGCCGGCCTCTACAAGGACGAGCGCGTCATCACCACGCCGCAAGGCGCGAACATCCGCACGAGCGGCGACCCCGCGAGCGGCGCGCCGCGCGAGGTCCTGAACTTCTGCGCCAACAACTACCTCGGCCTCTCCTCGCACCCCACGGTGATCGAGGCGGCCAAGCAAGCGATCGACTCCCACGGCTTCGGCCTCTCCAGCGTGCGCTTCATCTGCGGCACGCAGGACCTGCACAAGCAGCTCGAGGGCACGATCAGCCGCTTCTTCGGCACCGACGACACGATCCTCTACTCGTCGTGCTTCGACGCGAACGGCGGCCTCTTCGAGACGCTGCTCGGCGAGGAGGACGCGATCATCTCGGACGCGCTGAACCACGCCTCGATCATCGACGGCGTCCGCCTCTGCAAGGCCGAGCGCCACCGCTACCCGAACGGCGACATGGCCGCGCTCGAGGAGGCGCTGCGCAAGACGCAGGACAAGCGCATCCGCATGATCGCCACCGACGGCGTCTTCTCGATGGATGGTTACCTCGCGAAGCTCGACGTGGTCTGCGACCTCGCGGACAAGTACCGCGCGATGGTGATGGTCGACGACTCGCACGCGACGGGCTTCATCGGCGCGACGGGCCGCGGCACGCCCGAGGAGTGTGGCGTCCTGCACCGCATCGACGTCATGACCTCCACGCTCGGCAAGGCGCTCGGCGGCGCGAGCGGCGGCTTCACCACGGGCCGGCGCGAGATCATCGAGCTCCTGCGCCAGCGCTCGCGCCCGTACCTGTTCTCGAACACGGTGGCGCCGCCGATCGTGGGCGCCTCGCTCGCGGTCTTCGCCTTGCTCGAGCGAGAGCCCGCGCTGCGCGAGCGGCTGATGTCGAACGCGCGCCGCTTCCGCGAGGGCATGACGGCCGCGGGCTTCACCATCAAGAACGGCATCCACCCGATCGTGCCGATCATGCTCGGCGACGCGCGCCTCGCCGCCGACATGGCCGCGGCGATGCTGGAGGAAGGGATCTACGTGATCGGCTTCTCGTACCCCGTCGTGCCGAAGGGCGAGGCCCGCATCCGCGTGCAGCTCAGCGCGGCGCACACGCCGGAGCACGTGGAGCGAGCGATCGACGCGTTCACCCGCGTCGGGAAGAAGCTCGGCGTCCTCGGCTGACAGCTCCGCGCTCGCGGAACGTCACTCGGTCCAAGCGGAACGTCACTCGGTCCAAGCGGAACGACACTCGGTCCAAGCGGAACGGCACTCGGCCCTTGCCGAACGACACCCGGCCCTCGCGGAACGACACCCGGTCCAAGCGGAACGACACCCGGCCCTCGCGGAACGACACCCGGCCCTCGCGGAACGACACTCGGCCCTCGCGGAACGGCACCCGGCCCTCGCGGAACGGCACCCGGCCCTCGCGGAACGACACCCGGCCCTCGCGGAACGGCACCCGGCCCTCGCGGAACGGCACCCGGCCCTCGCGGAACGGCACCCGGCCCTCGCGGAACGACACCCGGCCCTCGCGGGACGCGAGGGCTCGGAAGAGGAAGGACGTTCAGTAGCGGATGACGACCTTCGGGAAGGTCGTGATCGCCTTCTCGAACGTCGTCGGGTCGTAGTCGCGGAAGTCGAACATCGTCCCCTCGCCGCGCTTCAGGATGACCTCCCAGATGAGGTCGTGGATGTTCGGGTCGCGCGACTCCAGGAGGTGCCGCGTGATGTGCCACGTCTCGAAGATCCGACGGCCGATCACGCTGTGCAGGCTGATCCCGTCGACGATCAGCCGATCGAAGTTCTCGATCACCGCGTCGCCGCTCTTCAGCCCGAACAGGATCACGTCGCCGCCGCGACGAACCGCGTGGATGGCGTTGTTCACGCTCGAGTTCACGCCGCTCATCTCCAGCGCCACGTCCACGCCGACGCCGTCCGTCAGCTTCCGGATCCGCTCCGTCAGCTCCGGATCACTCGCGTGGGGCCGGTCCGGCGCGCCCTTCTGCGGCCTTAGCACCACGTCCGCGCCGAGCCGCCGCGCCATCTCCGCGTGGTTCTCCAGCGGCTCGACGCCGATGATGTAGTTCGCGCCCATCGCCCGCGCGATCGCCACCGCGAACAGGCCGATCGTCCCGCACCCGACGATCGCAACGCGCTTGCCGCGCAGGTTCACCTTCGTGCACGCGTGCACCGCGTTGCCGAACGGCTCCTGGATCGCCGCCACCTCCGGCCGGATCTTCGTGATGTCCGTGCGCCAGAGGTTCTTCGCCGGCAGCTTCACGAGCTCGGCGAAGCAGCCGTCCTCGCTGATGCCGATGATCTTGTCGTCGGCGCAGACGTGCGTGTCGCCGATCCGGCACTGGTAACAGACGCCGCAGGGGATGTGGCTCTCCGTCGTCACCACGTCGCCGACCTCGAGCCCGTGGTGCCGCTTCGCGTCCGTGCCGAGCTCCACCACGCGGCCGAGCAGCTCGTGGCCGATCACGCGGGTCGCCTTCTTGTCGCGCTCGAGCGACTTGAAGATCATGTCCTTGAAGGCCGTGCGGAACCAGATGCCGCGGTCCGAGCCGCAGAAGCCGGTCATGATGGGCTTGATGAGCACCATCGACCGGTCGTGGTAGTCGCTGGCCTCGTCGATGCGGGGCCGCTCCACCTCGGTCTTTCGCAGGCCCGTGGAGCTCTCCCACGGATCGGTCTCGCGGTCGTACGTCAGAGCCTGCATCGCGTCGCTCACGTTGGGCGCCTCCTCGAAAGACACGTCGGCCAGTGTCGTCGTGGCGCAGGACTGCGCAAGTCCCAAGGCGAACGAACGCTGCTTGACGCAGCGGGTTAACGCGGCTTGCGGGGCTGGGGTGGCGGGGCGGAAGGCGGCGTGGTTTGCGAGACGGGAGGACGCTCGCGCATGCACTTGTCGAGGCCGGCTTGCAGCGTCGCGTCGAGCCCGCCGGGGAGCTTCGGACGGCCCATCACGTTCACGAAGAGCCTGTCCTGCGCGATACCGCCGCCCGGCGCGAAGCTCATCCACACGAACATCGCGCGGCCCTTGATGTTCTCGAAGGGCACGCCCGCGCCCATGCCGCCGCGCCAGCTCCGCGAGTCGTGGCTGTTGTAGCGGTTGTCGCCCATCACCCACGCCTCGTCCGCGCTCACCTTGAACGGGCCCTGGTGATGGCCGCAGAGCCCCGCCTTGCACGACTGGCCGAGCCCGCAGTCCTCTTGCCCCTTGCACGTGGGCTCGTCCGGGCCGTTCGGGTGCATGTCGTCGTGCGCGAAGAGCGTGAAGTACGACTTGTCCTCCAGGAACTCCACGTAGAGCCAGCCGTCGTTGCCGTAACGCCCGACGTAGCAGTGCGGGACGAGCCAGCCGTTGATGATCGGCCGGCCGTTGATCGCCTCCAGCGTGTCGCCGGGGCCCGCGATCACCCGCTTGATGAAGTCCTGCTCCTTGTTCTCCGGGAACTTGAAGACCATCACGTCCCCGCGCGTGGGCGGCAGGCTCGAGAAGAGCCGCTTCTCCGTCCACGGGATCAAGGGGCCGTAGGTCAGTTTGTTCACGAAGATGTGATCACCGATCATCAGGCTCGGGATCATCGAGCCGCTCGGGATCTTGAAGGCCTCGATCACGAACGCGCGCAGGATGAGCGCCACCGCGACCGCCACGCCGATCGACTCGGCGTACTCGCGCATCTCGCCCTTGCGCCAGCGCGACAGGTGCTCGCCCACCGCGCGGTCGGCCCGCGCGTGCGCCGTGTCGAACTCCGCGAGCTCGAACGTCTCGGCGCGCATCACCTTCTCGAGGCCGCTGATGGCCTCCTCGAGCCGCTCGCGCTCGGCGCTCCGGAGGCCCTTCTGCACCTCGCGCGCGTTCTGCTTGAGGATACGCCGCGCCTCGTCGACGAGCGCCTGCGCCTCCTCGAAGCGCGCGCGCGCCTGCGGCGGGATGTCCTTGCGGCCCACGCCGATCGCGCTCGAGAGCGGGAGCTCGTAGCGGTAGTGCCACGCGAGCATCGCGAAGATCGTGAACAGCACGATGCCCGCGGGGATCTGCTGCTCCGCGACGAATACACGCAGGCCTCCGGCCGAGACGTCGCCGGGCGCCGGCGTCAAGAGCCAGACGGCGAGGATGGCGAGGACAAACGGCAGCGTGACGATCCAGATCGCGTAAAAGAGCCCGCGGAGCCAGGACGGTCCTGGGTTGTTCGAGTTCGGCCGCTGCGTGGGAGACGGATCGGACCCCTCCGCCGCGCCGCCTTCTTTGGCGAGGGCGGGCGAGCTCTCGGGGGACCGTTCATCCGGCGTGGTTGCCAAGGGGTTAGCCTTTCTATACGCCGCCCCGGGGCAGGGCAAGGGCGGGAGGCGTCGCGGGGCTCAAGGCGCGGCCCCGACTTCGACCGCGTAACTCACGAGTGCGGCCCGGTCATCACCGGCCGTGGTGGGCGGAGCCGTCCTGCCGGCCGCCGCCGTGTTGTCGAAGACCACGTAGTACTGGCCGGCCGGCAGCGGCAGCGGCCTGCGCCAGACCATGCCGGAGGACACGGGCTCGTCCAGGACGGGGGCCGCGGGCGGAGGCCCGAGGCCCACCGCCGTCGTGTAGTGCTGGAGCCACGCGTCACCCACGCCGCGATGCACGACGATCACGTCGACCGCGGGCGCGCCGTCGACGGCGACGCTCAGGTAAAGGGCCTGCCCCTTCCCCTTCACCTCGAAGGGCCCGACGTGATCACGCTGGCCCTGGTGCACCTCGACGCGCTCGTTCGCGAGCACGAGCCTGCCGTTGTCGGCGCTCTCGTACGGCGATCCTGGCCGCTTGCCCTTCTCCACGATGCCGAGGCCGAAGTCGACGCTGCCGTCGGCGTCGCGGATGACGGTGAATCCGCGGCTGATCTCCTTCTTCAGGATGGCGCCGCCCACGGTGTCGAGGAAGCCCTGCGGCGATCCGCCGGGCAGGCCGAAGGTCCCGGGCTGCGGCGGCTGCTCGACGAGGCGCGACGTGAACGTCGTCGCGCTCGTCGATCGCTCGCGGAAGTAGATGTACATCGTGCTGCCATCCATCAGGAAGTCGTGGTCGTACTCGACCGCCGCGCTCGCATCGAAGCCGATGCGCTTCGTGAGGTTGGTCCAGGCGTAGCCGTAGCCGCCGAACTGCAGGAAGAGGTTGCCCGAGGCGAGCTCCTGCGCGGCGCAGGAGAGCGGGAAGAAGCGGCCCGTCGCGGGGTCCTCCTCGCGCAGCATGAGCGGGATGCTCCGCTTCTGCACCTCGCGGCAGATCTGCCCGCGCGCGAAGGAGAAGATGCCGCGGCGGAGCGTGAGGTTGCCCGGATCGTTGACGACCCCGGGCATCACCGCGAGCGACGTCTGGCCGCAGCTCGCGCCCACGAAGGAGAGCGCGAAAGCGACGGAGAGCAGGCGCGTCGTGACGGCACGGAAGGACATGGCGGGGGAGAATAGTGCATACACCGGGCCTCTGGCGGATGTTAGCGTTTCGGCCGCATGTCGAAGGTGGCAGTCCTCGGCGCGGGCGCGTGGGGAACGGCGCTCGCGAAGGTCCTCGCAGACAAACAGAACCCCACGTTCCTCTGGTCGCACCGCGAAGAGCTCGCGCTCTTGATCAACGAGCGGCGCGTGAACGAGCGCTACCTGCCCTCGGCCCCGCTGCCGCCGACGCTACGCGCGACCGGTGATCTCGAGGAGGCCCTCTCCGGCGCCGAGCTCGTCGTGCTCGTCGTGCCCTCGCACGCGATGCGCGAGGTCGTGGCGAAGGCGCGGCCGTACATCCCGGAGCGCGCGCTCCTCTGCAGCGCGACGAAGGGCATCGAGAACGACTCGCTCATGCTGATGAGCGAGGTCGTCGTCGACGAGCTCGGGCGCGCCGTCGAGCCGCGGCTCACGTACCTGTCGGGGCCGAGCTTCGCGAAGGAGGTCGCCGCGGGACAACCGACGGCCGTCGTCGTCGCGGGCAAGAGCAACGAGGAGACCCTGGCCGTGCAGCACGCGTTCGCCTCGGAGCGGCTGCGTGTCTACTCGTCGGACGACGTCGTCGGCGTGGAGGTCGGCGGCGCGCTGAAGAACGTCGTCGCCATCGCGGCGGGCGCCGTGGACGGGCTCGGCTTCGGGCACAACGCGCGGGCCGGGGTGATCACGCGGGGCCTCGCGGAGATCGCGCGCATCGCCATGGTCAAGGGCGGCAGCCCGCTCACGCTCGCGGGCCTCAGCGGGCTCGGCGACCTCGTGCTCACCTGCACCGGCGAGCTCTCGCGCAACCGCACCGTCGGCTACGAAATGGGGCGCGGGCGGACGCTCGAGGACGTCCTCACCCACCTCGGCCACGTGGCCGAGGGCGTCAAGACCGCGAAAAGCGCCTACGATCTCGGCGTGAAGCTCGACGTGGACCTGCCCATCACGGCCGAGGTCTACCGCGTGCTCTACGAGCAAAAGACCCCGCTCCAGGCCGTCGTCGACCTCATGAACCGGGCGCTGCGCAAGGAGTGACGCGGCGGATCCCGCCTCGCTGGAGAGACGGAAAGGTGTAGACTCGGACCCGCGATGCTACGTGCGCGTTGGTTCGCTCTCCTTGCTGCTGCTCTTTCCCTTGGTGTCGCCGCCTCCGCCGCGGCGCAGAACCCGGTCCCGGATCCTTCGGGTCAGCCGCCGCCTCCGCAGCCCTTCCCGCTGCCGACGACGTTGCCCTCGATCCCGGGTTTGCCCCCGCTCGTCCCGCAGCAGCCCGCGCCGACCGATCCGAACCAGCCGCCGCCGCAGCAGCCGCAGCAGCCGGATCCGAACCAGCCGCAGCCCATCATCCCCGGCCTGCCGCCCATCCCGGGTTTGCCCCCGCTCGTCCCGCAGCAGCCGACGCAACCGACGCAGCCGACGCAGCCGGCGCCGAACCCGTATGGACAGCCGCAACAGCCCTACGGACAGCAGCCGTACGGACAGCAACCCTACGGACAGCAGCCCTACGGACAGCAGCCTTATGGCCAGCAACCTTATGGGCAGCAACCTTATGGGCAGCAACCTTATGGCCAGCAGCCCTGCGTGCAGCAGCCTTACGGCCCGCCTTGCCCGCCGCAGCAGCCGATCATCACGGGGCCGCGTGATCGTTCGAAGCTCGAGATCGGCTACCTCTACGGCACCTCGATCGCCTGGGGCCTCTCCACCGGCATCTGGATCGACTTCGAAGCGGAGACGGAGAACCCCGGCCTCGCGCTCATCGCGCCCGCGCTCTTCGGCGCCGCCGCGCCGACGGCGATCTTCTTCCTCGACCGACCGAAGATGCCCGAGGGCCGCCCCGCCGCGATCGCCACGGGCGTCCTGCTCGGCTCGGGCGAGGCCGCGCTCATCTGGTCACGCCAGTACACGACGGCCAAGGCGGGCGAGGAGTGGGGCCCGAAGGAGTACTTCCGCGCCCACGTGATCAGCTCGACGCTCGGCGGCGTGGGCGGCTTCGTCGCGCATTACGGCCTCAAGTTCCGCCCGCAGACGAGCATGTTCGTCGGCTCGGCGGCGATGTGGGGCGCGATGGCGGGCGGCGCGTTCGGCGGCGGCGGCAGCAGCGGATCGTGGAGCGCGTGGGCCAACGACGGCGTCTTCCTCGGCAGCCTGCTCGGCTACAACCTCAGCATGGCCGCGGCCGCCGGCGTCTCGGTCGTGTGGACACCTTCGTGGAACCAGCTCGGCTGGATGTGGGGCGGCTTCGGCGCCGGCGCGGCCGTCTCCGCGCTCGTCTACCCGTTTTATGCGCTCTCGGACGACGCCGACCCGCGCAGCGGCCTGATCTTCCAGGGAGTCCTCTCCCTGCTCGGCGCGGCCGGCGGTGCGCTCATCGGCGCGCCCGAGGGCCGCAGCCAGACGGCGCCGCAGCAGCCGCCGGCGATGATGGGCCTCGGCAACCACCCCAAGTTCGCGCGCATCCTCGGCCCGACCTTCATGCCGGTCCAGGGTCCTGGCGGCGGCATCTCGCTCGTGGGCGAGCTTTACTGACGCTCCGCGACGTAGCAAAGCGTCCCTTCCTCGAACGCTGTCTGCCGGGGCCGACGCCCGCGGCAAAAGCGCTATCCTCCGGGTCCCCATGCCGACACTGAAGTACTTCGCCGCCCGCGGGGCGCCTCGGGTGTATGCCGTGCACAAGCCGGTCACGACGATCGGCAAGGCGCTCGGAAACGACGTCGCGCTCGCGGGGGCGGGTCTCGCCGACCACCACGCGCAGATCTCCTTCGACGGCCGGGACTTCGTCCTCGAGGAGCTCGACCGGGACGGCGACATCCAGATCAACGGCAAGAAGAAGCGTCGCGCCCGCCTCGTGCACGGCGATCGTATCGCGCTCGGCGCGGTCGAGCTCGGGTTCTCGATGTTCTCCGAGTCGACGAAGGCCCGCGCAGACGACGATGAGGGCGACAAGCGCGAGGCGCCCGGCGTCTCGAACGAGCTCGCGGGCGTGCGCAAGCTCTTCGCGTTCAGCGAGAAGCTCATCAACCGGCGCAGCGTCGACGAGCTGCTCGAGGCGATGCTCGACGACATCATCGAGCTCACCCACGCAGACAAGGGATTCCTGCTGCTCGTCGAGGGCGCCGAGGCGGCCGCGGATCCCGGCAAGGGCGCGCGCCGCGAGGCCCAGGGCGAGGAGCGCAAGCTCGTGGTGCGGGCGTCGCGCAACGTGCGACGCGAGGCGATCACCGACGCGCAGGGCTCGATCTCGGACTCGATCGCGCGGCAGGTCCTCGCCTCGGGTCGGCCGATCATCGTCTCGGACGCGCTCGCCGACACCCAGTTCGGCCGCAGCGAGAGCGTGATCGCGATGAAGCTCTCGAGCGTCATGTGCGCGCCTCTTCTCTCGCAAGGTGAGGTGATCGGCGCGCTTTACGTCGGCAACGACAAGGTCAAGCACCTCTTCGATCGCACGCAGCTCGAGCTGCTCGGCATCTTCGCCTCGCAGGCCTCGCTGATCCTGCAGAACGCGATGCTCCTCTCCGCGCTCCGTGCCGACAAGGCCAAGCTCGAGGCGGAGCTCAAGGACAAGAAGTTCGGCGAGATCATCGGCGCCTGCGCGAGCATGCTGGAGGTCTTCCGCAAGCTCACGAAGGTGGCCGCGACGGACATCAGCGTGCTCATCACGGGCGAGACCGGCACGGGCAAGGAGCTCATCGCGCGGGAGGTCCACCGGCGTTCGAACCGCGAGGGCGGGCCGTTCGTCACGATCAACTGCGGCGCGATCCCGGAGAGCCTCATCGAGAGCGAGCTCTTCGGCCACGTGAAGGGCGCGTTCACCGGCGCCATCGCGAGCCGGCCCGGCAAGTTCCAGGTCGCGGACAAGGGCACGCTCTTCCTCGACGAGATCGGCGAGCTGCCGCTGAACTTGCAGGTGAAGCTGCTCCGCGCGCTGCAGGAGCGCGTGGTCTTCCGCGTCGGCGACTCGAAGCCGGAGAAGGTCGACATCCGCATCGTGGCCGCGACGAACCGGAACCTCGAAGAGGAGATCCGCGCGGGGAATTTCCGCGAGGACCTCTACTACCGGCTCAACGTGGTCAACCTCTGGCTGCCGCCCTTGCGCGAGCGCGGCGACGACGTACTCATCATCGCGAAGGCGCTGCTCTCGAAGTACGCGGACGAGCTCGGCAGCGCGGTGCGCGGCTACAGCCCCGCGGCGCTCGCGTCGATCAAGAAATACGGCTGGCCCGGGAACATCCGGCAGCTCGAGAACCGCATCAAGAAGGCGCTCGTGCTCTGCGACAAGACGCTGCTCGGGCCGGAAGACCTCGATCTCGGTCCCGGCGCGGAGACGGCCATCTTGCCGCTCGAGAAAGCGAAAGAAGAATTCCAGCGCAGGTACGTGCTCGAGGTGCTGGAACGCAACAACGGGAACCGCACGCAGACCGCCCGCGACCTCGGCGTCGATCCACGCACCATCTTCCGGTACCTGGAGAAAGAGCAGAACCCGATGCCGAGCGGCGCGGGCGGCACGCCGCGTGATCCCTCCGAAGGCTGAATGGACATCACCGAAGCCCGGACCCTCCCCCACCCCTGCCCCGACAAAACGCGCTCCGATCTCGAGTGGGATCGGCTGCTCGCGGCGCTCGCCGATCGCGCGGCGAGCGAAGCAGGCAAGCGCATCGCCCGTGATCTCCCGTTCGCCTCGACGCACGAGGGCGTACTCGTCGCGCTCGGCGAGGTGAAGGAGGCCGTCGACCTCGATCACACGGCCGAGCCCTTGCCCGCGGCCGACGTGCCCTTCGTCGAGGCCGCGCTCGATCGCGCGCGCATCGGCGCGACCTTGTCGAACGAAGAGCTACGCGCGGTGGGCCGTTGCCTCGCGGAGGCCGGCCGGCTGCGTCGGTTCCTGGCCGCGCGCAAGGCGCGCCTGCCGCTGCTCTTCCGCGCCTGCTCGACCGATCCAGGCCTCGACGTGCTCGAGCGCGAGGTGAGCTCGTCCTTCGACCCCGACGGCACGCTCTCCGATCGCGCCTCGCCGCGCCTCGCCGAGCTGCGCGCCGAGCGGCGGAACCTCCGGGATCGCCTCGTCCGCAAGCTCGACGAGATCATGCGCAAGCACGCGGACATCCTGCAGGACACGTACTACACGGAGCGCGACGGCCGGTACGTGCTGCCCGTGCGCGCCGACGCGCACGAGCGTTTCCCGGGGATCGTGCATGCGACGAGCGGCAGCGGCGCGACGCTCTTCGTCGAGCCGCGTGTCGTCGTCGACATGGGCAACCGCCTGAAGATGGTCGAGGCCCTCGCGCAACACGAGGAGGAGCTCGTCTACGCGGCGCTCAGCGCGAAGATCGGCGACGAGATCGACTCGGTCGCGGCCGCCGTCAATGCCCTCGCGCACGCGGACATCCGCGCCGCGGCCGCGCGCCTCGCGAAGGACCTACGCTTCACGTTCCCGGAGGTGCCGGAGAGCGCGGCCGAAGGCACGATCCACCTCGTCGGAGCGCGCCATCCGCTGCTCGCGCTCGACGGCGTCTCCGTCGTGCCGAGCGACCTCGGGATCACGGCGGGCCACGCGATGATCGTCTCGGGCCCGAACGCGGGCGGCAAGACCGTCGCGCTGAAGACGCTCGGCCTCGCCGCGCTCTGCGTCCGCGCGGGCCTGCCCGTGCCGGCCGACGAGGGCTCGCGCGTCGACGTCTTCGAGGTCGTGCTCACGGACGTCGGCGACGATCAGAGCCTGCACAAGAACCTCTCCACGTTCAGCGCGCACGTGCAGAACCTCGCGCACATCCTCGCGGACACACGCTCGGGCGCGCTGGTTTTGCTCGACGAGCTCGCGGGCGGCACCGATCCCCGCGAGGGCGAGGCGCTCGCGTCCGCCGTGCTCGACTCGCTCTGCGCGCGCGGCGGCACCGTCGCCACGACGACGCACTACGAGGGCCTCAAGGCGCTCGCGCTCGCCGATCCGCGCTTCACGAACGCCTCCGTGGGCTTCGACATCGCCACGATGAGCCCGACGTTCCGGCTCTCGATGGGCATCCCCGGCGCGTCGAGCGCGCTCGCCGTGGCGCGGCGCTTCGGCATCCCCGGCACCGTGCTCGACCGCGCCGAGCGTTTCCTGTCGACCGAGACCGTGCGCTTCGAGGACATGGTCGCGAAGCTCCAGGCCGAGCGAAACGCGCTCGAGCTCGCGCGCGCGTCGGCCGAGCGCGAGGCCGGGATCGCGCGGGACAAACAGCGCGCGCTCGACGAGGAGCTCGCGCGCCTCAAGGCCGAGGAGCGCCGCTACATCACGGAGGCGGGCCGCGAGATCGTCGAGTCGATCCGCAAGGCGCGGCAGGACATCCGCGACGCGCAGGCGCGCCTCCGCGCCAAGCCCACGGCCGAGGACCTTCGCGCCGCCGCCCGCGCGATCGACGCCGTCGCCCAGAAGACCAGCACCTTCGGCGAGCTCGAGCCCCAAGGCCGCGACGAAGGTTTGTCCCGCGGGACCCTCGCGCCGTCGGAGATCCGCGTCGGCACGCGCGTCTACGTCCCGCGCCTGCGCGCCGAAGCCGACGTGGTCGAGGTCCTCGCGGGCGGACAGCTCCGCGTCGCGGCAGGGCCCCTCAAGCTCACGACCTCCGTCGGCGAGGTGCGCGCGGCCGACGGGGGTTCGTCCGAAAAAACCCGCGCCGGCGGCGCCAAGAAACGCGTCGATTTCGACGCGGCCTCCGATCCCGACGTCCCCATCCAGACGAGCGACAACACCGTCGATCTCCGCGGCCTGCGCGCGCACGAGGCCGTCGGCATGGCCGAGCAGTTCCTCGATCGCTCCGTCGGCGCCGGCCGACGCGTGGCCTTCCTGATCCACGGCCACGGCAAGGGCGCGCTGCGCGACGCCGTGCGGGACGCGATGCGCCAGAGCCCCTACGTCTCCCGCCTCCGCCCCGGCGAACCTCGCGAGGGCGGCGACGGCGTCACGGTCGTCTGGCTCCGCGCTTAGCGGGCCGGTGTCCTCCGCCGCCCCCGCCGCCACGCTTGCCGTCGCCCTTGCCGCTGGATTCGGCCGGCTTTCCGCCCGCGGCGCGATCCCGATCCACGCGGCCGAGGTCCTCGGCGATGCGATCGAGCACGCCGTTCACGAACGCCGACGAGTCCTCGCTGCCGAAGCGCTTGGCGAGCTCGACCGCCTCGTCGAGGATGACCGCGCGCGGCACGTCCCCGCCGTTGATCAGCTCCCACGCGCCGAGGCGCAGCACGTTCCGATCGACCCGCGCCATGCGCTCGAGCCGCCAGTTCACGCTCGCCTTGCGGATCGTCTCGTCGACCTTCCCGAGGTCCTTCTCGACGCCTCGCACGATCTGATCGGCGTACTCCCGCCCTTCCGGATCCCCCGGCGTGAGACGCCAGTAATGCATGATCACGCGCTCGGCCGAGCCTGTGCCCTGCTCGAGCGCGAACAACATTTGAAGCGCGGCCTCGCGGCCCGTCGACCGAGCGCCCATGGTCCCGAAGCTTTCGACTAAAGCCCGGCGCCGTCGAGGGCCGAGGCGAGCGAGACCATCTCGATCGCGCTCACGGCGGCCTCCCAGCCCTTGTTACCGGCCTTCGTGCCGGCCCGCTCGACCGCCTGCTCGATCGTGTCGGTCGTCAGGACGCCAAACGTCACGGGCACGCCCGTCTGCAAGGAGACCTGCGCGATCCCCTTCGTCACCTCGGACGCCACGTACTCGAAGTGCGGCGTCGAGCCGCGGATCACCGCGCCGAGCGCCACGATCGCGCTCACGCGGCTCTTCTCCGCGAGCCTCCGGACCACGACGGGGATCTCCCACGCGCCCGGCACGCGCACGATCGTCACGTCGCCGTTCGAGCCTCCGTGCCGCGTGATCGCGTCGAGCGCGCCCTCGACCAGCCGGTCGACGATGAAGTGATTGAACCGGCTCACGACGAGGGCGAACTTCGCCCCCGCCGGGACGACCAGGTGGCCCTCGACCGTGCGCGGAGTGCCGCGCTCACCGTTGGTGCTCATAGGATCCTCAAGCCTCGCCCTGCATCGACACGAGCGGCACGCGCTCGACCACCTCGAGGCCGAACCCGTCGAGCCCCGCGATCTTCGTCTGGCTGTTCGTCAAGAGCCGCAGCTTCTGGCAGCCGAGGTCCGCGAGCACCTGCGCGCCGAGCCCGAACTCGCGCAGCGCTTGTTGCGGCGCGCGCGCGTCCGGCGACGCCGCGCGCCCCTTCGTATCGAGCTCGGCCGCGAGATCGAGCCGCGGCGGGATGTAGAGCACCACGCCCTCGCCGGCCTTCTCGATCAGCGAGATCGCCTCGCGCAGGTTCGATCCCCCCTCGAACGGCGTCGAGCTGAAGAGATCGGCCACGAGCGCGCCCGCGTGCACGCGGCAGAGCACGGGCTTCGAGCCGTCCACCGTGCCCTTCACGAGCGCGAGGAACTGCCGCGCCTCGCCGATGATCTCGTAGACCGCCGCCGTCCACGTCGTGCCCGTCAGATCGAGCCGCATCTGCCGCTCCGACACGCGCCGCACGAGCCGCTCCTTCTGCAGGCGGTACTGGATGAGGTCCGCGACCGACAGGATCACGAGCTCGTGCTGCGCCGCGAACTTCTCGAGGTCCGGCATGCGCGCCATCGTGCCGTCGTCGTTCATGATCTCGCAGATCACGCCCGCGGCCCGCTGCCCCGCGAGCCGCGCGATGTCCACCGAACCCTCGGTTTGTCCGGTCCGAACAAGCACGCCGCCGCGCCGCGCGCGCAGGGGGAACACGTGCCCCGGCGTGACGAGGTCCGAAGGCCGCGCGTCCGGCTGGATCGCGACCTGGATCGTCCGCGCCCGATCGGCCGCGCTGATGCCCGTGGTCACGCCCGTGCGCGCCTCGATGCTCACGGTGAACGCCGTCCCGAGCGGAGGACCGCCGCGCCCCGGCGCGCTCATCATCGGCAGCTCCAGCCTGTCGACCTGCTCCTCCTCGAGCGTGAGGCAGATGAGGCCGCGGCCGTGCTTGGCCATGAAGTTGATCGCCTCCGGCGTCACGCGCTCGGCGGCCATGCAGAGGTCGCCCTCGTTCTCGCGGTCCTCGTCGTCGACGAGGATGACCATCCGACCGTTGCGGATCTCGTCGAGCGCGCGGTTCACGCGGCTGAGGACGGCAGAATCGATCGTCAGTCGATGCGGCATGGTGACACCGCCCTTGTCTCCCGCGTGGGAAGGGTGAACGAGCTCGTCAAACGAATCCCCCCGATCGGAGCTTCGCGAGGAGGCGGCTGTCCCTGGATTCGTCGTGGTGGTGCTCATCGTTCTCCCTGGCCTCTCCTCCCCACCCCGGCGCCTCTTCCGACGAAGGCGTAGCGCGCGCTCCGCTCGCGATCGAAAGCTGCCGCGCGACGTAGCGCGCGAGCACATCGACTTCAAGATTCACGGCCTGCCCCGGCCGAAGATCGCCGAGGTTCGTCCGCCCGAGCGTGTGCGGCACGAGCATGACCTCGAACAGCACCCGTGACGAGCGCCCCTGCCCCTGATCCGTCACGCGGTTGATCGTCAGGCTGACGCCGTCGATCGCCACCGAGCCCTTGTCGGCCAGGTACGGCGCGAGCCCGCCTTCGGCCTCGACCACGACCCGCGTCGCGTCCCCGCTCGGCGCCCGCTCGCTCACGCGCCCGATGCCATCCACGTGTCCGAGCACCATGTGCCCGCCCATCCGCCCGCCGAGCTTCATCGCCCGCTCGAGGTGCACGCGCGCGCCGACGGAGAGCGCGCCGAGCGTCGTCCGCGCGAGCGTCTCCGAGGACATGTCACACTCGAACCCGCTCGGTCGGATCCGATCCACCGTCAGGCACGCGCCGTTCACGCTGATCGACTCGCCGAGCTCGAGCGGCCCGAGCGAGCACTCGATGAACGCGCGCGCGACGGGGCTGCCGGCCCTCTGCCGGAGGATCCCGATGGTCTCGACGAGGCCCGTGAACATCCTGTCGAGCGCTTACTCTTTGTTGGCCTGCGCGGCGAGCAGCCGATCGACGATCCGCTTCGACTCCTCGCTGAGCTCCGTGAACACGACGCCCATGCCGGGCGGATCGTCGTGCACGCGAACGACCTCGCCGACGCCCTCGATCGTCTCGATGTCGTCCATGATCACGGTGAAGCGCAGGTTGACCTGGGTGCCGACCTCGAGCGGGGTCTTCGAGCGGACGAACACGCCCGTGCGGGAGATGTTCGACACGTACTCGTTGATGAACGAGTCGTAGCTCTCGAACTCCTTGTTGATCGTGACGCGCTCGTCCTTGCGCGAGGCATGTTCAACAGGAGGACGGTCGCTCTCGTTCATGCGTCACCTCATCTGCCCAGCAGGTCGAACTGTTCGAGGTGGTATTCCTTGCGCGGGACGAGCTCGATCCGTCGCGTGAACAGCCGCTCGGCCTCTTGCACGGCGACGCGCTCGTCGTTCTTCAGGAGGTCGACGATCGCCGGGTGCGCGTTGACGATCACCACGTAGCCCGGCAGGTTCATGCGCTCGCGCCGGATCTGCCGCAAGATCTCGTACGCGATGCTCTGCTTCGACTGGAGCTGCCCGGTGCCGTCGCAGTAGAAGCAAGGCTCGAGCATGATGCGCCCGAGGCTCTCCCGCGTGCGCTTGCGGGTCATCTCGATGAGGCCGAGCTCCGAGATCCGGTTGAACGTGGTCTTCGCCTTGTCCCGCGAAAGGAGCTCCTCCAGGCGCTTGCGCACCTTCTCGCGGTTGCCCGCCCGCTCCATGTCGATGAGGTCGAGGATGATGAGGCCGCCGATGTTGCGGAAGCGGAGCTGGTAGGCGATCTCCTCGACCGCCTCGAGGTTCGTCGTGAGGATCGTCTCCTCGAGATCCCTCGATCCTTTGCCCACAAACTTTCCGGTGTTCACGTCGATCGCCGTGAGCGCCTCGGCCTGGTCGATGATCAGGTGGCCGCCCGAGGTCAGCGGGACCTTGCGCGACAAGGCGCGCTGGATCTCGTCCTCGATGCCGTACGCGTCGAAGATCGGCTCCTCGCCCTCGTAGAGCTCCACGGCGTCCACGCGCTCCGGCATGAACATCTCCATGAAGCGCTTCAGCCGCACGTACTCCTCGCGGCTGTCGATCACGATCTTCTCGATGTCGTCCGTGAACAGATCCCGCGCCGTCTTCAGCACGAGATCGAGCTCCGTGTAGAGGCAGGCCGGGCCGCGCACCACGCTCTCGCGCTTCTTCACGACCTCGCCCCAGAGCCGGACGAGGTAGCCCACGTCGCTCTTGAGCTGCTTCTTCGTCAGGCCCTCGGCCACCGTGCGCACGATGAGCCCGCCCTGCGGCGGCTTCATCGACTCGATCGCCTCGCGCAGCCGCGAGCGCTCCTTCTCCGAGCCGATGCGCTTCGAGATGCCCACGTGATCGACCGTCGGCAGGTACACGACGTACCGGCCCGGCAAGGACACGTGGCTCGTCACGCGCGCGCCCTTCGTCCCGATCGGCTCCTTCGAGACCTGCACGAGGACCTCCTGGCCCTCGCGGATCACCTCGCGGATCGGCGTCGTCTTCGAGACGCGCATCGGCTCGTGATGACCACCCGCGCGCTTCGTCGTCGCCCGCTCGCCTCCGCGATCACGACCGCCGCGGCCGCCGCCATCCCGGCCGCGACCCTTCTCGCTGCGGTCCCGGCTGCGCCCTTCCTTCGGCGCCCTCGCCTCGCGCGCGGCCTCCTTGGGCGCTTCCTTCACCGGCGCCGCCGCCACGGCCGCCGTCACGGCTGCGGTTGCACGATCGCGGGTTCGTCCGGACCGACGCACGCGACCACGCTGCCCACGCCCGCGCCGCGAACGACCCCCACGCGGCTCCGTCGGCGAGACCTCGACGGCCTCGCCGCCCTCGGCCTTCACCTCGGCCGCCGGCGCCTCCGCGCCCTCGTCGGCCGCGAGAGCTTCCTCTTGCTCACCTTCGTCCGCGGACTCCGCTTCGTCCTCGGACTCCGCTTCGTCCTCGGCGCGCACCTCGTCCGAAGCGACCTCGCCGACCTCGAACGCAGGCTCGGCGGTGGCGTCTTCTTCCGCGACGGGCTCCTCCGAGCTGGGTTCGTCCGAGGCCGGCTCCTCGGCGCTCTGGGCCTCGGCGGACGGCTCTTCCTCGCCCTCTTCGTAGACCTCTTCGGCGCTCGGCGCGGCCATCACGTCGAGCGCGGTCGGCAACGAGATCGAGACGTCGCGCTCGTTGCGCACGGCCTCTTCGGCGATGTGCGCGGTGATCTCGGGCGGAGCCACGAGCGCCGGGCGCTCTTCTTCTTCGTGCGCCGAGCTGTGTGTGTGCCGACCCGCGAGATACGCGTCGAAATCGTCCGGACGGATCAGATCCTCGACGTGCAGGAAGGCCGCGCGTTCGAGGCCGATGTCGATGAACGCGGCCTGCATGCCCGGGAGAACGCGGCTGACCCTGCCGAGATAGATGTTCCCGAGGGTCCCCTTCTGCGCATCTCGCTCGATGTGCAGCTCGGCGATGATCCCGTTTTCGATGAGGGCGACTCGCGTCTCGCGGATGTCGACGTTGATGACGAGGAGATTCTTACCCATGCCCACTGGAGCGCCCTTCTTACCGCGCCGCGAGCGAAGGGTTACCACGACAAGCCCGGGCCATGAAGCCGATTGGCTCGCCTTTCGTTCAGGGATCGTCCTTCCCGACGGACCCCCGCTCCGCCGCTGCCCCCATCGGCTCGACCGAGCGCCGCCGGGGCGAGGCCGGCGCGCCTGACCGGCCTCGCGGGCCGAAGTGAGGAAGTACCGGAAAAGATGGAGGTTTCCGCCGATCTAGGGGCAGATGCTGGCGCTCGCCTCGCACGAGGCCTTGCAGGTGTCGCAGACGATGCAGGTCACGAGGGTGTTGTACCGCTCGGCGCCGAGGGGGTTCGCCGTGGCGCACGTGTTCTGGCAGCCGACGTCGTTCTTGCAGGCGGCCATGCACATGTTGAATTCGACACAGGTTTTGTCGTTGAAGCAGCCCTCGTAGGCCTCGAGGCACGGGCCCTTCACGGCGCAGTCCGTGCAGCCGCGGCTGTAATCGCCGCACGAGCCGAGCTCGTCGCAGACCTCGGGGGGCTCGATGGGGCCGGCGTCGGCCTCGTCGCCGCCACCTCCGCCGCCGCTGCCGGTGTTCCCCGAGGTCCCCAGGCCCCCGGCGCCCTGGTCTCCTCCGGAAAACCGCCCCGCTTCGTCAGCCTGCGAGCAGGCCAGGAGAAACACGAGCGCCGCCCCGAAGATGCCGTTCCGTTGCGCCATGAGTGCAACGGATCAGCGTACTTCGGGGCGGCTACACGCGAAAGGGGCACACCGCCCTACATCGGACAGACTATGTCACGGCGGGCACATGGCCGCCTGCTGCGCGCAGTCGTTGGGGCACGTGTCGCAGACGACACAATTCACGAAGGTGCCGTACGCCGCGCACTCGGGCTGGTTCGCCATGCAGCAGGTCTGGAAGCACATCTGCTGCTCGGCCGCGGGCAGCATCGTGCAGGGCGTGATGCACTGGTAGAAGGTCTGCCAGTTCGTGGTCATCTGGAACGCCCCGGCCTCGTCCTGGCAAGGACCACCGGCCGTCTGGGCACACTGCTGGCAGCCCTGGCAGTTGCCGGTGTCGTCGCAGGTCGAGCCGCCACCGCCGGCGCCGCCCATGCCTCCCGCGCCGCCCATGCCCATGCCGCCGGTGCCCGAGGCCGACGACGTGGTCTTGCCGCCTCCGCTGGCGCCGTTACCGCCCCAGTCGTCACCACCCTCGCCGCCGCTACCACCGCTACCGCTGCTGCCGCCGCTGCTACACGCCACGAGCGCCCCGAGCGACACGACCAACGCCGCGAACGTCCACTTCATCATCGGAAACCTCCAAGGACAAACGCGTCCGTACACGCGCCCCAGCGACAAGGCAACGAGATCGCGAAGCGAGCTCACTCCAGGGGGTGAATCGGCCGGGCTTTGCCCGGACGAGAGGGGGATGCGAGGCATCCCCCTCGGGACTAGAGCGGAATGTTGCCGTGTTTCTTGGGCGGGTTTTTGTCGCGCTTGTCACGAAGCAGCTCGAGCGCGCGATCGAGGCGGATGCGGAGCGTCCTCGGGTGGATCACCTCGTCGATGAAGCCGAGCTCCGCGGCCTTGTAGGGGTTCGCGAACTTCGCCTTGTACTCCTCGACGAAGCGCGCCCGCGCCGCCGCGGGATCCGCGGCCGACTGGATCTCCTTGCGGTAGACGATGTTCACCGCGCCGTCCGGCCCCATGACCGCGATCTCGGCCGTCGGGAAGGCGAGGTTGTAGTCCGCGCGGATGTGCTTCGAGGCCATCACGTCGTACGCGCCGCCGTAGGCCTTGCGCGTGATCACCGTGATCTTCGGGACCGTCGCCTCGGCGAACGCGTAGAGCAGCTTCGCCCCGTGCGTGATGATGCCGCCGTACTCCTGATCGGTGCCCGGCAAGAAGCCCGGCACGTCGACGAACGTGACGAGCGGGATGTTGAAGCAGTCGCAGAACCGCACGAAGCGCGCGCCCTTGATGCTCGCGCGGATGTCGAGGCAACCGGCGAGCACGTTCGGCTGGTTCGCCACGACGCCCACCGTCCGCCCGCCGACGCGCGCGAAGCCGCACACGATGTTCTGCGCGTACCGCTCGTGCACCTCGAAGAGGTAGCCGTCGTCGACGACCGCGCGGACGACGCTCTTGATGTCGTACGGCTTCGAAGATTCGGTCGGCACCATCGTGTCGAGCTCGGGCACCTCGCGGTCCGTCGGATCGGTCGAGGGCCTGCGCGGCGGATCCTCGGTGTTGTTCGAGGGCAGGAAGGAGACGAGCTCCCGCACGCGCGCGAGCGCCGCGCGATCGTCGGGCGCCGTCAGGTGGCAGACGCCGCTCTTCACCGCGTGCGCCGAGGCGCCGCCGAGGTCCTCCTTGGTCACGTCCTCGTTGGTCACCGTCTTGATGACCTCGGGGCCCGTGATGAACATGTAGCTCGTCCCCTCGACCATCAGGACGAAGTCCGTGATCGCCGGCGAGTACACCGCGCCGCCCGCGCACGGGCCCATGATGGCGCTGATCTGCGGCACGACGCCGCTCGCCAGGGTGTTGCGCAAGAAGATGTCCGCGTAACCCGCGAGCGACTCGACGCCCTCCTGGATACGCGCCCCGCCGGAGTCGTTGAGGCCGATCACCGGCGCGCCGATCTTCATCGCGAGGTCCATCACCTTGCAGATCTTCTGCGCGTACGCCCCGGAGAGCGAGCCGCCGATCACCGTGAAGTCCTGCGCGAAGACGCAGACCTTGCGGCCGTCGACGAGGCCCCAGCCGGTGACCACGCCGTCGCCGAGGACCTTCGTCTTCTCCATGTCGAAGTCGTTGCAACGGTGCACGACGAAGCGGTCGAGCTCGACGAACGATCCAGGGTCGAGCAAAAGCTCGACGCGCTCGCGCGCCGTGAGCTTGCCAGCCTCGTGTTGCTTGGCGATACGCGCCGCGCCGCCCCCCTCGAGGGCGCGGCGGTTCATGTCGTCGAGTCGTTCGATCGCGTCTTTCGCGCGGGAGCTCTGTTGTTCGGACATCGCGACCTCGCCCCTACCATGGGCGCGCGCGCGCCGCCTCCCCCGGCACGAGAGCGGCCGAACGGGCGTTGCGCCGCGCGCGTCGCCAAGTACGATTTCCCTGCCGAGCGAGCCCGCGCCTGCGTGGTGACGGATGTGCGACGGATGAGAAGAGGGGGGCCGCGCCCGCTCCGGCAACGAGCTCATGAAGCCTGCCCCGACCTGCGAGGCTCTAGCGTCGGCACAGCCGATCGCCAGAGGCGAAGCGCCCTCGTTCGAGGAGACGGAGGGCCACGCGCCCACGCTCCCTGACGGAGGAGATCGGTACCGCATCGTCGAGCGCCTCGGCATCGGCGGCACGGGCGTGGTCTACGCCGCCGAGGACCGCGCAGCGAGCCGCCTCGTCGCCCTCAAGACGCGGAAGCTCGACGGCGACGATCCGGACGACAGCGCCGGCTTGTTCCTCCACGAGGCCCGCGTCGCCGCGCAGCTCGAGCACCCGAACATCGTCCCCGTCTACGACGTCGGCCGCCTGCCCGACGGGCGGCCCTACTACACGATGCGCATCGTCAAGCAGCAGAGCCTGCACGACGTGCTCGCGTTGCCCGAGCTGCGCCCGAAATGGCCGCTCGCGCGCCTCGCCTCCGCGTTCGTCCAGATCTCGCGCGCCCTCGCCTACGCCCACCGCCGCGGCGTCGTGCATCGCGACATCAAGCCCGAGAACATCCTGCTCGGCGACGAGGGCGAGGTCTACCTGAGCGACTGGGGCAACGCGCGCATGCTCACGGGCATCGAGCCCACCTCGCCGCTCTCGCTGCCCGACGACGATCCCTTCTTCATCCGCGGCGAGGGCGGCTACCCGAGCGGTTTGTCCGGGACCCCGGGCTACATCGCCCCCGAGCAGATCCGCGGCGAGCGCGCGGGCATCGATCACCGCACCGACATCTTCGCGCTCGGCGTGGTGCTCTACGAGATGCTCACGGGCGAGCACCCCTTCGACGCGCCCACCGTGCTCGGCGTGATCCTCGCGACGCAGACGCGTGATCCGAAGCCGCCTCGCGCCATCAGCCCGAGCTGCCCGCTGCTGCTCGAAGACCTCTGCCTCGCCATGCTCTCGAAGGATCCGGCGAAGCGGCCCGCGTGCGCCGAGCGCGTCGCCGGCGGCGCCGAGGCCTTCCTCGAAGGCGCGAGGGAGCGAGATCGCCGGAGGGCCGAAGCGCGCTCTCTCTGCGAGCTCGCGCGCGAGCCGGCGCAACGCGACAAGGCCCTGCGCCTCGAGCGCGCGGGGCTCGACGTCGAGGCGAGGCGCCTGCTCGCGGACGTGAAGAGCTACGATCCCATCGATCGCAAGCGCCCCGCGTGGGCCGTCGAGGATCGCGCCGCCGCCGTCGAGCGCGAGCAGGCGCGCGCCATGGCCGAGGCGATCGACCTCTACACGAAGGCGCTCGCCTACGATCCCGACCTCGAAGAGGCGCGCTCCGGCCTCGCCGATCTCTACTGGGCCCGCGCCCAGGCCGCCGACGCCGAGCGACGCCACGCGAGCCGCATCTACTACGAGGCCCTCGTCTCCGAGTTCGACGTCGGCAGCTACGCCGCGCTCCTGCGCGCAGACGCCTGCCTCGCCATCGAGACGAACCCGCCCGGCGCGCGCGTGCTCGCGTATCGTTACGTCGAGAAGGATCGTGTCCTCGTCCCGAGCGAAGAGCGCTACCTCGGCCGCACCCCCGTCGCCGAGGTCCGCCTCTCGCCGGGCAGCTACCTCCTCGTCCTGCGTCGCCCGGGCTTTCGCGACGTCCGTTACCCCGTCCTGCTCCGCCGCGGCGAACGCCACGAGGCCGCCGTCAACCTCTACACCGAGGAGGAGATCGGCGAGGGCTTCGTCTACGTCCCCGGCGGCTCGTTCATCGCGGGCGGCGACGACGACGCGCCCGACTCGCTCGCGCGCACGGAGCCCGTCGTCGCCGACTTCGCCATCTCGCGTTTCCCCGTCACCTTCCGGCAGTACTGCGACTTCCTCGACCGCATCGAGGATCGCTCGCACGCCCTCGCGCTCATGCGCGCCCCGCGCGACTTCCGCGGCACCGAGGGCTACGTCGTGCGCCGCGGCGAACACGGCCAGTGGGAGCCGATCCCCGGCCTCATCGAGGGCGAGGCGCGCAAGGCCTTCCCGCACGAAGCGGGGCACCTCATGGACGTCCCCGTCCTGCTCGTCGACTGGTTCGACGCCGCTGCCTATTGCGCCTTCCACAGCGAGCGCGAGGGCTTCGAGATCCGGCTGCCCACGGAGCTCGAGTGGGAGAAGGCCGCGCGTGGCACCGACGGCCGCATCCATCCCTGGGGGGATCCTTTCGACCCCACCTTCTGCCTCATGCGCGCCTCGCGCCCCTACCTCCCGCAGCCCGAGCCCGTCGGCACCTTCCCGCTCGACGCGTCTCCGTACGGCGTGCGCGACATGGCCGGCGGCGTACGCGAGTGGGTCGGCGACGTGCACGGCGAGCGCACGTGGTCCGAGACGAGCGCCGAGCCCGAGCCCATCCCCGGCGCCGTGCGCGACGCCTCCGAGTGGCGCGTCATCCGCTCGGGCGGCTGGTCCACCACGCACGAGTACATCCGCAGCGCCGCGCGCACCCGCTTCTTCGCCCTCACCCGCGCGACGCACCTCGGCTTCCGCGTCGCGCACGACCTGCCGCGCAGGCGCTGAGGTTTTTCCTTCCGAACCCTACTTCGATCCCGCGTCGCCCGCGCCGCCGTCTGCGGCCTCTTGCCCGGGCAACGTCCACGGGTCCGCGCCTTTGCCCTCGTACGGCTTGACCCCCTCGGGCAGCTTCACCTTCCCGAGCGCCGCGTCGTCGATCTCCACGGGGAACTTCTTCCGCAGGTCGGCCTCGAGCGCCTTCTCGCGCTCCTGTATCTTCTGCTGCAGGAGCTTCACGCGGATCGACCGATCGGCCTCCTGGAGCGTCCTGCTGTGCGCCGCCGTGATCCCGTTCATCCGCACCACGTAGAACCGGCCCTCGGCCTCCACGATCTCGTCGAGCACTGAGCCCACGCTCGGGATCTTGAAGACCGCCGCGCGGATCGGCTCGGGGATCTTCGGGTTCTTGCCGCGCGGATCGTCCGGCGCGCCCACCACGCCGAGATCACCGGCGAGGTCGAGCGACGTGTTCGGATCCTTCACCTTCGGCGCCGTCATCGAGTGCTTCTGGAAGAGCTCGCCCCACTCGGCTGCTGTCTTGATCTTCGTCGCGTCCTCGAGCACGCGCGCCGCCGTCTTCCGATCCGACAGCACGATCGCCGCCACGCGACGCCGCTCCGGCTCGCGGAACTGCTCCACGTGCGCCTCGTAGTACGCGCGCACCTCGGCCGGCGGGATCTCGCCCGGCGCGGGCAGGCCTTTGCGTGCGTCGGCGAGGATCGCGTCGCGCAGGATCTGCCGGATCGCCTCCTCCGTCTCCGGCTGCTTGTCGAGCCCGCGGCGCTTGGCTTCGGCGGCGAGCAGCTCGACGTCGATGATCTCGTCGAGCAGCTCTTTTCGACGCTCCTTCGTCTGGTAGCGGAGCCTGTCGAACTGATCCATCCGCTCGAGCGTCGCGGCGAAATCGCCGAGCGTGATCACGCGGTCGCCGACCTTCGCCAGCGTACGCGTGGCTTGCTCGGGCGACAGACCTGCCGCGGGCGCCGCTGCGTCGGCAGCGGGGGGCGCCACGGCCTTGTCGTTGCAGCCCGCGGAGAGCGCGACGATTGCCGCGACGAACAGGGACGAGAGCGCGCGCCGGACCAGCATCGAGCGGCCGGTCTAGCACTTCTTCGGCGCGTCCGGGGGTTGGTTTTGCGAGGTTTTCGCGCCGCATGCCCCCACTTCTCCGGCCTTTTCCGGCCCACGGCGTGGAGCCGTCGAGCCCCTCCGGTCGGGCTCGCGGAACGACGCGTTGCGGACGAGGCGAACCGGGACTACGAGACCCGCGTGACCCGCGACGCGACCCGCCAAGACCGCGACGACTCGACCCTCCCTCCTCCGCCGAGCCCGGCTCCTGGCCTCAAGTATCGCCGCATCGTCCTCAAGATCAGCGGCGAGGCCCTGTGCGGCGAGGGCAACTTCGGCATCCACCCCGACACGCTCCAGCGCGTCGCGGCCGAGATCGCGGAGCTGTCGAGCCTCGGCGTGCAGATCGGCATCGTCGTCGGCGGCGGCAACATCTTCCGCGGCTTGAAGGGCGCGAGCCAGGGCATGGATCGCTCCCAGAGCGACTACATGGGCATGCTCGCCACGGTCATCAACTCGCTCGCGCTCCAGGACGCGCTCGAGAAACACGGCGTCCCCACGCGCGTGATGACGGCGATCGAGATCCGCCAGGTCGCCGAGCCCTACATCCGGCGCCGCGCGATGCGCCACCTGGAGAAGGGCAGCGTCGTCATCTTCGCGGCTGGCACGGGCAACCCGTTTTTCTCGACGGACACCGCCGCGGCGCTCCGGGCCATGGAGATCCAGGCGCAGGCCCTCTTCAAGGCCACCAAGGTCGAGGGCATCTACGACCGCGATCCGGCGTCCCACGCGAACGCGCAGATGTTCACGAAGCTCTCGTACGACCGCTTCCTCGTCGATCGCATCGGCGTGATGGACTCGACCGCCGTCACCCTCTGCCGCGAGAACAAGCTCCCGATTCGCGTCTTCAAGTTGACGACCCGCGGGAACATCCTGCGCGTCTGCAAAGGCGAGAACATCGGCACCGTCGTCGAGGCGTGATCCGCGCGTCCTCGACGAAACCGAGATCAGGAACGCAAGTTGCGCCGCTCCGCGAGGACGGCTAACCTCCCGGACCCCACCTATGGCACGTGTCACCGTCGAAGATTGCCTCGAGCGTGAAGAGAACCGCTTCGCCCTCGTCGTCCTGGCCTCGAACCGCACCCGGCAGCTCATGAAGGGCGCCGAGCCGCTGCTGAAGACGAGGAACAAACCTGCCGTGACGAGCTTGCGCGAGATCGCGGCGGGCAAGGTGCACTTCCACCGGAACTCCTCGGAAGTCGTGTACGAGTGGCTCCGCCACCAGCACGCCCTCGACCGCTGAGAAACACGCCGGGCAGCCCCGGACATGTCCTCTCCCCGAACGAAGAGCGCGCGCCCGCGTGCTCGGCGGGATCTCGAGCTCGAGGCAGGCACCTCGGCTCATTACGAAGACCCTGCCTACTACACGAAGACCTACCGCGCGCGGCTCGACGACGTTCGTTTTTACGCGGACTACGCGGCCGAGCGAGGCGGACCCGTCCTCGAGTACGGCTGCGGCAACGGCCGCATCACGCTCCCGATCGCGCGGCTCGGCGTCGACGTCACGGGCGTCGACCTCTCGGCCGAGATGCTCTCCGATTTGCGCGAGCGTCTGCGCGCCGAGCCCGAGGACGTCCGGGCTCGCGTCACCGTGAAGCGCGGCGACATGCGCAGAGCCCGCCTCGGCCGGCGCTTCCCGCTCGTCTTTTGCCCGTTCAACGCCTTCTTGCACCTCTACACGCGGGAGGACGTCGAGCGCTTCCTCGCGCGCGTCCGTGAGCACCTCGCGCCGCGGGGCGAGTTCGTCTTCGACGTCTCGATCCCCCAGCCCGAGGAGCTCGCGCGGGATCCGGCGCGCGCTTATGCGGCGCCGCGCTTCAACTACCCGACGCTCGACGGCAAGGGCATGCCTGTTCGGTACACCGAGCGCTTCGACTACGACCCGATCCGCCAGGTCCTCTTCGTCGCGATGGAGTTCTCGCCCGTCTCCGGCGAAGAGCCCTGGATGACGCCCCTCGCGCATCGCCAGTTTTACCCGCGCGAGCTCGAGGCCCTGCTCCACTACAACGGCTTCGAGCTCCTCGACGCGTGGGGTGACTTCGACCGCTCGCCCCCGACCCGCGACTCGATCACGCTCGTCCTACGCACCCGCGCCCGCCATCGCTGATCAAGCGCGACGTTTCAGCGCAGCGAGCGCACGACGTTCCCAGCCCGGGCCCGCAAGGAAACCCGCCTCAACTCGAACCCGCGGGGGGTGTGGGGGGCAGAGGAAGGCTCGCTTTGCGAGCCGACCGGAGCCTCCCACCGTAACTAAACCCCGATGTACAACCTATGCGCGAAGTTACGCTCGAGCTTCGCGCGCAGCACCTTCTCTGCGGCGGTCTCGATGTCGTACTCGACTCGTTTGAACTCGAAGCGTTTTGCTTCGCTGTCGTAGATCGTGTAGCTCGCGCGGTTGTCGTAGTCGCGCGGCTGTCCGACCGATCCGACGCTGACGATGTACTTCCTGTTCGCGTCGAGGTTGAAGTCGACCGCGGGCAGCTCTTCAACGGTCGTCGGCGTCAGCGCGAAGACCTTGCAGAGGTGCGAGTGGCCGATGAGGGTGAGATGCCCGAGCTCGCTGTACATCGGCAAGCACTCGCGTGCTTGCTCTGGGGCGAAGATGTACTCGAACTCCTCGAGGCGAACCGGCGATCCGTGGCAGAGGTCGACGCCGATGTCCGTCAACTTCTCCTGGTAGGGCAGGTTCTTGAGCCAGGCGGCGTTCTCGGCCGAGAGCATCGACGCGTGGGTGTCGAGGGCCTGGCGGGCTGCCTCGTAGTAATACGAGTAGTCCATTCGCCCGGCGACGGCCGCATCGTGATTCCCGAGGATCGTCTTCTTGGCGATCTTCCGGACCAGATCGGCGCATTCGTTCGGGCTGCCGCCATAGCCTACCGTGTCGCCCAGACAGTAGTAGACGTCGATGCGCTCGCGCCGGTACGCCTCCAGCACAGCACTGAGCGCCTCGTAGTTGGCATGCGTGTCGCTGAAGACTCCAATCCGCATGTGCGTGAGGACCGGAGGGTAGCATGAGGCACCTGCCGTTACGGTAGTATTTTCGCAGAAAAAAATTTTCTTTCGGAACCGCGTTTTTTAAAGGGTTTCGTCGCCAAAAACGTTGCCCCTTCGTTAGAGAACGAACACGAAGATCCAGCACTTTCTCGCGGCTCGTGAACGGCCTCGTGAACGCGAAGCGAGCGCTCGACGAGCCTCTGCGGGAGAGATGGAAGGAAGGCTCGCGTGTCAGGCACGAACGGGAAAAGCAACGGCAAAACCAACGGTCACGCGATCCCATCGCGCGGCGAGGCGAGCGCGGGCGCGCGCTCGGGCCCTCCCGTCGCGCCGCCGCCGCGCGTGATCCAGGACCTCGCGGAGTCGTGTGTTCGATTCGTCGAGCGAGCCATCGGCTTCAAGCTCGACTTCGAGCCCGAGACCCTGCCCGTGCTCGATCACTACCTCGAGACGGCGCGTGAAGAGACGCGTGATCGCAAGGAGGCGCGCCCGCTCGTCGCGCAAGCCGTGGGCGCCTACCTCGGCGAGATCACGCGCCGCAAATTCCACGGCTTCTGGCGCCTCGAAGACGAACACGACCCGCGCTCCTGGCGCGTCGAGCTCGAGCCCGTCTACCTGATCATCCGCCCCGTCGAGCTCGCCACGCGCGCCCTCGATCTGCCCCCCGCGCCCCCGCGCGACGCGACGCCCATCCGCTCACGCAAGGACGACGACGAGGGCGACGACGATGACGACGACGAGACCGAGGCCGCAGAGGTGAGCGCGGAGAGCACGGAGAAGCCGGGCGAATTCATCCCCCCCGATCCCACGGATGACCTCGGCCCCGCGCTCCTCGAGCTCGACGAGGACGACCGCGCGGCCGTGGCCGAGCGCCTCGCCTTGCTCCCGCCCGTCTCCGGCGCCGAGTACCACGCGCCCTCGACCCACCTCGAGGTCGTCGAGATCATCGTCGAGACCATCCGCGCCCGCCGCATGGCCGCGGGCATGGAAGCCGACGCGCACCTCGAGCCAGACGACTACTCCTGAACACGCGTCTTCTCTCGATCCAAAGGATGCGGAGCCCGGGCGGCCCCTCGTGATACTGTCGCTCCACCGTGTGGTGGGTTCTTTCTGCGCTCCTCGCGCTGATCGTCTGGGCGCTCTGGTACATCCTCAACTTGCCCCTGTGGCTCGCGATCGTGGGCACGGTGCTCATCGTGCTCGTCGCGATCGTGCGGCTGCTCTGGGGCCGCATCCGGGCGAGCCGCGCAGCCTCCGCGCTCGAGCGCGCCATCGCGCAACAAGGCGCGCAGCAGGCGCTCAACGCGCGGCCCGAACGGCGCGCCGAGATCCAGGAGCTCCAGAAGCAGGTCCAGGGCGGCATCAACGCCCTCAAGACCTCGAAGCTCGGCAAGAACAAGAAGGGCGGCGCCGCCGCGCTCTACTCGCTGCCCTGGTACGTGATCATCGGCCCTCCGGGCGCCGGCAAGACGACCGCGCTCAAGCACTCCGGCCTCGTCTTCCCCTTCGCGGATCCGCGCGGCGGCGGCGTCCGCGGCGTCGGCGGCACCCGCAACTGCGACTGGTGGTTCACGAACGAGGCGATCCTGCTCGACACCGCGGGCCGCTACACGACCGAGGGCGACGACCACGACGAGTGGATCTCGTTCCTCACGATGCTGAAGAAGTACCGCAGCCGGAAGCCGATCAACGGCGTGCTCGTGGCCATCAGCATCGCCGAGCTCATCGACGCCTCCGAGCAGCAGATCGAGTCGACCGGCAAGAAGCTCCGCGCCCGCATCGACGAGGTCATGACCCAGCTCCAGATGGTCGTGCCCGTCTACGTGCTCTTCACGAAGTGCGACCTCATCGCCGGCTTCATCGAGTTCTTCGGCGACATCCGCAAGAGCGACCGCGCCCAGGCCTGGGGCGCCACGATCAAGCTCGCCGAGAACAAGTCGAACCCGCAGCAGCTCTTCGAGCGCGAGTTCGACGGGCTCATCCAGAAGGTCCACGCTCGCGCGCTGAAGCGCCTCGCCCAGGAGCGCAACCGCGAGGCGCGCGAGCGCATCTACCAGTTCCCGCTCGAGCTCGCGGGCATCAAGCGCAACCTCACCGAGCTCGTGCAGACGATCTTCGCGGTGAACGCCTTCCAGGGCACGCCGCTCTTCCGCGGCTTCTACTTCACGAGCGGCACGCAGGAGGGCCGCCCGCTCGACCGCGTGCTCGCGCGCATGGGCCACGCGATGGGCATCCGCCCGCCGGAGACCGCGGCGCAGCAGGTCACCGAGTCGAAGAGCTACTTCCTCCACGACGTCTTCATGAACGTCGTCTTCCCCGACGGCGACGTCGCCTCGCGCAGCGCGGCCGAGATCAAGCGGCAGAAGATCATGCGCATCGCGGTCAGCGGCGCGGCCTTCACGCTCGGCCTGATCCTCTCGATCCCGAGCATCCGCTCCTTCGCCCTGAACCGCGAGCTCATGTTCACCACGCAGGAGCGCGTGGAGACGGCGATGAAGATCAACTGGGGCGACGGCGAGCCGGGACCGAAGCTCGATCAGCTCGACCCCGTCTACGATCGCCTGAAGCTCCTCGACGAGTACCGCGCCAGCCTGCCCCTCAGCTACGGCTGGGGCATGTACCGCGGCGAGGAGATCTACCGCCCCGCGGTCACCGCGTACGTCGCGCTCCTGCAGACCGGCTTCGTGCTACCCTGCAAGGCCAAGCTCGAGGAGCGGCTCAAGGCGGCGAAGGGCAAGCAGTACCTCCGCGAGCGTACGGACCTGAAGACGTACCTCATGATGAGCGACGTCGAGAACCTCGAGGTCGAGTGGGAGACGGGCCGCCTCACGGGCCTCTGGGCCGAGCTGCTCAAGGGCACGAACAGCACGATGCCGGAGTACGAGCTCAAAGAGCGGCTCCAGAAGCACGTCAAGTACTACCTCGAGCTCATCAAAGAGAAGAAGGTCCTGCCGCTGCCCGCGGACAAGGTCCTCGTCGACAACGTCCGCAAGACGCTCCAGTCCGTCCCCATCCACGACCGTTACTACGAGCTCTTCGTCAACAGCCTGAACGACGAGCGGTACGACGAGGCCGGCGACGACCGCAAAGAGAACCGCAAGTACCCGCCGCTCAGCCTCGCCGACCTCTTCGTCGATCGCCCGAACGCGACGAAGCTCATCCAGAGCGCACGGTACCAGAAGGACAAACGCTTCAAGGAGGTCGAGGGGCCGTACACGGACAAGGGCCACTACATCGTGGTCCTCAACGTGGCGAACGCCGAGGCGCTCCTGCTCAGCGAGCAATGGGTGGTCCCGCTCAGCGCCGACGAGGGCGTCGACAAGCTCAAGACCAACCTGGTGCGGCTCTCGCAGGACTACGACCAGCGCTACATCGAGCAGTGGAGCGACTTCCTCGCCGACATCACGATCGCCCCGCCGTCGACCGTGAAGGAGGCGCTGGACCTCTACAACATCCTGCTCAACACGCCCTACCCGTACCTGCAGATCCTGCGCGCGGTCGAGGACCACACGCAGTGGAAGAAGTACAAGAAGGGCGAGGGTCCGAGCGTGAACAAGGACGAGTTGAACAAGATGTTCAACACCAAGCTCCAGCAGCAGTTCTCGCAGAAGACCGGCGGCCTGCGCGTCACCACGAACGTCGACGTCACGAAGATGGGCGAGCGCCCGAGCACCGTGCCGCCCTCGTTCGAGAAGCTCATCTCCTTCGGCGTCCCGCCCGAGAACACGCGCCCCGGTCAGCCCGTCACGGACACGCCGCTCTTGAAGTACATCGACAGCCTCACCGAGCTGCGGCGCGTGATGCAGGACCTCCCCAGCCCGCCGACGTCGAACGACATGATCAACCTGAGCGAGCAGCTCTCGGACGTCGCGAAGAAGGTCGAAGCCTTCCTGCAGCCGCTCGACGAGAAGGCCAAGGCGCTGCTCCGCCCGCTGCTCCTGAACCCGCTCCGCATCTCGGGCACGCGCCTCGCGGGCGTCGGCGGCGGCAACTACGTCGACAAGCCGAAGGAGCGGTTCCCGAACCCGTTCCGGCGCTAGCGCCAGCGATCAGCCGAGGACGCGCTGCATCTCCAGCGCGTCCTCGTCGTTGTCCGCGTAGTACTTCTCCCGCACCCCCGACACGCTGAAGCCGAACTTCTCGTAGAGCCGGATCGCAGGCTCGTTCGAGCGTCGCACCTCGAGCAGCACGAGTCGCACGCCGCTCTCGACCGCAAACGCGAGCGCCGCCTCCACGAGCACCGCCCCGATCCCGCGACGCCGCACCGCCGGCGCCGTCGCCACGTTGAGCACGTGCAGCTCGTCCACCACGTGCCAGGCGACGAGGAACCCGAGCGCCCGCGGCGCCTCGCCCGCCTCTCCGCCCCGCGCGACCCACACGCGCGCCCAGGGCCGCTCGAGCTCGTCCACCGGCGAGAACGACGGCCCCGCGAACGCCACGCGCGCGATCTCCGCGAGCTCCTCCGCGTCCTCGACCCCGCGCTCGACGCGCGCCACTTCCACCCGGAGACGATCGTTCACTTCGGCAGTTCCGTCGGGCAACCACTCACGATCTGCACCTGCTTCACCTGCCCGCCCTGCAGCCGCTCGCAAGCCTCGCCGAGCAGGCGCACGATCCACGGCGGCTTCCAGGCCCAGCCGTCGGGATCGTTGTACGGCAGGACCTCATCGTCCAGGTACACGTTCGTCATGTCCTCCTCGCTCGGCGGATCCACGATCGCGAACTCGCACGTCACCGCGACCGCGGCGATCTCCCCGAGCACGCTGCCGAGGGATCCGAGCTCCGTCACCGGCTCGTAAAACGGCGCGGCGTCCTTCTTCGATCCGCCCGCGATCGCCATCGCGTCGAGCACCCCCGCGTAGGCCTCGCTGCCCGGGATCCCCACGACGAACACCTCGACCCCTCCCGCGCGGAGCGCCTCGATCGCGGCCACGGACGCGGGTTCGTCCACGCAGAACGTTGGACCCCAAAGTTGTCCGGGCGCGCAGCAGTTGGTCCCCGTGGCCAGGCAGGCCTCGTCGCCCGCGAGGTTCGGCTCGCACGCGTCGGCCCCGCACGCCGCCGACTCGTTGCAGTTCGGCCCGCCGTCCGTCGCGAGGATCACGTACGTCTTGCCTTCGAGCCCGAGCAGCATCGGCGTGAGCGCTTCGATCGTCGGCGAGATCGGCGTCCCTCCGACCGGGTTCGTCGCCGTCGCGATCCGGATCCCCGTGGTCGTGGGCCCGTCCTCGCCCGTGATCGGATCACCCTGCGTCACCGGAAAGACCTGCTTGCCCGCGGCGCATTGATCCTGGTTCGAACCTTGGTTCGGCAGGATCGCCGCCCCCACCTTCACGAGCGGCCCGAGCTTGCGCACGAGGTCCACGACCGCGACCCGCACCGCGTTGTACCGCGTGAGGCCTCCGGGCGCGGGCGCCTGCATGCTCCCCGAGGCGTCGAGCACGAAGTAGAGGTTCGGCGCGTCGACGACCGCCTGATGCACCTCGTTGCCGCAGTAGCCACCCGCATCCGGCGCCGGCGGCCCTGCACCGCCGCCGTCGAAGCCGCCCTCGCCGCCTGCGTCGGGCGCGAGCATGGGCGGACGCGGCGGCAGCTTGTCGTCCCCCGACGACCCGCATCCCCCGAGCGCCGACGTGATCCCGAAGGCGCCGAGCAAGATCGACGTGGCCGCGATCCCTCGAGCCGAACGAAGCGCGCGCGTGTCCATCACACCCGATCCTAGCAGGACCGGGCAGCTCGCTCGTGAACGTCAGGGCTCGCGATAGAACCGCGGGACGCGCCGCGAGATGCTCGTCAGCACCTCCCACGGGATCGTGCCCGTCGTCTCGGCGATCTCCTCCGCCGTGATGACGTCACGCCCGAGCGCTCCCTCTTGCTGCCCGAGGAACACGACCTCGTCGCCGATCCGCGCGCCCGCGATCTCCGTCAGATCGAGCATCGTCAGATCCATCGACATCGTCCCCACGATCGGCGCGCGTCTCCCCCGCACGAGCGCGTGCCCGCGGTTCGAGAGCTTCCGATCGAGGCCATCCGCGTAGCCCATCGGCACGGTCGCGATCACGCTCCGCCGCGAAGCGCGCCACGTGTACCCGTAGCCGATCGCCTCTCCTGCCTCGACCGTCCGCAACGCGACGACCTCCGTCCGCACGCGGATCACCGGCTTGAGCTCCGGCGCGAGGCCTTGCATCGGCTGCACGCCGAAGAGCGCGATCCCCGGCCGCACCGCGTCGAAGCGCGCCTCCGAGAGCCGCATCGCGCCCGCGCTGTTCGCCGCATGCACGACCCGCGGCGAGAACCCGCGCGCGCGCACCCGACCTCGCACCTCCTCGAACCGCGCGAGCTGCTCCATCGTCGGCGCGATCTCGTCTCCGTCCGCGCACGCGAGGTGCGTCATGAGCCCGTCGAGCGCGACCTCCGGCCGGCCGTCGAACGCGTCGAGCACGTCGTCGAGCTCCGACATCGACACGCCGAGCCGCCCCATGCCCGTGTCCACCTTCAGGTGCACGCGCACCGGGCGCCCCTCGCCTTCGTACCGCGCGAGCGTCGCGATCCGCTCTATCTGCCCCGCGTCGTAGACCACCGGCACGAGGTCCCGCGCGAGGATCTCCTCCAGGCCCTCGCGCCGCGGCCCGTAGTAGCCGCCCATCACCAGGATCGGCACGCGGATCCCCGCGTCGCGGAGCTCGATCGCCTCTTCGAGCAGCGCCACGCAGAGGCCGGGCATCCCGGCGCGCTCGAGGGTCCGCGCGACCGCCGCCGAGCCGTGCCCGTAGGCGTCGGCCTTCAGCACGCCCCAGATCGCCGGCTTCTTCGGCCCCTCGCCGAGCATCTTCTCGAGGACGCGGAAGTTGTGCCGGAGGTGCGCGAGGTTCACCTCGGCGCGTGTCGGCCTCACGGCGTCCGCGGGCGCGGCCCTGCGCGGCTTCAGCACCCGGATTGCACCTCGCCCCCCCTCATGGGGAGGAGCCCCGTCCTCGTATGCGGGCAGCGACGTCATCTCGTTTGCGGATACCCATACGCCGAGCAAAACGTCAAGATTCCGGTCTTTTTGCTCTGGCGCCCGTGCTCACGAGCACTTGCGCGTGCACCGCTTGTACTGCGCCGCGCAGCCGCGCTCGCAGGTCGCCGTCGTGCAGGCCGCCTTGCACTCGTTCCACGTCGCCTCGCATGTCGTCCCGCATGTCGATTCGGGCGACTCCGCCGCCACGTCCGGGGACGCGTCCGCGCTCGGCCCCGACGAGCCTGCGTCCACTGCGAGCATCATCGGCGGCGGCGCGAGCGCGCTCGTCGGCTCGGGGACGGCCGAGGCCACGCGTGGCTCCTCCGTGGCGAGGTCCGACTCTTCGAAGTCGCTCGCGCCGCTGAGCTGCTTCATGCGCAGCCTCGCGTACTCCACGCGGTCGCGCGTCTGGCCGAACGTGTAGAACTTCGTCCACTCCTCCCAGCACGCTTTCCGGATCGTGGGCTTGACGTGCTTCTCCATGTCGAGCGCCATGCAGTGCTCGAAGCGCACGTCGCCCTCGTAGACGGCGTTGATGCTCGCGCCGCACGAGGCCGTCACGAGCGCAACGAGCCCGGCTGCGCCGACGCGCGCCCGCGTGATCGCCCTGGGCAGAGGCGTTCGGGGTCGTGATGGCGCGGGCGCTCTCTGCATCGGCCTCGAGTCTACCGCGGTCCTTCGCGGGCGACCTCGGCCGTGCTCGAAAACTTCGCGATCTCGTTTGAACTTCGACCGGACAGCGGCTACCTTCCCGCCCTCCCTACAGGAGCGGCCGTCCATCGCGCCGCACAAGACGAGGAAGTCGGCTCATGTTCCTGATGCTCTCGAAGGGTCCTCGGAAGACCAACCGCACGAAGTCGAAGCGTTACCGCGCGAAGTTGAAGGCGAAGAACCGCGGTCGCCGCAACCGGATCTACCAGCGCGGGTAGCCTTCCGGGCGTGTCCCCAACACACGCCCGACGCCAACGGCCGAAGACGTCTCCACGTGAGACCTTCGGCCGTTCGGCATTTTGTCGTCATGGAACACGAACGCCTCGGCCCCTCGCGTGGCGAGAAACCGAGGCGTGCGTGAGGTCGTGAGACCTTCGGGTCAGGGACCGCCTTTGCGCAGCTCCGTGAGCACGAGCTTCGCGACGGCCTTCAGCGTGTCGAAGACGCCGACGCCGGTGCGGGCGACGCCTTCGAAGTCGGGGACGTTCATCGGGTTGAGCTTCTCGCGAAGCTCCTCGACCGTGGCGATCTCGGGCAGGTCCCGCTTGTTGTACTGGATGACGTACGGGATCTTCTCGAGCTTGTAGCCCTGCTCGTCGAGGTTCGTCTTGAGGTTCTCGACGGACTCCTCGTTCGCCTCCATGCGATCGATCTGCGAGTCGGCCACGAACACGACGCCGTCGACGCCCTTCAGGATGAGCTTGCGGCTCGCGTCGTAGAAGACCTGTCCGGGCACCGTGTAGAGGTGGAACCGCGTCTTGAACCCACGAATTTCGCCGAGCGCGAGCGGAAGGAAGTCGAAGAAGAGCGTGCGATCCGTCTCGGTCGCCAGCGAGATCATCTTCCCCTTCGCGTCGGGGTTCGTGCGCTCGTAGATGTACTGCAAGTTCGTCGTCTTCCCGCACAAACCCGGGCCATAATAGACGATCTTGCAGTTGATCTCGCGCGCCATGTAGTTGATGAAGCTCATCGCGCGCGCTCCTAGTCGTTGAAGAGGTTGTCGATGTCTTCGTCGGTGATCTCGGCGAACGGACTGTCGGCGCCGGGATCCGCGACCTTCTTCAAGAGCGCCTCGAAGATGTTGTTCAGCTCCTCGCTCGCGCGGCGGACGCGCAGCCGCACGAGGCCGAGGCTGGACTTCGAGTCGAAGATCACCACGAGGATGACGCGGTTGCCGACGAGCTGGATGTGGATGTTCGCCTTCTCGCCCTCGTGGAACTGCGTCGCGAACTCGTTCTCCTTGAGGAGCTTCGCCATCCCGCCCGTGGCCGCGATGTTGCCGGCCGTCAGCGAGGCGAGCGACGTGGTGTCGAGGTTGTCCACGTCGCCGCTGGCAGCGATCAGCTGACCGTTCTTGTCAACGATGAAAACGACCTTCGCATTGGCGTCCTTGACGAGGCGATCCACGACATTCTGGATCTGATTGAACTCCTCCTCGTACATCACCATCTGAGGATTGACCATCGTTCCTCCGCCAGCGCTTCCGCGATGGGGTCTTCGTCTCGTTGCCTGAGTGCCTTCGTTTCCGCCGGACCGCCGGAGGGCCCGTCCCGGAAATGACGGCGCGGGAGAGCCACCCTCGCGCACCCGCTCGAGCTCTTCGCACGGGCGCACATTCGACGCGTGCAGCGATGGTTCTATCCGAAGCAGGCGCCGCGGAGCAAGGTGGCCTTTCGGAACGAGCACGCAGATTCCTGCCCAACCCCTCCAAGAGCGCCAAACCCCGAGCACTCACGAGCCCCGCACCACGCGACGATCGGGGGACCTGGTAATATGCATGACCACCCTGCCCCACGCGCGTCATGCCTTTCCCTCGACATCAGGCTCGGAAGCGCGCTCTGGGCCGCCAAAAATTCCCACGCGCTCGCACGGTCGTGAGGCTTGGTGAGCCGGGCACGTCCTTCCCTTGACCTGCCGGGCACGGCACGGGATAGCCCCTCGATGGCTCGTGAACGTGGCGCCCTCCTGGATCGCGCGACCCGCGCGAAGGCACGAATCGCCCTCGCGTTGACCTTCGCCTGCTGCGCGATCGCCCCGACGCACCCCGCGAGCGCAGAGGGCGGGACGATCCACCCCGACGTGCTCGAAGCGAGCGGCGCGATCGCCGGCGCGAAGGGACCCGCGGCCTACACGGCGCTGCGCGAGCTCTGGCGCACGTGGGACCGCGCAGACCCGACGCACGTCGAGGAGGCGATCGTCGCGGCCACCGAGAACAAGGCGCTGCCCGCGCCCATGCGTGTCTACGCGGAGCTGCTCAGCGCGTACGCGAGGAGGCGCCGCGGCGATCTCGAAGGCGCGCTCGCGCGTGTCGAGAAGCTCGGCTTCGTCGGTCGTTACATGACCGTCGGCCCCTTCGACAACGACAACAAGATGGGCTTCGGCATCGACCACCAGCCCGAGTCGGAGCTCGGCGAGCCCATCCCCGCAGGCCGCGCGTACCAAGGAAAAGAGCGCGCCGTGCGCTGGCGCGTGCCGCCGACGACGTCGTCCTACGGGTGGTTCGACTTCGGCGACATCCTGCGCCCGCGCGAGGCGGTCTGCGGCTACGCGACCACGTTCGTCCGCGCGCGCCCGGGCACGAAGGCGCCCCGCAAGGCGACGCTCTGGGTGGGCTCCGCCGGCGCGTTCAAGGTCTACTACGACGGCGAGAAGATCCTCGAGGACGCCGCGTACCGCGAGCTCGACATCGATCGATTCGCGACGACCGTGACGCTCCGGCCGACGTTCAGCCGCATCACGGTGAAGGTCTGCGGCGACGAGGACGCGCCGAAGTTCGCGCTGCGCATCGGCGATGAGAACGGAAAGCCCGACCTCGACGTCGAGGTGCGCGCCGATCTCGAGGCGAGCACCGACGCCGCCGCCGCGATGAAGGAGCGCGCGAAGACGAAGGAGCCGAAGTCGCAAGGCCGCGGCGTCGCCGGGCCCGTGCAGGCGTTCGAAGCGCTCACGTCGGGCAAGAGCCCCGAGCCCGCCGCGCTGGAGCAATACGCGCGTTACCTCGCGATCACCGGCGGCGATCCGAAGGCCGAGCACAAGGCGCGGGACCTCGCGCGCCGCGCCGCCGAGGCCGAGCCCACGGTGCCGCGCCTCTTGCTCGCCGGCGAGCTCGCCGAAGATCGCAACCAGCGCCGCGCCTGGGTCGAACGCGCGAGCGCGCTCGCCAAGACGAACGACGAGAAGCTCGACGTCCTGCTCTCCGAGGCGCACCTCGCGCGCACCGGCGCGAACTGGCGCGACGCGGTGCCGATCTACGAGCGCATCCTCGCGCTCGACCCGGACAACCTCGGGGGCACGCTCGGCCTGGTCGAGCTCTCCGTCGAGGCGGGCCTCAAGCGCACCGCGCTCGGCATGCTGGAGAGGGCGGTGCAGAGGAACCCGCGCTGCGTCTCGCTGCTCTCCGCGCTCGCCGCGCAGCTCCGCGCGCTCGGCCGCGACACCGAGGCCGAGGAGGTCGAGGCGCGTTACGCGGCGCTGCGCTTCGACGACGCCGACTTCCTGAGCCAGAAGGTGGAGCTCGCCGTGGCGCGCCGCGACGCCGCGGGCGCGGAGCGGTGGCTGAACCGCTTCCTCGGCGTCGACGCGGGCTCGGCGTGGGCGCGTGGCCTCGCGGCGCGCACGTATCGCTCGCTCGGCCAGAAGGACCGCGCGCTCGCGACCTACCAGCAAGCGCTGGCGATGGCGCCCGAGGACGTGCAGACGCTGCGCGCGCTCTCCGATCTCTACGGAGAGGAGGGGGATCGCGACAAGCAGCTCGACCTGCTCCGGCAGATCCTCACGATCGTCCCGCAGGCGAAGGACGTGCGCGAGTACGTCGAGCACATCGAGCCGAAGGCGCCGCGCGCGGACGAGGCGTACGCGTGGGCGCCGGAGAAGTTCCTGCCGAAACGCAAGGAGCCCGCGCAGGGCTACCCGATGCGCTTCATGCGCAACCTCACGGTGACGACGGTCTACCCGAACGGCCTCGCGAGCCGCTTCCACCAGGTCGTCTTCCAGCCGCTCACCGACGAGAGCGCCGCGTCCGCGCGCCAGTACGACTTCGCCTACGAGGCCGATCGCCAGACCGTGGATCTCCGCGCCGCGCGCGTCTACCGCGCGAACGGCAAGATCGACGAGGCGATCGAGAGCGGCGAGGGCGCCGCGGACAACCCCGCGATCTCGATGTACACGTCGCAGCGCGCGTTCGTCGTCCTCTTCCCGCGCCTCAACGCGGGCGACGTCGTCGAGCTGCGCTACCGCGTGGAGGACGTCGCGCCGCGCAACGAGAAGAGCGACTACTTCGGCGAGGTCCAGTACCTCCAGAACGACAAGCCCATCGCGAGCAGCGAGTACGTCCTCATCACGCCGAAGTCGCGCCGCTTCTTCATCCGTACGGACAAGCTCCCCGGGCTCGTCGAGGACGTGAAGGAGGAGGGTGACAAGCGCATCTATCGCTTCGTCGGGACGAACGTCCCCGCGCTCAAGCCCGAGCCCAACATGCCGCCCTGGTCCGAGGTGCTCGGCACGGTGCACGTCTCCACGTTCGACACGTGGGACGCGGTGGGCGCGTGGTACTGGGGCCTCGCGCGCGAGCAGTTCGACGTCGACGACGAGGTGCGCAGGCGCGCCCGCGAGCTCACGAAGGGCCTGACCGACGACGCCGCGAAGGTGAAGGCGATCTACAAGTTCGCCACGCAGACGCGTTACGTCGCGCTCGAGTTCGGCATCGAGGGCATCCGGCCGCGCCGCGCCGCGCAGACGCTCGCGCGCGGCTGGGGCGACTGCAAGGACAAGGCGACGCTCATCGTCACGATGCTGCGCGAGCTCGGCATCAACTCGACGATCGTCCTGCTCCGCACGCGCATGCGCGGCGACATCGCCCCCGAGCCCGCGAGCCTCGCGCCCTTCGATCACGCGATCGTCTACGTGCCCTCGATGGACCTCTACCTCGACGGCACGGCCGAGCACACGGGCTCGATGGAGCTGCCCGTGATGGATCGCTCGGCGATCGGCCTGCTCGTCAACGAGGGCAAACCCAAGCTCGTGCGGCTGCCGCAGCCGCCGCCGGAGCAGTCGCTCACGCGCCGCCACGTCGAGGTGACGCTGGCCGAGGGCGGCGCGGCGCAGCTCGTCTCGGACGTGCAGGTGACGGGCGCGTACGCCCCCGACTGGCGCAGGCGTTACCTCGCCGAGGGCACGCGCAACGAGCGCGCGTCGCAGGACCTCGCCTCGGACTTCGGCCCGATCGAGCTCGAGAAGGGGCGCACGGGCGTCGAGACGGGCGACCTCGACGACGTCGAGCAACCCGTGAAGATCCGCGCCCGCGGCAAGGCCACGAGCTTTGCGCGGCGCGAGGGTGACGCGCTCAGCGTGCCCGCCACCATCACGCCGCGCCTCGTCGCCGAGCTCGCGCCCTCGTCGAAGCGCACGCTCGACGTGACGCTCTCGGCGCTGACGAGCCGCGAAGAGGAGTGGGTCATCAAGGTGCCGGCGGGCATGAAGGTGCGCGCGGCGCCCACGGCGCAGAAGCTCGACACGCCGTTCGGCTCGTTCCACGTGACGGTCGAGCAGTCCCCGGGCAAGGTCACCGTGAAGACGGGCTTCTCGTTCAAGAAGGCGCGGATCACACCGGCCGAGTACGAGGCGTTCCGCTCCTTCTGCGAGGCGGTCGATCGGGCCTTCGGCCAGCGCATCGTGGTGGGCAAGTGACCGAAGACGCGAACACGCCGGAGGGGCCGCCCGCGCTGCCCGAAGGCGTGCTCGCCGTGCGCCTCGGCCCGGGCGCGAACTGCTCCTCCGCGGGCAGCGCGATCGACATCCTCTTTTACGGGAGCGTCGTCGTCGGCGCGCTCGCGGTGGCCCTCACGGCCGCGCTGACGCCACGCGAGCGCCGCGATTCGCCCGAAGCGTTCGACGAACGCGGCGAGAACGACGCGAGCAAGGACGACACGAACGAGCCGAAAGACACGTAGGCCGCCGTCGCATCGAGCACCGGCGGCCCTCGTCGTCTCTCAAGAGGACGGGTTCCACTCCTGGAGCGAGCGGACGCGGTACGACGCGCGCGCGTCGTGCGCGCTCGCCTCGAGGGCGTCGACCGCGGCCATCGCGGCGGCCATCGTCGTGAAGTACGGGACGTTGGCGAGCAACGCATTCCGCCGGATCGGGTAGCTGTCGCGGATCGACCGCGCGCCGACCGTGGTGTTCACGACGAGCGAAACCTGGCCTGCCTTGATCGCGTCGACGACGTGCGGCGAGCCCTCGTTCACCTTGTTGATCGGCGTCGCGGGGATACGCGCGCGGGCGAGCGCCTGCGCCGTCCCGCTCGTCGCCATGAGGGTGAAGCCGAGCGCGCGCAGGCGCCTCGCGATGACACACGCCGCGGGTTTGTCGTCGTTCTTCACCGAGATGAACGCGCACCCCGTGCTCGGGAGCTGCATGCCCGAGGCCCTGAGCGCCTTGCCGAACGCATGCGCGAACGTCGGCGCGATGCCCATCACCTCGCCCGTCGAGCGCATCTCCGGCCCGAGCTGCGTATCGACGCCCGGGAACTTCGCGAACGGGAAGACGGACTCCTTCACCGCCACGTGTTGCGGCATGAACCCGTCGGTGACCCCGAGCTCCGCGAGCGTCTTGCCCGCCATCACCTGCGCCGCGATCTTCGCGAGCGGCCGGCCCGTCGCCTTCGACACGAAGGGCACGGTGCGCGACGCGCGCGGGTTGACCTCGAGCACGTAGATCGCGCCACCCTTCACCGCGAACTGCACGTTCATCAGGCCGATCACGCCGAGCTCCAGCGCGAGCTGCCGCGTCTGCTCCTCGATCGAAGCCACGACCTCCGGCGGCAGCGAGTGCGGCGGGAGCACGCACGACGAGTCCCCCGAGTGGATCCCGGCCTCCTCGATGTGCTGCATCACGCCGCCGATCACGACCTCGCGACCATCCCCGAGCGCGTCGACGTCCACCTCGATCGCGTCCTTCAGGAACTCGTCGACGAGGATCGCGTGCGTGCCTGCCTCGCGCGCGGCCTCGACGGCGTCGTGGATGTACGCCTCGAGCTCCCTCTCCTCGTGGCAGATCATCATCGCCCGCCCGCCGAGCACGTACGACGGACGCACGAGCACGGGGTAGCCGATCGACCGCGCCGCCTCGATCGCCTCCGCGACGCTCGACGCCACGGCCGCGCGCGGGCGCTTGAGCCCGAGCTTCGTGAGCAGCGCGTCGAACCGACCACGATCCTCGGCCCGATCGATCGCGTCCGCGGGCGTGCCGAGGATCGGGACGCCCGCGCGCGCGAGCGGCACCGAGAGCTTCAGCGGCGTCTGCCCGCCGTACTGCACCACCACGCCGACGAGCTCGCCGTCCTTACGCTCCTCGTCGCAGATCGAGAGCACGTCCTCGAACGTGAGCGGCTCGAAGTAGAGCCTGTCGGACGTGTCGTAGTCGGTCGAGACCGTCTCCGGGTTGCAGTTGACCATGATGGTCTCGAACCCGAGCTCACGCAGCGCGAAGGCCGCGTGCACGCAGCAGTAATCGAACTCGATCCCCTGCCCGATCCGGTTCGGACCGCCGCCCAGGATGACCACCTTGCGCCGCCCGCTCGGCGCGGCCTCGCTCTCGCGCTCGTACGTCGAGTAGAGGTACGGCGTCTTCGCCACGAACTCCGCCGCGCACGTGTCCACGCGGCCGAAGACCGCACGCACGCCGAGCGTCATCCGGAGCGCACGCACCTCGTCCTCCGTGCGCCCGGTGAGCCGCGCGATCGCCCGATCGGAGAAGCCGAGCCGCTTGGCGTCACGCAGCGTGCCCTCGTCGAGCGCGCCCTTCTCCTTCGCGACCTCCGTGATCGTCCGCTCGAAGTGCACGAGCCGCTCGATCTGCGACAGGAACCATCGATCGATCCGCGTCGCCTCGTAGAGCTTCTCGAGCGGGATCCCGAGCCGCACCGCGTCGGCCACGTAGAAGAGCCGATCCGCCACGGGCACGCCCACGATCTTCTCCAGCGCCGCCACCAGCTCGTCCTGGCTCGGCGGCGGCATCTCCATCGGCGCCGAGGGCTCGCGCGGCGCGTCCATCAGCATGTCGCGCGCCTGGTTCGGATCACTGCCGAGCTGCCGGTAGTCGACCCTGCCGAGCAGCGACTCGAGCCCGTCCCGCCCGATCTCCAGCGAGCGCGCCGCCTTCTGCAGCGCCTCGGCGAACGTCCGCCCGATCGACATCACCTCGCCGACGCTCTTCATCTGCGGCCCGAGCCGCCGGTCCGCGCCGGGGAATTTTTCGAAGGCGAAGCGCGGCCACTTCACGACCACGTAGTCGATCGTCGGCTCGAACGCGGCGCTCGTGCCCGTGATGTCGTTCGTCAGCTCGTCGAGCCGGTAGCCCACGGCGAGCTTCGCGGCGATCTTCGCGATCGGGTAACCCGTCGCCTTCGAGGCGAGCGCGCTCGACCTCGACACGCGCGGGTTCATCTCGATCACCACGAACCGCCCGTCCTCCGGGTTCACCGCGAACTGGACGTTCGACCCGCCCGTCTCGACCCCGATCTCCGTCATCACCGCGCGCGCCGCGTTCCGCAGCCGCTGGTACTCGCGATCGGTCAGCGTCATCGACGGCGCGCACGTGATCGAGTCGCCCGTGTGCACGCCCATCGGATCGATGTTCTCGATCGAGCAGACCACGATGAAGTTGTCCGCCTTGTCGCGGATCACCTCGAGCTCGAACTCCTTCCAGCCGAGCACGCTCTCCTCGATCAGCGTCTCGTGCGTCGGCGACTGCTCGATCGCCCAGCGCACCTTCGCGTCGAGCTCCTCCGGCCGGAACGCGATGCCGCCGCCCGTGCCCCCGAGCGTGAAGCTCGGCCGCACGATCACCGGGTAGCCGAGCGGCGCGCCCCAGGGCCCCTCCTTCTCCGCCAGCGCGCGCGCCTCCTCCACGCTCTTCACGTGACCCGAGCGTGGACACGTGAGCCCGATGCGCTCCATCGCCTCCTTGAAGAGCGCGCGATCCTCGGCCTTGCGGATCGCCGCCGGGCTCGCGCCGATGAGCTCGATCCCGAGCCTCCCGAGCACGCCCGCCGCGTCGAGCGCGAGCGCCAGGTTCAAGGCCGTTTGACCTCCAAGCGTCGGCAGGATCGCGTCGGGCCGCTCTGCTTCGAGGATCGCCGTCAACGTCGGCACGTCGAGCGGCTCCACGTAGGTGCGGTACGCGAGCTCCGGGTCCGTCATGATCGTCGCCGGGTTCGAGTTGACGAGGATCACCTCGTACCCCTCGGCGGCGAGCGCTTTCGCGCCCTGCGTGCCCGAGTAGTCGAACTCGCACGCTTGTCCGATGATGATGGGACCAGAGCCGATCAGCAGGATCTTCTTCAGATCGTCACGGCGCGGCATCGGGCGGGCGAGTTAGCACCGGAACGCGGCACCGTCGATGTACGCGCGAAATGTCGCTCAGAAATCGAGGCTCTGCACGAAGACATCCTGGAAATCGTCACGTGTCGCGAGCTCCACGTGCCGGACCCGCGGCCGGACATCCGCGAGCCTCGCCCGCGCCGACTCCGGGTCCCGCGCGAACACCGTCGCGCCCTCGAGCGACGCGTTGCCCGCCGCGACGACCGCCGACGGATCCACCTCGGGCAACATCCCGAGCCGGATCGCCACGTCGTGCCTGAGGTGCGTCCCGAACGCGCCCGCCACCGCCACACGCGCGAGGTCCTTGTCCCGGATGCCCGCTGTCTTGCAGAGCAGCTTCGTCGCGGCCCGGAGCGCTCCCTTCGCGAGCTGCAGCTCGCGGATGTCCATCTGCAAGAGGTCCACGCCCCGCGCGAGCGTGATCCGATCCGCGCCCGACGCGATCGCGCCGTCCTTCGCCACGAGCCCCGCGCGCACGAGCTCGCCCAGCACCTCGAGCAGCCCCGTCCCGCAGATCCCTTTTGGCTTCACCGTCCCGATCGTCGTCGCGCGGATGGCCCCGTCGTCTCGCACCTCGACCCGCACGATCGCGCCCTTCTCCGCGCGCATCCCGATCGAGATGTTTCCTCCTTCGAACGCTGGCCCCGCGGGCGTCGACGACGCGTAGAGCGAGCCCTCGTGCGCGAGCACGATCTCCGTGTTCGTCCCGATGTCGATGAGCATGCGCGGCGGACCCGGCCGATCGAGCTCGGTCGCCAGCACCGCCGCGGCCGTGTCACCACCGACGAACGACCCGAGCAGCGGGAACGTCGTGACCACCTCCCCGGACAAACCCAGCGCCGCGGCCGGCCCGGTCCGCTCGTCGAAGAACGGCGGCGTGTACGGCGCCTCGGCCAGGCTCGTCACGTCCTCGCCCCAGAGGAGCGTCGTCATCGCGCTGTTCGCGGCCACGACCCAGCGCCGGATCGCGCCGTCCTCCGCGAAGATCCGCCCGCGCGCCGCCCCTTCGAGCATCCGGAGCGTCTCGCGCGCGTCCTCCGTCAGCTCCTCGCGCGCCTGCGCTCCTTGCAGCGCGTGCGTCAGCCGCGTCATCACGTCGTGGCCACGCCGCACCTGACGGTTCAGCACGCTCGCCTCGCCGAGCACCTCGCCCGTCTCCGGATCGATCGTCCGGAGCTGCACGCTCGTCGAGCCGAGATCCACCGCTGCGTCCACGACCTTCGGCAGCTCGCCTCCGCCGAGTCTCGTCACGCTCGGCGCCGCGCGCAGATCGAACCGGCTCTGCACCTCCACCGTGACGGGCGTGCGCGGCCGGATCCGGCACGAGAGCCGCAGGCCTTCACGGAGCATGCCCTCGCTGAGCACGGCCCGGTCCTCCTCGGTCGGCGGCGCGTTGCCCGCGAGCACACGCACGATACATTTCCCGCACGATCCTCGGCCGCCGCAGGGCGCGTTGATCGCGATTCCCCGCGAATGCGCGATTTCCAGGAGCGAATGTCCAGCGTGGAAGCTCACGATGGTCCGGACGGGAGGGCCGTCGCTGACCGGCTCTTCGAAGGTGGCGCGGACGAGCATGGTTCGGGAGGCTAGCTCTGGGGGAGCCTCGCGGCCTTGACAACCACCGCACCCGTCCGCCATAAAGCTCGCCCCGCCGCATCTACCTTGGTTTCGAACGGCGCTCCGACGGTCGGAGCGAGGCCAGGCAGAGCGCACCCTTTCGGGAGCGAGAAGGCACCATGCCGAAGATGAAGACGAACCGAGCCGCCGCGAAGCGCTTTCGCGTCACGGGCTCGGGCAAGATCCGCCGGAGCAAGGGCGGCTTGAACCACTGCATGCAGGAGAAGAGCAAGAAGCGCCTGCGCCGTCTCCGCAAGAACGACACCGTCGACACGGCGATGGAGGGGCGTGTGAAGCTCCTCCTGCCCTACCGCTGACCCCGAGCAAGAGAGGAGCGCCCAATGCCGAGAGTCAAGCGTGGGTTCAAAGCCCGTCGTCGTCGTAACCGCGTCCTGAACCAGACCGAGGGATATTTCCTCGGCAGGAAAAACCGCTACCGCCAAGCCGTCGAGGTCCTGCGCCACGCGTGGGAGTACGGCTACATCAGCCGCAAGCTGAAGAAGCGGGATTTCCGCAAGCTCTGGATCGTCCGCATCAACGCCGCTGCCCGCACGAATGGCACGACGTACTCTCGCCTCATGAGCGCGCTCAAGAAGGCGAACGTCTCGCTCGACCGGAAGATCCTGTCCGAGCTCGCCATCCACGATCCGACGTCGTTCGGCGCGGTCGTGAAGCTCGCGGGCGCGAGCCGCTAGGCTGGGAGACGGGGCGTGAGCGCCGCGGATCCTGTCCAGGCGATCAAGGCCATCGAGGAGGGCCTGTCCGCGCTCGGCACGCGGTACCGCGACGCGTTCGCGGCCGCGACGAACGAGCAGGCCCTGCGCCTCGAGCACGCCAAGGTCCTCGGCAAGAAGGGCGAGCTCACCGCCGTCCTCGCGCTGATGCGCCACGTCCCCGCCGACCAGAAGGCCAGCGTGGGCAGCCGGGTCAACGCCTTCAAGGAAGAGGTCGAGGCTTCGTTCGAAGCGCGCCTCCAGGCGATCGCCCGTGCTGCCCGCGAGGCCGAGCTCCGCGGCCTCCCCTTCGATCTCAGCCTGCCGGGCCGCGTCGAGCTCGGCCGCGGCCATTTCCATCCCATCGCGCAGGTCCGTGACGAGCTGCTCGCGATCTTCCGCGACCTCGGCTTCGTGGCCGAGTCCGGCCCCGAGATCGAGCTCGAAGAGAACAACTTCACGAAGCTCGCGTTCCCGCCCGATCACCCGGCGACGGACATGCAGGACAGCTTCTGGCTCGGGCCGGGCCTGCTCCTGCGCACGCACACGACCACGGTGCAGCCGCGCGAGTTTTTGCTCCGCAAGCCGCCGCTCGCCGTCGTGATGGCTGGCTCCGTCTACCGCCGTGACGACGACGTCACCCACTCGCCGATGTTCCACCAGATCGACGGCTTCCTCGTCGACGAGAAGGTGAGCTTCGCCGAGCTCAAGGGCGTCGTCGCGGGCTTCATCGAGCGCCTCTACGGCCCGGGCCTACCGATGCGCTTCCGGCCGAGTTACTTCCCCTTCGTCGAGCCCGGCGCCGAGGTCGACTGCGGCTGCGTCTTCTGCCGCAAGGCCGACGGCACCTACGCCGGGTGCCGCGTCTGCAAGCAGACGGGCTGGCTCGAGGTGCTCGGCTGCGGGATGATCCACCCCGACGTCTTCCGTCACTGCGGCCTCGATCCCGAGCGGTACAGCGGCTTCGCCTTCGGCATGGGCCTCGATCGCCTGGCCATGCTCCGTTACGGCATCCCCAACATCCGCCTGCTCTTCGAGAGTGATCCGCGCTTCTTGTCTCAGTTCTGAGCGGGCGCCGGTCCTTCGAACGAGATCACCTCATCCGCGATCCTGAGCGGCCCTGGCCGATGCGTGACGATCAGGATCGTCCGGCTGCCCCGCTGCGCCTCGAGCGCCGTGAGCACACGCGCTTCGGCCTCGGCGTCGAGCCCCGACGTCGGCTCGTCCAGGAGCAGCACCGGCTGACGGCTCGCAACCGCGCGTGCGAGCGCCACGATTTGCCGCTCCCCGCCCGAGAGCTCGTGCCCTCCGGCGACGATCCTCGCCTGCCCTCGCGCCTCGGCGAGCCCGAGCCCTCCGACCTCCGCGAGCGCGCGCCGCAGCTCCTCCTTCGGCGCGTCCTTCGCGCCGAGCCCCACGTTCTCCTCGATCGTCCCCGACACGATCGCCGCCTCTTGCGGCACCCACGCGAACGGCCGTTCGTCCGGACCGACCCCGGCGCGCGTCAGCTCCTCGCCGTCATAACGAAGCTCCCCTTCCGTCGCGGGCACGAGCCCGAGCAGCCCTCGCAAGAGCGTCGTCTTTCCGCTGCCCGTCGGCCCTACGATCGCCACGATCCGCCCGGGCTCGGCCGTGAACCGGACCGGCCTCCCGATCGCCCCGCCCACGACGAAACGCAACCCTTCGACCGAGAGCCGCGCCAGCCGGAAGCGACTGCGCGCCCCTTGCACACTCTCCGGCTCGGCCGCTTCGAACTCGCTCGTGGCGGCTCCGACCTGCACGCTCGCTTCGAGTGCGTCGAGCGACGCGGCGCCTCGCTCGATGGCCGTCCGCGCGTCGCCGAGATCGCGCAGCGGCCTGTAGGTCATGAAAAAGACGGCCGCGAAGGCCACGAGTGACCCGCCGAGGGCCGGCTGCGCACGCTCGATCCAGACGCAGAGCCCGAGCAACGCGGCTGCGGCGAGCACCTCGTTTGCTCCGGAGATCAGGCCTCGGGTCGCTTCTGCGCGTGCGGCGGCGCGCCCGGCCTCGTCTCCGGCCCGCCCGAGCGCTGCGTGCACCCGCCGGGCGGCTCCGTACGTTCGCCATAGATCCAGGTGCCGTACCAGCTCGTCTACAGCGGAATGCAGCTCTTCTGCGAGGCGCGCCGACCGCGCGTGATGGGACCGGACGAACCTGCGCGCCGAGGCCAGGAGCAGCGCGAACGGCGTGAGCAGCAGGATCGCGGCGATCGCGAGGCGGGAGGACAGGAAGAGGAGCGCCAGGGCGAGAGGAACGAGGTGTGCAATCGCACGAGCGGCCGCGAGCACGCCCTCGTCGACGCCTCGCTCGACGTCGCGGATACGCACGGTGATCGCGGCGAGGGAGGCGGCGGCCGCGCTCGGCGGTTGTCCTTGGAGCACGATCGCGGCGGTCATCGTGCGCCGAATTGCGTTTCCGACCTGAAAGACAGCCCGCTTCTGGCCGTAGATGGAGAAGGTGCTCGCTGCAGTCTTTACAAGGGACGCCCCGAGACCGATAGAAGCCAGAAAAATCGGATGATGCGGGGCGTCGTGGGGGTCGACAAGGGCGCTGAAGGAAGCAAGTTGCCTACCCATCAGCGCCTGGCCGAGGAGGCCAGCGCACGAAGCCAAGATTCCATGGGCTATCGCCTGCACCAGGGTAGCCCCAGAAAACATCCAAGAGTTTCGCCGGTCCCGGCGGAGCTCGTGAACGACACGCAAGACGAATGTCCGACTGGACGTGTTGTCAGTCGGCATCATCGACTACAACGGAGCGCGTAAGCATGGGAGCACACCGCGGCCATCGAGGCAGCCCGTCGCCGTCCGCCTCGCATGACGGGGAGCCGGCCCCGCTGCATGCCTCGTCGGGGGATGCTCCTAGCATGCCGACCGGCTCCAAGCCCGAGCGGGGAGCGGGAAATTCGGGAACATACGCCGATTACGGCATGAAAATTGCAGAATTCGTTGAGAAGACGAGCGATCCAGTCTCCAGCATTGCATCCGTGAACGGCGGCCCGAGCCAGCCGATTTCTTCTCGGAGAGGATCCACCGGAATCAAACCGCACAATCCCCCGTTCAGCCCCCTATCGGGCAGCGGGAACAAGGGCCCAGCCATGGCGAGCTTCGATACCCCGACGAGCCCGGACCGATCCCTCCTTGACCCGAACGAGAGCTTCCACTCTCGAAAGGGTGACTCCGAAGAAGTGAACGAAAAACCCTCCACCGCAACGAAGAGCAAGATGAGCACGTCGACCGCCCGCCGCCCCGAAGCCAACCGCCCCTCCACCAAGGCCGCGATGACGGGCTCCACGACGCGCACCGCATCGGCGCCCAAGCCCGCCCGCGGAAGCGCGCCCGGCCGTCGCGGGGCCGCCGCAGCCGCCGTCGCGGGCGCGCGCACGGTTCGTCGCAGCGGCACGATGGAGCGCCGGCCGAAGGGCCAGGAGCCCGAGCAAACGCAAGCGCCGGTCGACGAGGAGGCGCTCCAGGACGACACGCGCGCCAAGACGCCCGCCGCGCCGCTCGCCAAGGAGCCGATCGCCGCGTCCGACATGGATATTGGCATGCTGGACGACGAAGGCGCCGCCGCGGAAGAGGCGGCCGCCATCCGCCCGCGCCCCGAGATGCTCGAGCCGGAGCCGACGACGGCCGAGTTCATCGACCTCGATTTCACGCCGCTCAGCCGGCCGGATTCTCCCCGGCCCAACGCCGACCGCGAGCTCAAGGACATCGAGGAGGGTGGCGGCGACTCCATGCTCGCGCGGTATTTCCGCGACATGGCGCTGCACCCGGTCATGGGCCCCGAGGAGGAGCTCGAGACCGCGCGTGCCGTCGAGCGCACGGAGATCGATCACTGGGTCGCGCTGCTCTCGTACCTGCCCGCGGCCGAGTTCGTGCTCGACGCGCTCGCCGAGGACGTGACGAAGGCGGGCGAGGACGAGGTGAAGGCGCCGCAGGTCGAAGAGCTGCAGAAGCTCGTGAAGATCGCGAAGAAGCAGAAGTACAAGCTCGCGCCCGAGCACGAGAAGGCGTGGGCGCAGCTCTCGAGCGAGCTCGCGACCGTGATCCGCCTGCCCGACTCCGACCGCCTGTGGATGTCGCGCGCCAGCAGCATCGCGCGTGACCTCGTGCGCGAGCCGGACTTCGAGGAGGACACGATCGCAGACACGGAAGAGGGCGCGCCGATCAAGCCGCCGCGCCCGACCTTGCCGATGTCGCCGTCGTACAAGCGTTACCTCGATCGGGTCGAGAAGACGTTCCAGGCCCAGCACGACGCGAAGAACCGGTTCGTCAAGGCGAACCTGCGCCTCGTCGTGTCGATCGCGCGCCGCTACAACCGCGGCCGGTTGCCGCTGATCGACCTCATCCAGGAGGGCAACATCGGCCTCATGAAGGCGGTGGAGCGCTTCGACCACAACCGCGGCTACCGCTTCTCGACGTACGCGTCGTGGTGGATCAGGCACGCGATCAGCCGCGCCCTCGCCGACAAGGGCCGCGCGGTGCGCATCCCGGTGCACATGCTCGACACGTACAACCGCGTCGCCCGCGCGACCCAGGCGATCATCGCGCGCACGGGTCACGAGCCGACGATCGAGGAGCTCGAGAAGGAGACCGGCGTCCCGCGCGAGAAGCTCGACAAGGTGAAGGACTTCTACGCCGAGACCCCGTTCTCCCTCGATCGCCCGGTCGGCGACGAGGACGGGCGCAAGTTCATCGACTTCCTCCAGGAGGAGAACGCGCTCTCGCCGTTCGATCACCTGGCGAACCGCAAGTGGAGCGACGAGGTTCGTCGGCTGCTCACCACGCTGACGCCGATCGAGTCGCGCATCATCCGCTGGCGCTTCGGCCTCGACGACGAGGACGAGCTCACGCTCAAGGAGATCGGTGACAAGTACAACCTGTCCCGCGAGCGCATCCGCCAGCTCCAGGAGCAGGCGCTCGTGAAGATCCGCAAGCAGATGCGCGACTACTACTGAACGTTCGCGGGGCCAAACCCCGCGGCTCGAACGGCTCGGAGGCCACGCGGGAAAACCCGGCGTGGCCTTCGGCATTTCGGGGGTATGACATTTCTGTCATACACGCACGGGCACGGCGTGCGCGATCTGAGCAAGCCCTGCTCTCGCGCTAGTGATCCTTCCAGAGCGCGCGCGCGGCGGCGTCGATGATCCTGTCCATCCCACCACGAGCGAGTCCGACCTTGCCCGGGATGCCGTTCACGTAGATCGAGAACACGAGCGGCGCGCGGCCGGGAGGGCCGAGCACGTAGCCGGAGAGCGAAGCGACGGCGTTCAAGGTGCCCGTCTTGGCCCGGACGATGCCGCGCTCGGAGAGCTTCTTGAAGCGACCACGGAGCGTGCCGTCGACGCCGCCGATCGCGAGCTGCGCGAGGAACTCGGGGCCCATGGAGACGTCGCGATGCGCAGCGCGGAGGAGCGAGGTGGTGGCGAGGGGCGTGATGCGGTTCGCGTCGAAGAGGCCCGAGCCGTTTTTCACGACCACTCCCTCCTCGAAGGCGCCGATCTCCTTCAGGTAACTCGTGATGACCTCCGCCGCGCCCTCGGCCGTACCCGGGCGGCCCTTCTTCTCGGCCGCGATCGCCTTGAAGATCATCTCGGCGTAGAAGTTGTCGCTGTCCTTTCCGAGCAGCGCGAGCAGCTCGCCGAGCGGGCGGGATCGATGCGACGCGAGCAGGCGCTTCTCCTTGGCGCCGCCGAGCTTCACGCCTCCCGCGACCTCGATGCCCGCGGATTCGAGCACCGCGCGGAGCGCGTACCCCGGCACGAGGCGCGGATCGTCGAGGCGACGCCGCACCCGCACGACCCGCGCGTTCTCGGGCAGATGACCACCCACGCGCGCGACGAGGCGATCGCCTTTCGGGGTGAGGTCGAGCAAGAGCTTCTCCGGATCTCCCTTCTTCGTCGTTCGCACGGCGCCCACGACGTCCACGAAGCCGAGCGGATCGACGCGCACGGCCGCGTCCTTGCCCTTCTCCCCCGCGCGCACGGAGAGCGTCACCGTGTTCTCGTCGAGCGCGACCGCGGAGACCGGCGCGCGGAACGGCGCCCACTCGTTCGGCTGTTCGTCGAAGGCCGGCGGCACGAATCGATCGTCGAAGTACCCCTGGTCGACGACGATCGCGCCCACGCGCCGCACCCCCGCGGTCACGAGCTCACGCGCGAGGGGCCAGAGGTCACCCGCGTCGAGCGACGGATCACCTTGCCCGCGCAGGACGAGCTCGGGGACACGATCCCCGTCGAGCTTGCCGTAGAGGCCCGTCATGAAGCGATGGCCCGGCCCGAGCAGGTGAAGCGCCGCCGCGGCCGTGACGAGCTTCGCGTTCGAGGCGGGGTTGAAGGCGACGTGCGCGTCCTTCGCGGCGATCGTCTCGCCCGTCTCCACGTCGACGACGGCGACGCCGACGCTCCCGCCCCAGCCCTTCACGTCCGCCGCGAGCTTCTCGATCGCTCGCTGGATCGGCCCGGTTTCCATCGACGCGCGTGGGCGCGCCGGTGTCGCGGCGCTCGGCCGATTCGAAGGCGCCGGCGCCTCTGTCGCGGCGGGCGTCGGCACCTCCGAGCGCGCCGAGGCGGTGAGGGCAAGGAGCGCGAGGCCGACGAGGGTGGGACGGAAACGGCTGCCTTGGTGCATGGGAGCTTCCTACAACGTCCGCGGCGGGAGAGACCATCCGACGACGAAGGGTGTGGGCTTTCGTTGTGCGGACGTGCGAGACCTTGCTAGGGTCGAGTCAAACTCGATCCTCTCACTGGGACTGGAGAAGGCCGTGGCACTTCGCACCTCCACCTCGCAACTCACCTTGGGGCTCTCGCTCTCCATCCTGCTCGTGGCCTGCGGCGGCGCGCAGCCGAAGCAAATCGGCGACGAAAACACCTGGGAGAAGCCGCCGGCGAAAGCGACGACCGACGAGGGCAGCTCGGCGACGAACGAAGCGTCGGGCGAGACCGGCGAGGACACGAAGTGGACCGACGCGGCCGAGCCGGAGGAGCTCAACGAGGATCAGGTCAAGCAGATGGAGATCGCGCTGAAGCGTGGTCAGAACAAGGCCGCGAACTGCGCCACGGTCGTCGAGAACGGCCCGACGGGCGAGGGGCCGGTGTCGGTCACGTTCGACGGCAAGATCGGCAAGATCACCGACGTCGAGGTGGGCGCGCCGTTCGCGGGCACGCCGGTCGAGCAATGCATCAAGCGCTCGTTCATCGGCGAGTACTGCTTGCCGTTCGAGGGGGATCCGAAGGTCGTGAAGTACAAGGTCAACCTGCCCGCGAAGGCCGCCGCGGCGACGCCGAAGAAGTGACGCGCGGGATGAAGCACGCCTCGATCCTGATCACGCTCGCGCTCTTGCTCGGCTCGTCGCAGAGCTTCGCCGAAGAGACGGACGAAGCACCGGCGCCGCGGTATCCGCCCTCGTCGGTGCGACCGAAGCTCATCGGCGGCGGCCTCGCGATCACGGCGATCGCGTACGGCGTGGGCGTCGTGGCCGCGACGAGCTGGCCCGACGCGCCGGGCGCCGAGTCGCTGAAGATCCCCGTCGTGGGGCCGTGGATGGCGCTCGCCCAGAACAAGTGCGGCGACCCGACGGTGACCGACTGCTCGGGATCGATCTGGCTGCGCGGGCTGCTCACGGGGCTCGGCGGGATCGCGCAGCTCGGCGGGCTCGGCCTCGTGGCCGAGGCGATCATCATGAAGACCGAAGCGACGGCGCCGAAGCCCTCGGAGTCGGAGCAGAGCGCGTTCCTCATGCCGGTGCCGATCGTGGCGCCGAACATGACCGGGATCGGGCTCGTCGGCCGCTTCTAGCGCGCCTTCGTGTATCGATACGGCGGCGGCTCGGGCCCGAGGACGGGCCGCGCCGCGACCTTCCCCAGCCGATCCACCGCGACCTCGAGCGTCGCGCCAAACCCGAGGCCGAGGCGCCGCGCGGCCTCGCCTGCGCCTTCGATCGGTGGAGCACAAACGATGTCGCCCGGGAAGAGCGGGACGTGGCGGCTGACGAAGGCGAGCGACTCGGCGAAGGAGAGCGCCGGCGCGGCGGACGCGGAGAGCTCTTCGATCACGCCGCCCACGCGCAGACGAACCCGCGCTTCGTCGAGCGCGCCGGCTTCGTCTTTCGTGACCAGCACGGGGCCGAGGGTCGCGGCGAAGTCGCGCGCGTGGACCGAACCGCTCGTTCGTTCTTGCTCACGCGCGACCCAGCCGAGGAAGAGAGAAAACCCGAGGATCGCTCGCTCGGCCTCGGAGGCCGTCGCGGCGCGGAGCTCGTCGCAGAGGAGCGCGGCGATCGAGACCTCGACGTCGGGCCGCGCCTCGGTCGGCGGGAAGGGGACCGATTCTTGGTGCCCCAACAATCCGCGCGGGTTGCCCAGGTGGTACCGAGGCACCTCGCCCGCGGGTGTGCTCTCGAGCTCGACGAGCAGCGCGCGCTCGGGCACGCACGGCGGCAGCCAGAGCAGCTCCTCGGGCAGGAGCCTCGCCTCGGTGGGACGTTCGCCGGCGCAAAGAGCGTCGTCCAGGACGTCGAGGCCTGCGCCGCCGACGGAGAAGACGCGCGCGAAATAGTCCTCGGCGGTGGAGGAGCGCGCGTCGAGCAGCGGCGCGCCGCGCCTCCGCTCGAGCTCGGCCGCGTCGTAGAGGCAGCCGTCACGCTCGAGCGCGATCCGCGGCAAGACCGAGGACGGAAGGAGGACGCGGGCAAGACGCATGGGCGGGGCGCCTCGGCACCAGGATCGACCACGTTAGCACCCCTCGCCGGGTGCGTCGCGGCTATCAGGCGGGAAAACGGCTGTTTTTTCTTCCGCGGCTCGCGCGTTGACGCGCCACCCTGGACGCCTAGACTGCGCCCTGGTTGACGCTTGGGGCGTCACTTCCATCGAGCGGAGTGATGCGTCCCAAACCCCCGGTCGCGCTCGGGCAGCGTGCGAGCCCCAAGCGGGCAGAGCCGCCCGACAGCGTCCGGACAAACCAACCGAGCGCGGCTCGGGAGTGATGCGCCCACGCGGGGCCGGAGCGGCGGTTCATGAGCAAGCGGACCAAATTCGTCTTCGTCACGGGTGGGGTGGTTTCCTCGATCGGGAAGGGCCTCGGCGCCGCGTCGATCGGCGCGCTGATGGAGGCGCGCGGGTTGCGCGTCACGCACATCAAGCTCGACCCGTACATCAACGTCGATCCCGGGACGATGTCGCCGTACCAGCACGGCGAGGTCTTCGTGACCGACGACGGCGCGGAGACCGACCTCGACCTCGGCCACTACGAGCGCTTCACGCTCGCCCGCATGACGCGCCAGAACAACTTCACGACCGGGCGCGTCTACGAGTCGGTCATCTCGAAGGAGCGACGCGGCGAGTACCTCGGCGCCACCGTGCAGGTGATCCCGCACGTGACCGACGAGATCAAGCACCGCATCCGCGCGGCCGCCGAGGGCGTGGACATCGCGATCGTCGAGATCGGCGGCACGGTCGGCGACATCGAGTCCTTGCCGTTCCTCGAGGCGATCCGTCAACTCAAGGTCGAGTGCGGCAGCCAGAACGCGGTCAGCGTGCACGTGACGCTCGTGCCCTTCATCGCGACCGCCGGCGAGCTCAAGACGAAGCCCACGCAGCACGCGGTGAAGGAGATGCGCGAGATCGGCATCCAGCCGGACATCCTGCTCTGCCGCTGCGACAGGCCGCTCTCGCGCGGCATGAAGGAGAAGATCTCGCTCTTCTCGAACGTCGAGGTCGACTGCGTGATCGCGGCGGTCGACGTGGGCTGCATCTACGAGCTGCCGATCGTGCTGCACGCCGAGGGCATCGACGAGAAGATCGCGGAGAAGCTCAACATCTGGGCGAGGCAGCCGGATCTCTCGCAGTGGCACTGGGTGGTCGAGCGCTTCAAGCGCCCCACGCGCGGCACGGTGAAGATCGGCGTCGTCGGCAAGTACGTGCACCTCCGGGACGCGTACAAGTCGCTGCACGAGGCGCTCGTGCACGGCGGGCTGCAAAACGACGTGCGGGTCGACCTCGAGTACATCGACTCGGAGCAGATCGAGCAGAAGGGCGCGCCGGAGCTGCTCGGCGCGCTCGACGCGATCCTCGTGCCCGGCGGCTTCGGCGATCGCGGCACCGAGGGGAAGATCGAGGCGATCCGCTACGCGCGCGAGCAGAAGGTGCCCTTCTTCGGCATCTGCCTCGGCATGCAGCTCGCCGTCGTCGAGTTCGCGCGGCACGTCTGCGGGCTACACGACGCGAACTCGGCCGAGTTCGATCGCAACGCGCCGCATCCGGTCATCGACCTGATGCCCGATCAGAAGGGCGTGCTCGACAAGGGCGGCACCATGCGGCTCGGCGCGTATCCGTGCGCCCTCGAGCGCGGCTCGCTCGCCGCCGAGGCGTACGGCGCGACCTCGATCAGCGAGCGCCATCGCCATCGATACGAGGTGTCGAACAAGTACCGCGACGCGCTCGCGCAGGGCGGCCTCCTGCTCTCGGGGACCTCACCCGATCAGCGCCTCGTCGAGATGGTCGAGCTCCGGGAGCACCCCTATTTCCTGGGCTGCCAGTTCCATCCGGAGTTCAAGAGCCGCCCGCACCAGGCGCACCCGCTCTTCTCGCGCTTCGTGCGCGCCGCCGTCGAGCGGCAGCGCGAGCAACGCAAGCCGCGGACGGAGAGCGTCAGCGGGGCCCAAGGCACGCTGCCCGGCCCCGCCAAGAGCTCGTCCACCGTCAACTGACGCGCGTCACCGTTCGAGCGAGCGAGGGCGCCACGTCCTCGCGTGGCTCCTCCTTGCCGAGGAGGAGCGGAGAACGCTCGCCCACCTCGGCGACGAGGTCCTTGCGCAACACGCGCTCGGGCGGGCGCCGCAGATCCCACACGATGCCGAGCTTCTCGAGCGCGCGGAGCGCGTAGAAGCTCACGTCGATCTCCCACCAGAAGAAGCCCTGGTTGGCGCTCGACATGTAGTGGTGGTGGTTGTTGTGCCAGCCCTCGCCGAGCGTGAGCAGCGCGAGGAAGGCGTTGTTGCGGCTCGTGTCCTTCGTGGCGTACCGGCGTGAGCCCCAGACGTGCGAGAGGGAGTTGATGGTGAAGGTCGCGTGCATGAGCACGACCGTCGAGACCACGTACCCCCACAAGAAGCCGTCGAGGCCGAAGGGGATCGTGACCGCCGCGATGAGCACGGCCGAGCCGATCACGTGGTGCCGATCGAGCCAGCGGAGCTCGGGGTAACCCGCGAGATCGGGGACGAGATCCAAACGCGTCTTCTGGTGGTCGCGGCCCATCCACCAGCCGAGGTGCGCGTACCAGAAGCCGCGGCGCATGGGGCTGTGCACGTCACGCTCGGAGTCGGAGTGCTTGTGGTGGATGCGATGCGCCGCGGCCCACCAGAGCGGCCCCTTCTGCACGGCGGTCGTGCCGAGGAAGGCGAGCACGAGCTGGAAGAGCCGGCTCGTCTTGTAGCTGCGATGCGAGAAGTAGCGATGGTACGCGGCCGTGATCGCGAACATGCGCACGAGGTAGGTCGCAGCCGCGAGCGCTACGAGCTGCCACGTCGGGCCACGCACGAAGGCGATGACGAGGCCCACGTGCATCGCGGCGAGCGCGGCGACGTGGAACAGCTCGGACAGCGACCACTTGGAGGAGGCGACGATCGTGACGGTGGGCTTCGAATCCGGGACGTCCATTTGCACGGGTCCGACTGTCACACGCGCTCTTCAGGCGTCCCCCTGCCTCCGGTCACGATTCGGTCATGCGAGCGCGTGGCTCGCGACATGCACGCGTGACGCGTGGTGCAGCGCGTCGCGCGTCATCGATGGACGTGATGCGCACGTAACGCGCGGAAAGAGGAGGATCGCGTGAAGGTGCGAGAGATCATGAGCACGCCGGTGACCACGATCGAGCCCGACGACAACCTCGCGTTCGCCGAGGAGCTCATGACCGTCGAGCGCGTGCGTCACTTGCCCGTGCTGGATGGCGAACTGGTCGTGGGCCTCTTGTCGCACCGCGACATCCTCCTGGCCTCCGAGTCGATCCTGCGGAGGTCGGCCGTCGACCACGATCTCGAGCGCAAGCGCAAGGCGCGCGTCAACGAGGTCATGCGCGGATCGGTGGACACGATCGGCCCGGACGACGACGCCGCGGACGCCGCAGACCTCATGCTCACGCAGAAGATCGGCTGCTTGCCCGTGGTGGACGAGGCGCGCCGGTTGCTCGGGATCGTGACGGACGCCGACTTCGTGAAGATGGCGCGGGACGGGCTCCGCGCAGGGCGGATCACGCAGCCGGCGAGGCAGGCGATGGCACGAGCGAGCGCGCCGAGGGCGAGGCCGCCCCTCGCGAAGGGGACGGCGAAGGCCGCGGCGACAGCGGCGCGAGGCGCAAAGACGATCGCCACGAAGAAAGGGACGGCGACAAAGGTCGTGCCGAAGATCCCGGCGAAAGTGACGCCGAGGAAAGGCGCGGCGACGAGGAAGGCGCCGACGCGGCGGAGCGCGTGATCAGAGCGTGACGACGTCGATGGGCGGGCCCGCGGAGACCACGACCTCCGAGGCGCGGAGCACGTCGCCGTCGAGCACGTAGGGCCCCTCGGGAGAAAAACGCACGACGAACGAGCGCACGAGGTCGTCGAAAGATCCCGCGCCGCCGATGGGTCTTCCCAGGAGGACGCGCGGCGCGCGCGGGCCGAGCGAGCGCGGAGGCAGAGGGCTCGCGACGAGGTGCGGGCGATCGAGATCCTCGCCGGCGCGGTGGTTGACGCGCATGCCGAGGCCGAGGTCTCGCACGACGGCGGCGCACACGAGCGACCAGCGATCGGAGCCGAGGCGACGACCGTCGACCTCGATGGTGCACGGCATCGGCGTGAGCACCACGCGCGCGTACGGGCCTTCGACGAAGGACTCCACGAAGATCCGACCGGCGATCCGGGCCGCGCCTCCGTACCCGCGCGCGCCGTCCGCGTAGTAGAGGTCGAAGAACCGCGCGACGAGGCCGGTGCCGAAGATGAAGCCGATACGCTCGGTCGCCCTGCCCTCGCGCGTCTCGCGCACCCGCAGCGTGGCTCTGCGCTGCGAGGTGAGCGCGCGGGAGGCAAAGAGCCGCGCGAGCAGCCGCGCGGGATCCCCCTGCACGCCGAAGTTCCGAGCGACCGTGGCCACGGTGCCGCCGGGCAGGAGCGCGAGGCGCGGGAGCGAGGTCTCGCCGAAGGCACGCGCGAGCGCGGTCACGCCCGCCATGAAGCTCCCATCGCCGCCGGAGAGGATCACGAGGTCCGTGCCGCGCGCGGCGATGCGCGCGCAGACGGCGTCGAGCTCGTCGACACGCGTGGTCGGGTGGACGTCGGCGACGCCCGCGCAGACGCGCCTCACCTCGTCGAGGAGCGAAGGCCTTCGCCGATAGAGGCGAGCCGTGATGTTGGCGATGACGTCGATGCGCATGAGCGGAAGGTCCGCGGCGATGCCGAGGCCTGTGGGGGAGCGGACGCGATGGGCGCGATCGGGGGATTCGAGGGCGCGACGCGGCTCGTCCGAGCAGCGCTCCCGACCGGAAAAGGACACCCGAGGCGCGCAGGGTGACTCACCCGAGCTGCGGGGGAAAGGGCAACACGCGCGCGGACCCAGGAAGGCTTTGCGAGACGAGGCGAGGTCGGGTAGCTCGGAAGGAACGCCCGATGATCGCTCGCCGCACGAAATTCCCGCGCGCCCTTGGAAGCCTCTTCGTCCTCGCTCTCGCCGCAGGTTGCGGCGGAGGCCCTGCCCTGCGCGCAGCGGAGCAAGGAGACCTCGGCACCGCGCGACGCGCGCTCTCGTCGAGCGCCGCGGCGGAGGACATCGACGCGGACGAGGCGCGCCGCATTGCGCGTGTCGTGCTCGAGCAAGAGGTAAAGGCCGCGAAGGGCGACGCAGGCGTGAGCAAGCTGAAGGAGCTGCCGTCGTGCGCCGAGGGGCTCGACGACGCGCTCGAAGCGCGCGCCGAGGGCACGGACGAGGTCGCGGCGATCGCGGCGCTGATCCGCTTCGACGCGCGCCTCTGGGATCGCGACGACCTCGCGGCGGCGGCGCGCGCGGCGCTCGCGTCGAAGGGCGCCTCCACCGCGTGGCGCGCCGTCGAGGCGCGTGGGCTCGTCGACTACGCGGACGGCAAGCTTCGCCGAACCCTGTTCACCGACGGGGACGAGGCCGTGCGTGTCGCGGCGCTCAAGGCCTCGTTCGACGCGTTTGATCCGAACGACACCGAGGCGCTGCTCGAAGCGGCGCGGCTCGACCCGCACGCTCCCGCCCGCGCGCAGGCGATCGACGCGGTGGGCAACCTCGGCGGCGAGCGCGTCGTCCTGGCGCTGAAGGATCTCTTCGTGAAGGCAGACGAGGACGAGCGGGTCGCGATCGTGGGCGCGTGGGCCTCGTCGCGATCGATCGACGCCGGTGGGCGAGGGCAGCTCGTCCGGATCTCGCAGGCCGAGCGAGGTTTGCCGCAGATCGCAGCCGCGGCCGTGCTCGTCCGGCAGCCGGGCCCGGGCGCGGAGGACGCCGCGGGCGTGCTCGCGCGGGCGATCGAGGCGGGATCGACGCGCGAGCGGGTGTTCGCGATCCACGCGGCGACGCTCGAGAGCACGCTCGTGCGTGAGGCGCTGGTGAAGGCGCGGAGCGACGCGGACGAGGACGTCGCGATCGCGGCGCTCGGGCGCGGCCTTCAGATGGCGCCGGCCGAGGGGGAAGGCGCGCGGCCGAAGGAGCGCGCCGAGATCACGCAGAAGCTCCTCGGCATGGCGAAGGGCAAGGGCACACGCGCGATGCTGGCGAAGGCGGCGCTCGCGCGGGCGGGCGCGCGCGAGGTGCTCCCGCTGCTCACGGCGGACGCGCGTTCGCCGAGCGAGCAGGCGCGCAAGGTCGCGGGCACGTCGCTCGTGGCGCTCGGCGAGCTCGGCCGCGCCGCGCTGCTCGCGGTCGACGCGGACCCGCGCGTGCGCACGGGCGTGGCGTGCGCGATGCTGCGGGCCAAGTAGAAACAGTTTGTCGTTCTAGAACCTCGAGACGACCTCGAGCCGCGCGCCCTCGAAGGGCGGGAAGAGGCGGCAGACGCCGGAGACGCAGCGGATCGCGCCGCGCCGCTGCCCGACGAAGAGGTTCACCGTGTTCACGAGCCGCGAGGCCCAGGTGTCGGTGCTGCCGGATCGGTAGGTGAGCCCTCCGCTCAGGTAGTGACAGAGCACGATCTTGTACTCGTCCTGGTCGGAGAGCTCCGGCTGGCAGCCGGGCCTCGTCGAGTACTCGTAGCCGAAGACCGCGGAGAGGTGCGGCGACCAGTGCAGGGCCGTGTAGTTCTCGCCCTCGTTCCACGTACGCCCGTGCGTCGCGGGCAGGTAGCGGTTCCGGTGAAACCCTTGGAGCTGCAACGAAAACGGGCCCTTGATGTGCTTGACGAGGTCGTAGCGGACGTAGCCTTCGTAGTAGAGGACGTCCGTCTCGCCCGGCGCCCGCGTCCCGAGCGTGGGCACCGCGCGCTCCGCGATCCGCGCTCCGATCCAGGCGCGCGCGTGCGATTTGCCCTGCTCGCGGCTCATGTCGATGCCCACGGCCGTGTCCCACGTGTCCGTGCGGAACTTGTCGTCCATCGACTGGCAGAGGTCGTTCGTCGGCACCTCGGTCCAGCTCCGGTAGCGGCCGAGCCAGCCGTACACGGACGTGTGATCGTCGTACTTGAAGTTCGCGGTCGCGCGGCCGCCGGTCATGCACACGTTCGGCGACTCGATCGGCTCCATGTAGATCGGCTCGGCGGTCGGGGGCGCGCTGTAGGCGACGACGCTGTACTCGGGCGCGCTGTAGCCCGGCGTGGTCACGTCGATGTTCGAGCCGAGCGCGAAGAACTTCCGGTTGTGCTTGCCCTCGAGCGAGAGCTGAAGCTTGCCGAGGCCGAAGTTCGCGTTCGCGTACACCGCGTACCCCGACACGTCCGGTTGCCGCTCCGTCGCCCTGCCCTGGGCGTCGATCGCGCCCACGTGGCCGTCCCGGAGCTGCTGCCCCGCGACCTCCACGTAGAGATCACCGATGCCCGCGATCGACGGCACGTTCACCGATCCGCTGAAGGTGCGGATCTGGTTGTGCGAGCGACCTCCGGGCAGGACCGTGAACTCGGGGAACTGCGCGTAGCAGCCGTCGACACACTTCGAGTCGCCCGCGGGGCAGGTGTTCCTGCACGCGAGGTTCTCCTCGGTGAAGGATTTGCGCATCAACACCGACGCGTTGGCGGCGAACTGGATCGCGTCGATCCCGCCCTCCACGCGGCCGCCGAAGATCGTGTCCTCGAGGTAACTCGGCCTCGGCTCGGCCACGATCGGCTGGCCGTTGATCGCGTACGTCGTCGCGGGCTTCGCGTCCGGAAAGCCAAAAAACAAGGGCGATCCCGAGCCATGCAGGCGCCTGCCGCTCACCTCGTCGAAGCGCAGCGGGTTCATCTGCCCTGCGAGCAAGGTCGCGCCGATCCGCGCCGGACCGAGCTTCTTGTCGAAGACGACCTTGCCTCCGCGGATCGTCGTGTCGATCGCGAGCTCGTCGATCTTGCGCACGCTGAGCACGAGCCCGCGGCCGAGCTGCGCGTAGAAATCGCCGATCGTGACGTCGAGGCCCGGCTGGTTGTAACCGACGTAGAGTTTGGCCGGGTAGACGCTATTCAAGAACCGCGTGTTCAGCTCGTTGTAGAAGCGGTTCGCGTAGTCGATCGCCTCCGGGACCTGGGCGCTCGGATCGGCCTGCTTCACCGCGTCGATCTGGCGCTGCGCGATCACCTGCGCCTGGGTCCGCGACGTCGTGAGGAAGTAGAGCGCCGAGTCGAGGCGCACGCCCGCGCGGAAGCGCCACCACGTCGCCTGCACGTTCAGGCGGTTGATCCACTCGCCGTAGTCGTCGTCGACGATCGGGCGCGGGTTGAACGCGCGGGGATCGTGGTTTCGATTGTCCCAGCGGTAGTCGACGACCGTGGTGTTGGTGACGTCGAGCCCGATCGGCTCACCGAGCGGCCCGGGCACGTCGAGCGCCCGCGCCGAGGGCGCGATCGCGAGGCTTCCGAGGGTGACGGCCAGCGCCGCTGCGGCGCGCCTCGAGGAGGACTTCACGCGCGCCTTCTACCATGGCGCGCGCGCCGTCCGCTCAGTCCGCGAGGGCCTTCTCGACCTCGACGGCGAGCGTCTTCTCGTCGCCCGCGGTGTATCCGCCACGCTTGTGCACGATCGAACCATCCTTGCCGATCAGCACGGTGAACGGCAGCTCCCGCTTCGGATTGTAGCGCGCCGTCACCACGGTCTCCTCGTCGAGCAGGACGGGGAAGATCATCTCTTTCGCGCGCACCACGCTGCTCACCTGCGCGCGCGACTCGGGCCCGTCGGCCGAGACGGCGAGCACGACGAACCCGCGATCCTTGTGCTTCTTGTAGAGCTCGACGAGGTGCGGCATCTCGATCATGCAGGGGTCGCAGGTGGTCGACCAGAAGTCGATGAGCACCACGCTGCTCCCCTTGTAGTCCGAGAGCCGGACCTGCTGGCCGTCGAGCGACGGCAGCGTGAAGTCGGGCGCCGCAGCGCCGCCGCCGCCGGCCTTCGCGCCCGGCAATTCGCCGCCACACGAGCCAAGGAGGAGGCCGGCGATCGCGGCGCCGAGGACGTGAGCTTTTCGCGCGTTCATACGCGCATCATGCCGCAAATGGGCAGGGCCGGCACGCGCGCCGAGGAGGGACGAACTAGAGCTTGCCTTCGATGACCTTCTGGAACGTCGACCAGTAGCTCGCGGGCGGGGGACCGGCGTACGTGTGGACGATCTCCATCGTCCGCGTGTTGATGATGATGTTCGCCGGGAACGAATCGGACTCCCACAGCGCCGCGAGTTTGCCGCCCGGATCGGTGACCGACGGGTAGTCGATGGCGAACTTCTTCACCCACTTCGTCAGATCGTCGGGCGTCGCCGGCGAACCCGAAATGCCCTCTGCGAGGGCGAGGAGGAACTCACCGCCCATCGGCTGGTACTTGTCGCGCAGGCCCGGGAGGACCTCCGCCGCCTCGTACTGGCAAGGGCCGCACCACGAAGCCGAGATGATGATCGCCAGCGCCTTCGGCTTCGGCGTGCCAGCCCCGAACGACGAGTTTTCCGGAAAAACCTCGTCCCCGGTGGGATTGTAGAACTCGGCGAAAGAGATGAATCGCACGCCGCTGGCGATATGTGCCGTACCGGTCGGGAAACCGATCAGCTCGTAATTCTGCGCTATCGAGCCCTTGCTGATGCCGTAAGGACCCGCGGGATACGGGAGCGCCCACGATCCGCGGGGCAGTTGCCCCGTTTGATCGGGGAACCCCGGAGTGACGTTGCCGTCGCCCTCGTCGCCACCGCAGCCGATCAAGCCGAAAGCTGCCGTCAGACCGAGAACCAAGCACCGAAAGAGCACGTCGTTTCGCATGATGCCACCGCGCCGGGAATGAGGTAGGTCGGAATGGTCCCCGCGGGGGTCCGGGGCGTCAAGCGCCCTTCCTTGCAAAAGCCCCCGCACGGACCGGATCCAAAACCAGGCAAGATCCGTGGAACCCGGCACCGTCCCACGCATACCCACATCCACGGAGGGACGGCCCTCCGCGGTTCGAGGTCATCCATGCAGCATTCTCCCGTTCTCCGTCCGCGGCAGCCCGCGCGCCTCCGTTTTGCCGCCGCCCTCTCGCTCCTCTCGCTCCTTTTCAGCGGCGCGCTCGGCGCGTGCTCCGAGGAGGAGGCGCCGTTCTGCTTCGGCGGCTTCGTCACCGCGGACGGCGTGTGCGAGGGGAAATGCACACCCGACAAGTGCCTGGAAGGCAACACGTGTGTGAACAACCGCTGCGTCCTCGAGTGCGCCGCGCACACCGATTGCCTCGCCGACGGGACGCAGGACTGCTCGCCCGCGGTCGAGGATGATACGAAACGCGAAATCTTCGCCTGCCAGCCGAACGACAAGCCCTTCGGCTTCGGCTTCAAATGCCCCTTCGGCGACGAGTGCAGCAAGGTCCACTCCTGCGCCGGGACGGGCACGCCCTGCATCCTCGACCAGTGCAACGGCGCGCCCGACACCTGCACGCTCGACGAGGAGCACTGCTACGGGCGCGCGAACTGCCTCGTCGGCAAGTGCCCGGACAAGACGGCTTGCACCGTGCTCACGTGCGCGCCGGCGGAGTGCGTCGCGCCGCTCTCCTGCCTCTCGACCGCCGAGGGTGACGCCGATGCTTTCTGCACCAAGCAAGATTGCCAGAGCGACGCCGAGTGCCCCGGCGGCTTCTACTGCGGCACGACGCGCGAGGCCCGCGCCCTCTGCGAGAGCATGAACCCCGCCAAGGGCAACAACGGCCTCTGCGGACAGTCGAACGACCCGTGCATCGAGCCGAGCTCGCTCGGGCAGGGCAACACCATGTTCGAGGGCCAGCTCTGTGTCCTGCGCAAGACGTGTATCGCGCGCGACACGTGCGCCCCGTGCAACACCGACCTCGACTGCTCGCAGAACACGAACAGCCACTGCGTCGCGCTGCCGAACGACACGACGAAGCGCTGCGCCGCCGGGTGCGCGACGGACGACGACTGCGGGCGCGCCTTCGAGTGCAAGCCCGTGGACGCGGCCGCGCCGGAGGGGCCGAAGGCCTGCTTCCACCGCTTCGGCTCCTGCGTCGGCGAGGGCAACTACTGCGAGCCTTGCGTGAACGACGAGCACTGCGGCCCGCTCACCGGCCGCTCCGTCTGCATCGAGGCCACCGACGGCAGCCGCGGCTGCGTCGACCTCGCCGCCGCGGGCGGGCCTTGCATGTCGAACGCGGACTGCCCGCTCTCGCCGAGCGGTAAGCACGCGGAGTGCGACCTCAACCCGAACTCGCAGAACTACCAGAAGTGCCAGCTCCTCCCGTACACGCTCGCCAACCCGCTCGACCCGAACCAGGGCGGCGAGGCGAGCTGCTGGTAAGACACGCTGGTCTCCGGGGGCTTCGATCGCCGCGCGACGCGCATGAAGTTTCGCGTCGCGCGGCACGTCTCCTTCGCACCTCTCGCTCGTGATCCGCGGCTCTTCGTGGAGCATCGGGGATCGACGAGAGACTGCTCACGCCGCACTTCGCATGGCGCAGAAGGTGCACGTGCGCTTCAACGTACCCATCACTTCTTCAACAAGGAGAGCTTCGCATGTCGCAGAAGAACAAGTGGATTCGCTTCGCCGCCGCGCCCGCCTTCGTGCTCGGCATCGGCCTCACCGCCGGCATCGGTTGCAGCGACGTCGCCGACATCGTCGACGGCTGTGACGAGTTCCGCGCCGACGCGTCGTGGGGCGCGAACCTCGACATCGACTACCGCGTCAAGTCGTTCATGGGCGCCTCCGGCGCGTTCGTCACGCTCGCCGATCAGATGATCGCCGACGTCACCACGGCCTGCGAGGGCATCGCCGTCGCGGCCAAGCGCGACCCCGCGGCGTGGAACACGCTCGAGGGCGCGGCCCGCCTCGAGGCTGCGTGCAAGGAGGCGGAGACCGGCTTCGACGCGGTGATCCAGGCGAACGCCGAGGTGAAGCTCGTCGCGCTCGTCGAGGGTGGCCACTGCGAGGCGAGCCTCGACGCCGCCGCCGAGTGCAACGCGCGCTGCGACGTCGACGCCAAGTGCACGCCGGCGCAGCTCGAGGCCAAGTGCGAGCCGGGCAAGCTCGCGGGCTCCTGCTCGGCCAGCTGCTCGGGCTCCTGCACGGCCGACGTCGGCGCCACGGTCGAGTGCAACGGCCGCTGCAGCGCGACGTGCGACGGCAAGTGCGACGGCGCGTGCTCCTCGGGCGACTCGAACAACTGCAACGGCCGCTGCGAGGGCACGTGCGAGGGCACCTGCTCGGGCTCGTGCGAGCTCGAGGCCAACGCGACCGTGCAGTGCAACGGCACCTGCCGCGGTGAGTGCTCGGTCGAGTTCCAGGAGCCGCGCTGCGAGGGCAAGATCACGCCCCCCGAGTGCGAGGTCGACGCCGACTGCCAGGCGAGCTGCCGCGCGCAGGTCCAGGCGAACGCGTCGTGCACGCCGCCCAAGGTCACGATCGAGCTCTCGGCCGGCGCGACGGCCGATCTCGAGGCGCTCGCCTCCGCGCTCGAGGAGCACCTGCCGAGGCTCATCGTGAACGGCGTCGAGCGTGGTCAGGCCGCGCTCGACGCGGGCGAGACGCTCGTGAAGGTCGGCCAGAACCTCGAAGGCGCGCTCACCTCGAGCGGCAAGGCCTTCGTCTGCGCGACGACCGCGGCGAGCGCCGCGCTCAACGCGAGCGTCGAGGTCAAGGTCTCCGTCGAGGCCAGCGCCAGCGTCGGCGGCAAGGCTGCCGGCTCCGTCAACTGAGCGCCTGATCGACGCGCCGCCCGGCCGCTCGTCGTGCTGGGCGGCGCGTTCTCTTTTTGTTTCGCCCCGGCCGTTTTTCTCGGCGGCCCTCGGGCCTCGCGATCGTGGAACGGGTTGACGACACCCACGGCTGGTCCTAACAGACCGGCTGCCCCGCGCCTGCCCCCAAGGAAATCATGGCAATCACGGTCGACTCCGCGAAAACCGCGCTCGCAAAGGTCGAGGACCCCGAGCTCTCTCGTCCCCTCGCCGACGTCGGCATGCTGGGGGACGTCACCGTCGAAGGTGACGACGTCACCGTCGGCATCACGCTCACGACGCCGGCGTGCCCGTACAAGGCGCGGATCCAGGACGACGTGACGGCGGCGCTGAAGGCCGTCGGCGCCGCGAACGTGTCCATTGCTTGGAGCTCAAACGTTCCCGAGCGCAACATCATGGCCGACGATCCTTGCCCGGGCGTGAAGAACATCGTGCTCGTCATGAGCGGCAAGGGCGGCGTCGGAAAGAGCACGGTCGCCGCGAACCTCACGCTCGCGTTGAACCGACTCGGCTGCCGCGTGGGCCTGCTCGACGCCGACATGTACGGGCCGAGCGTGCCGACGATGCTCGGCGTGATGGGCCGGCCGACCTCGTCCGACGGCCAGCATTTCCTGCCGCTCGAGCGCTTCGGCGTGAAGCTCATGTCGATCGGCTTCTTGCTGGAGGACGCGCGTCAAGCCGTGGTCTGGCGCGGGCCGATGATCCAGAACGCGTTGCTCCAGTTCATGAAGGACGTCGACTGGGGCACGCTCGACTACCTCATCCTCGACCTGCCTCCCGGCACGGGCGACATCGTGCTCACGATCTCGCAGAAGCTGCGGACCACGGGCGCCGTGGTCGTGACGACGCCGCAGGAGGTCGCGCTCCAGGACGTTTACAAATCGGTCTCGATGGCCCAGAAGGTGGGCATCCCCATCCTCGGGGTCGTCGAGAACGAGAGTTATTTCATCTGTGACGGTTGCTCCGCGCGCCACGAGCTCTTCGGCTCCGGCGGCGGGCAGAAGATCGCCGAGTTCGCGGGCGCCCCGCTGCTCGGCCAGATCCCGCTCGATCCTTCGGTGCGGGAGTGGGGCGACGCGGGCACGCCCGTCGTGCAGGCGGCGCCGGAGAGCTCGGTCGGCCGAGCCTTCCTCGAGGTGGCCCAGCGGCTGGCGGCCAAGGTGAGCGTGCTCGACCTCGGTCGCGGGGGCACCCTCCGCATCGACCGGAGTGGCGGCCAACAGCGGTTTTTACCCATCGTACGTTAAAAAAACGTCGCGAAAGTTCGCGCGCCGTTCGCTGAGACCTCGCGCCTGTGCGCGAGGTACGTTATGTTTTCCGTCCCCTTCCGAGCTACGCGTATGCGCGAATGAGCGTCCCCTGACGACACGCGCCGCGAGCGGGGCCCGAGATCCCGGATGAACACGGACAACGACAATACCGAGGCGGCAGAGGTCCAGACGGACGCCGCGGCGCCCGAGGCGCAGCCGCAAGATCAGAAGCCCGAGGCGAACACCGAGGCCCAGGCTGCCTCGTCTTCCCCGGAAACCGCCGCTCCCTCCCGCGAGGACTTCGAGGAGGAGGAGCAGCCGGGAGACGACATCGGCAACCGCTTGCCGGGCGCCGGCGGAAGGCCGCAGGCGAGCCCTGCGGCGAGCGCCGAAGGCCCGGGCGGCGACGCGAAGAAGCGCAAGCGTCGCAGGAAGCGCAAGGGCCCGCCGGGCGCACCAGGCCAGGCGACGGAGGCCGCCGCCGAGGGTGCCGAAGGCGCCGAGGACGAGGGCGCGGAGGGCGAGGAGGCGGAGGCCGGCGAGGCCGCCGAGGCCCAGCCCGGAGGCGAAGCGCCGCAAGGCAAGCGCAAGGATCGCCGCAAGGACAAACAGGCCGCTGCGGCTGCCGCAGCTCTGCGCGAGCGCCCTGCGTTCAGCGTGGGCGAAGAGGTCTTCGGCAAGGTCTGCAAGGTGACGGACCAGGCGATCTGGATCGACATCGCAGGCAAGGCGACGGGCCTCTTCGATCGGCAAGAGCTCGGCGACGAGGAAGTGCCGGCCGAGGGAGATCAGTTCATCGCGAGCGTGCAGAGCACGGGCGTTCGCGGCGGCATGCTGGTGCTCTGCAAGGGCCAGCCGAAGCCTCTCGACGAGCTGAAGACGCAGCTCGAGGCCGCGTCGCAGAGCGGCGAGCCGGTCTTCGGCTTCGTGACGGGCGCGGTGAAGGGCGGGCTCGAGGTGGACCTCGGCGGCATGCGCGCGTTCGCGCCGGCGTCCCACGTCGATCTGCGCCACGGCGCCGACCTCTCGCACCTCGTCGGTCAGAGGCTCGACTTCGTGGTCGCGCAGTACGCGAAGAAGGGCCGCGACATCGTGGTCTCGCGCAAGCGCATGCTCGAAGAGGATGCGCGCCGCACGCGCACCGAGGCGCTCAGCAAGGTCACGCCGAACAGCGTGCACAAGGGCATCGTGCGCAAGGTCGTGGCGTGGGGCGTCTTCGTCGCGTTGCCCGACGCGGGCAACGTCGAAGGCCTCATCCACATGAGCGAGGCGAGCCACGATCGCAGCGCGCGCCTCAGCGACCTCTTCCGTCCCGGCGCGGAGATCGACGTCAAGGTCATCCGCATCGACGACAAGGGCAAGCTGTGGCTGAGCCACAAGGCCACGACCGCGGATCCGTGGGACACGGTGAAGGAGAAGTACGCGGTCGGCACCAAGCACAAGGGCAAGATCGCGCGCCTGCAGCCGTTCGGCGCGTTCATCGAGCTCGAGCCCGGGATCGACGGCCTCTGCCACACGGCGGACATCTCGTTCAAGCAGGTCGAGCACCCGAGCGAGGTGGTGAAGGTCGGCGACGAGATCGACGTGGTGGTCGCGAGCTGCGATCCGGGCGCGCACAAGATCGGCCTGCACCCCGCGCTGCCGGCGGGCGAGGAGGAAGAGCCTCGTCAGCGCGTGCAGCAGTACAAGGCCGTGAAGGTCGCCGTCGTGGCGGCCGTCGAGGGAGGCCTCTCGGTCCGCGTCCTCGGCGTCACCGGGCGCGCGGCGCGCGGGTTCATCCCGGCGGGCCACACCGGCACGGCGCGTGGCACGGATCTCCGCAAGGAGTTCCCCGTGGGCACGAAGCTCGACGCGAAGGTGCTCGAGGTCGACCCGCGCCGCGGCGAGGCGAAGCTCTCGATCCGCGCGCTCAAGGAGGACGCCGAGAAGCAGGCCTACCAGTCGTACCGCGCTGGTGTCGCCCGCGAGGCGAAGTTCGGCACCTTCGCGGACCTCATGAAGAAGAGCCAGTCCAGTCATTAGTCGACGCTTGGGGGCTTCGCTCCGGCAAGCGGAGCTTCGCCCCCAAACCCCCGGGCTCGATCGACCGAACGATCACGCGCCCCGCGGCCGAGAGGCTCCGGGGCGCGTGGCCTTTTGTCGTCCCGTCATTCGCGCCCGAGCGCCTGCACCGGATCCATGCGTGCGGCCCTGCGCGCCGGGAAAAACCCGAACACGAGCCCGATCGCCGTGCTCGTCCCGAGCGCGACCGCGAGCGCCTGGGGCGCGAGCTTCATCGGCAGATCGAGCGCCGCGCCGAGGCCCAGGATCGCCGCGTAGCCGATCGTCGTCCCCACGACCCCGCCGAGCGTCGCGAGCACGAGCGACTCGACCAGAAACTGCACGAGGATGTCCATCTCGCGCGCGCCGATCGCCATGCGGATGCCGATCTCGCGGGTCCTCTCGGTCACGCTGACGAGCATGATGTTCATGACGCCGATGCCGCCCACGACGAGCGACACGGCCGCGATCCCGACGAGCAGGAGCGACAGGACGCCGTAGATCTTGTCCTGCATCTGCTGGAACTCGGCCTGCGTGCGGATGAGGAAGTCGTCCTCTTCTCCCTCGCGGATGCGATGCCGCTGGCGGAGGATCTCCTCGGCTTGTTTCTTCGCGCGGTCGGTCGTCTCCGGGCTCGTGGCGCTCATCATGATGGCGTCCGTCTCGCCCGGCCGCGTGAACCGCACGTGGGATCGCATCGTGCTGATCGGCATGACCACGACGTCGTCCTGGCTCCGACCGAACGGCGAAGGGCCCTTCTCTTCGAGCACGCCGAGCACGCGATAAGGATGCCGGCCGATGCGGATCCATCGACCCACGGGATCGGCCGAGCCGAAGATCTCCTTCGCCGTCCCGGTGCCGATCACCACGACCTTCTCCGAGACGTTCTCGGACGACGTCGTCCACGGCTCGCCGCTCTGCAGCTTCCAGTTGCGCACCTGGAGGTAGCCGAGGCGCGAGCCGATCACCTCGGCCTTCGCGTTTTGCCCTTCGTAGACGACCTGCGCCGACGCGCGCAGGAATGGCACAGCGGCCTTGATGCTCGTCGACTCGCGCTCGAGCGCCTGGCAGTCGGACTCCGAGAGCTTCGACCCTCCCGCCGTGCGCGCGCCCGAGGCCCTCGCCGACTGCGGAAAGACGATCAGCGCGTTCGATCCGAGGTTCGTGATCTGCCCGTTGATCTTGGCGCGCGCGCCGTCGCCGAGCGCGGTCATCGTCACGACGGCCGCGATGCCGATGGTGATGCCGAGGATCGTCAACGCCGCGCGCAGCTTGTTGCGCAGGACCGCCCGCATGGCGATCGCGATCGCGGACAAGACACGCCAGATGCCGATCACTCTTGTCGCAGCGCGACGATGGGATCCATCAGCGCCGCCCTCCTCGCGGGGAAGAACCCGAACACGATCCCGATCACCGCGCTCGTCCCCATCGCGGCGACGACCGCCGGGATCGGGAGCTCCAGCGACCAGCCGAGCGCGCCGCCGAGCGCCTTGATCACGCCCGCGCCGATCCCCAGCCCGAACACGCCGCCGATCACGCTGAGCACGATCGCCTCGACGAGGAACTGCGTCATGATGTCCGCCGCCGACGCGCCGATCGCCATGCGGATGCCGATCTCGCGCGTCCGCTCGGTCACGCTGACGAGCATGATGTTCATCACGCCGATGCCGCCGACGAGCAACGAGACCGCTGCGATCGACGAGAGGAGCACGGTCAACGTGCCCACGATCTCCTCGGACGATTTGCGGAACTCGGCCTGCGTGCGGATGCCGAAATCCGGATCCTGATCGGGCGCGATCCCGTGCCGCTGGCGCAGGATCGACTCGATCTGCGCGACGGCGCGGTCGACCGTCCGCTCGTCCGTCGCGGAGGCGATGAGCTGCTGCACGCGCCCCGGCGGGCTCGGCACCACGCGCGCGCGGAAGCTGCCGATCGGCATGAGCACACGATCGTCCTGATCCTCGCCGAAGGGCGACTGCCCCTTCTTCGCGAGCAGACCCACGACGCGGTACGGATAGCGGCCGATGCGCACGTACTGGCCGATCGGATCTCCGGTGCCGAAGAGTTTTTCGCGGACGGTCTCGCCGAGGATCACGACCTTCGCTTTGAGCAGCTCCTCCGACTCCGTGAACATCTGCCCCTTGTCCACGGAGAAGCCGCGCACGGGGAAGTAGCTGCGCGAGACGCCCATCACCTGCGTCACGGCGTTGCGATCGCCGGCGATCACCTGCGCTCCCGTGGAGCTGAAGGGCGCGACGTTCGCCACGCTCGTCGCCTCGGCGACGAGGGCGCGACCGTCGGCCTCCGTGAGGCGATTGACGTCGCTCGAGCGCACGCCCGAGCTCTGCGTCGACTGCGGGAAGATGAAGATGACGTTCGCGCCGAGGTTCGAGATCTGCCCGACGACCTGCGCCTGCACGCCCGTGCCGAGCGCGACCACGATCACCACCGCCGCGACCCCGATGAGGATGCCGAGCACCGTCAGGCTCGAGCGCATCTTGGAGCGCACGAGGGCGCGCAACGCGAGCCGGATCGCGGCCAGGATCGCCATCACGAGGCGGCCCCGTAATCTTCCTGCGCCGGCAGCTCCGCGAGCGCGCGCGCTGCGTCCGTCGGCTTCTCGTTGACGATGTCGCGCCGCACCTTGCCGTCGCGCATCTCGACCACGCGCCCCGCGCAGTCGGCGATGTCGCGCTCGTGCGTGACCAGCACGATGGTGATGCCCTGCTCGCGGTTGAGCCGCTGCAGCAGATCGAGCACCTCGAAGCTCGTGCGTGTGTCGAGGTTACCGGTGGGCTCGTCGGCGAGCAGGAGCGGCGGCTGCGTCACGAGGGCGCGCGCGATCGCGACGCGCTGCTGCTGACCGCCGGAGAGCTGGTTCGGCGTGTGGTGCAAGCGCGTGCCGAGTCCGACGGCGGAGAGCGACTCCACCGCGCGTTTCCTCCGCTCGGAGGCGCCGACGCCTCGGTACACGAGGGGCAGCTCGACGTTCTCCAGCGCGGTCGTGCGGGGCAGCAGGTTGAAGCCCTGGAACACGAAGCCGATGAGGTGGTTTCGCACGATGGCCCGCGCGTCGTTGCTCCGCGAGCCGACGTCGATCCCGTCGAGGATGTACTTCCCGCGCGTCGGTCGATCGAGGCAGCCGATGATGTTCATCATCGTGCTCTTGCCCGAGCCGCTCTGCCCGATGATCGCGACGAACTCGCCCTTCTCGATCGTCAGGCTCACGCCGCGCAGGGCGCGCACGACGACCGCCTCGGTGACGTAGTCCTTCTGGATGTCGTCGAACTCGATGATCGGCGGGGCGTCCTTCATCACGTCCCTCGCCTAGAACGGCCTGCGACCACGCGCGCCCTTGGTCGCCTCGTCGGTCTCTTCGGTGACGACCTTGAGGTCACCGATGTCCGTGCGCAGCGCCGTGTGGATGCCGTCCGTGATGCCGATGTCGACCTCGCGCATCTCGATCTGCTCGGCGCCCGGCGTCTCGTTGGTGATCACGTAGATGCGCCCTTTTCCTGCGGGCAGCGGCGGGAGCGGATCCTGCGGGATCGGCTTGCCCTCCTTCGTCATCGGCGGCGCGGGCTTGAACCGAAGCGCCGCGTTCGGCAGGCGCTTGACGCCCTTCGCCTCGGCCGAGTGGATCGTCGCCGTCGCCGTCATGCCGGGGCGCAGCTTGATGTCGGGGTTCTCGACCTCGATCACCGCGGCGTACGTCACGACGCCCGCCTGGTTCACGGGGCTGTATCGCACCTGGCTCACGAGCCCTTTGAACGACTCGCCCGGGAACGCGTCGACGCGGATGTCCGCGGTCATGCCCTCCTTCAGGCGCCCCACGTCCGCCTCGTCGATGTCCGCGAGGACGCGCATCTTGCGCAGGTCCTGGGCGATCACGAAGAGCGTCGGCGTCTGGAAGCTCGCGGCCACGGTCTGGCCGGGATCGATCGCGCGGTTGATTACGACGCCCTCGATGGGCGAGAAGATCTTCGTGAACGCGAGGTTCGTGTTCGAGCGCCGCAGCGTGGCGTTGAGCTGCGCGACCTGCGCTTTGGCGGACGCCACCTCGGCGAGCGCCATGTCGTAGCTCCCTTGCGCGGAGTCGAGATCCGCCTGCGATCCCACGCCCTCCGCGAAGACCTTCCGCGCGCGATCGAGCCGCACCTTCGCCGTCTCGAGGTTCGCCTCGGCTCGCTTGACGCTCGCGCTCCCGGCCGCGACTTGCGCTGCGTTCGCGTCGATCTCCGCGCCGAGGAGCTGCGTATCGATCTCCGCCAGGAGATCACCGGCCTTCACGTGGCTGTTGAAGTCCACGTGGACCTTCGTGATGCGCCCGGAGACCTGCGCGCCGATCTGCACCTCGGTGACCGGCTTGACCTGCCCGGTCGACTGGATGGTCTCGAAGACGTCGCCCTGCGTGAGGGACGTGGTCACGTAACGCGCGGGCGGCGGCGGCTTGGTCTTCTGCATCCAGATCATCCCGCCCGCGACGAGGCCTGCGAGGACGATCAGGATGACGAGCCACCGGAGCCACTTTCCCCGGCCTTCCACGCGCGACAGCGCTTTTTGCAGGTCGGCTCGCTCGGCCGTGTTGTTCCGGGCCGGCCCGCCCGCGTCGAGGTGCACTCCCGGATTGGCCATGACGGAACCCGTGATAGCACGGTGGAGCCTCCGGGCGCGGCCGTGGCAAAGGACCTTTCGCGACGCTTGAAGGGGCGGCGCCTACGTGGCACACCCACGGGCCCATGTCCCAGCCCGCCATTGGCCCCGACACGCGCGTCTCGCTCTCGTACGTCCTCTTCGACGAGGACGGGGATACGGTCGATCGCGCCACGGAAAGCGAGCCGCTCGAGTACGTCCACGGCTACGCGCAGATCCTCCCCGGGCTCGAGCGAGCGGTCGAGGGCATGCACGCGGGCGAGCGTCGTGAGGTCGTCGTCGAGCCCGAAGACGCCTTCGGCCAGCACGACGACGAGGGCGTCTTCGAGGTCGACAAGGCCGATTTCCCCGACAGCGAGCACGTGACGCCGGGCGACGAGTTCATCGCGCAGGCCCCCGACGGCGAATCCATCGCGATGCGCGTGGTCGAGGTCCTCCCCGACGCGTTCGTCGTGGATACGAACCACCCGCTCGCGGGCCAGAAGATCCGCTTCGAGGTCGTCGTGCACGACGTGCGCGCGGCGAGCGAAGAGGAGATCGCGGAGGCGCAGGCCGAGCTCGAGGAGCGCGCCCTCGGCGACGGTGGTGGCGGCTGCTGCGACCACGATCACGACCATGATCACGACCATGATCATGGCCACGCGCCCGAGGGCGGCGGACATCTCGTCCAGCTCTCGCGCAAGCGCTGAAGCCTACTGCACCCGGGGGGGAGCAAGTCCGACCAAGGGAGACACGACGAACCGATGAAAGCAGCTACGGATCAGGGATACTTTGCCGCGCTTGCCTATGATCTCCGGGTGCGCGAGCGCCTCCTCGCCGCGGGCGTGATCACCCAGGCGGACCTCGACCGTTACCTCGGCGAGCTCCCCGAGCTCGAGACCGAGGCCGAGGGGCTCGGCATCGCGCAGCCCGCGCTCGTCTCTGCGTCTGCCGCGCAGGCCCCGGCGCAGGCTCCGGCGGCTGCGCCCGTCGCGACGATGCCCGTCGCGACGATGCCCGTCGCGACGATGCCCGCGGTCACGGCTGCCCCGGCCCAGAGCAGCGAGACGATCGCGGACGTGGACGCGGATGACGACGATGATGTCGACGACGTAGCCGACGCAGCCGACGTAGCCGACGCAGCCGACGTAGCCGACGTAGCCGACGTAGCCAACGAGGCAGGCGAGGCGTGAGCGGCCAGGGCGATCGCGACGCGCCGGCAGCGGGGCAGCTCCCGAAGCTCGACTTCTCGATCTTCGTGATGTCCATCATCGGCTCGGCGCACGTCCATCTCGGCGATATGCCCGGCCCGGATGGGCACTCGGAGCGCAACCTCGACCTCGCCCAGCAGGACATCGATCTGCTCACGCTTCTCGAGGAGAAGACGAAGGGCAACCTCACGGGCGACGAGGAGCGGCTCCTCACGCAGGCGCTCGACGAGTTGCGCGAGCGCCTCGCGGAGGTATCCAAAGAAACGTGAGCTCACCTCGCCCGCCGCTCCTGCTCCTCGTCTTGATCTCGTGGCTCCTCGTGGCTGCGTCGGCGTGTGGCAAGGGCGGCGGCTCGTCGGGCAACGCGTCCGGGGCGGGCGAGCCTGGGGCTTCGCTCCCGCCCGGCGCGATCCCTCTTCCGAGCAGCGCGGCGCCGATGGCTCCTCCCTCTGCGCACGCGCGGACGGCGCCCGCCGCGCCGGCGATCGTGACCCAGGAAGGCACGCCGATCTCCTTCGCGCCCCTCGCGAAGAAGGCGGATCCGGCGGTGGCGACGGTCAAGGCGCGCGTCGAGAAGGAGACCGCTTCGGGCCGCCGTCGTGCCGTCTCCGAGGGCCTCGGGACGGCGTTCGTCTACGACCCCGAGGGGTTCATGCTGACGAACAACCACGTCATCGAGGATGCGACGGACATCGTCGTTGGCTTCGTCGATGGCCGTGAGATGCGCGCGACGGTCGTGGGGCGCGACAAGCACACGGACATCGCGGTCCTGCGCGTCGACGAACGAGGCCTGCCCTCGCTTTCGCTGGGCGACTCGGACGTGATCGACGTGGGTGACTGGGTCGTCGCGATCGGCAACCCGTTTGGCCTCTCGCACACCGTCTCGGCGGGGATCCTCTCGGCGAAGGGCCGCACGCGTGACGACGTGAAGGGCCTCGATCCCAGCGGTTATTTCAACTTCCTCCAGACCGACGCCAGCATCAACCCCGGCAACTCGGGCGGCCCGCTGCTCGACATGCGTGGCGAGGTCGTGGGCATCAACGCGGCCGTCCGCGCGAACGCCAACAACATCGGCTTCGCGATCCCGATCAACATGGTCAAGCAGCTCTTGCCCACGTTGCTCCGGGACGGGAAGATCCGGCGCAGCGCGCTCGGGGTCTTCGTCGACGCGCTGAACCCGATCGAGGCGAGCCGCTTGCGGCGGCCGGATCGCAAGGGCGCGTGGGTGCAGCGGGTGATCGCGGGTGGGCCGGCCGATCGTGCTGGGCTCTCGCCTGACGACGTCATCGTCTCCTTCGACGGCAAGCCCGTCTCGGATCCGAACGAGCTCCGGTGGCTCGCGAGCATCGCGGGCGTCAACAAGACGGTGACCTTGCGGATCGCGCGGCTCGAGCGGGTCTTCGACGTCCGCGTGACGCTTGGCGAGCTCGAGCCGATTGACGACCGTGAGGAGCCTTGACCTTTCGGCCGGAAGGCCGATCGCCTAGAGTACCTCATCGACGTGCCCCCGATTCCCATGCCCCCGGACGAGTCCCTCCGGCCCGAGCCGGCCGACCCGACGGACGACCAGCCTGAAGGTGCCCTGGGGCTGCCGGACGAGCTTCCCGACGCCCCGGCGCCGCCCGAAGCCGCGATCGGCCGTATCGGCCGCGTGAATAGGCCTTCGCAGGAGGCGTCCAACAAAGAGGCCCGAAGGCGGGAGGCAGAGGAAGATCGTGAGCTCATCCTTCGGGCACAGAAGGGGGACCAGGCGGCGTTCAGGCGGCTCGTCGAGCGCCACCAGCGCCGGGCCTTCGCGATCGCGATGGGCCTCGTCCGCGACGAGAACGACGCACGCGAGCTGGTGCAGGACGCTTTTTTGCGGGTGTACCGCAACCTCGGCACCTTCCAGGGTGGGTCGTCCTTTTTCACCTGGCTCTACCGGATCGTCACGAACCTCGCGATCGACCTCATGCGCAAGCCTGGGCGCCGGGACGCCGAGCTCGTCGACGGGCAAGCCGCTTCGGAGGAACCGACGGAGTTCCCGCTGGTGTCGCGCATCGATGGGGCCGACCCGATCGACGTCATGCGTCGCCGGGAGATCGCGGGTCGCATACAGGCCGCCCTCGACGCCCTGCCCCCCTACCACCGAGGCGTGATCCTGATGCGTGAGGTCGATGGCATGTCGTACGAAGAAATGGCCGTGGCCATGGGCGTTTCGAAGGGAACGATCATGAGCCGGCTGTTCCACGCCCGGCAGAAGCTCCAGCGCGCGCTCGCGGATTGTTACGCAGAGGAAGGGCGTTCGCGGGGCGGCAACACAGACGGCATCGCAGCCGAGCCGGAGGAGGCGCCGTGAGCACGAAGATGATGAACGGAGAAGCCCACGAGACGCGCACGAAGCGGCCGCCGACGGACCTCGAGCTGATGATGTACGTCGACGGTGAGCTCGAAGGCGAGCGCCTGCGCGAGGTTCGTCAGGCCGTCTCGCGCGACGGCGTGCTGCGAAGCAAGGTCGCCGCGCTCTCGCTCGCAGGCTCGATCGTCCGGGAGAACGCGGAGAGCGCCGCGACGATCGATCTGACGGACGGGATCATGGCCCGGATCGCGGCCGACGAGAGCACGACGCGCGACGCGAGGGACGCCGCGCCCGCGTCGGGCGAGGACGCCTCGGAGCGCAAGGACGCCGAGGTGAAGCCGCTGCTTCGGCCGGGCCTCGGCAAGGTCGCGGCGAAGTCGGGCCCGTCGAACGACAATTCCCGCGGGATCTTCGCGCTCGCGGCCGTCGCGGTCGCGGCGGCGGCGGGGCTCATGATCTGGGGGCGGATGGACGTCGCGACGCCTGGGCCGCAAGGCGCGCCCGTGGCCGTGGTCACGACGCCCGCGGAAGCGCCTGCGGCCCCTGCCCCGACGCCGACGGAGGCGCCTCGCGCAGCCGATACGGATGTGCAGGACGGCGACGACGAGGTAGGCGTGGCCGTGGCGGCCGTCGACTTCGGTACCAGAATCGGCACGATCTTTTACGTACCCGCGGAGGCTGCCACGTCGAACCACACCACCACCGTCGTGTGGCTGGCCGACGATTCCGCTGGAGGAGAACAATGAGGCTCCCGCTGTTTGCTTTGCTCGTGGCCGCTTTTGGGCTCTCGCTCGGGCATGGCCCCTCCGTGGCGCATGCGCAGGGCGCCGCCGCTGCCCAGGCCGACGCGTCCGTTTCGATGGAGATCGTGGTCCTCCACGGCACGAACGACGGCACGGGGATCGACCCCAAGATCGGCAAGATGCCCGAGCTCGCGAAGCCGCCGTTCTCCTCGTACAACAGCTACAAACTGCTCGATCGCTCGAAGCAGACCTCGTCGAAGGCGAGCCCCTCCACGCTGAAGCTGCCGAACGACAGGGTGCTCAAGGTCTCGCTGAAGGACGTCGTTCAGCCGAGCAAAAAGGGCGAGTCGAAGCGGTACGTCATCAGCGCGAGCATCCAGAAGCCGGGCGGCAGCGACTTCCTCCCGCTGCTCGAGGTCAACGCCAAGGCCGGCGAGACCTTCTTCGTCGCCGGACAGAACCACAAAGGCGGCGTCCTCGTCATCGGAATCAAGGTCAATCCCTGAGCCGGATCCCTCGGTATAGTTAGGGCGGATGGTCCCCCGCTCGTCTCTCTTCGCCCCCCTCCTCGTCTCTGGAAGCCTCCTGCTCGCTGCCTGCGGCGGAAGCGCTCCTCCTCCGAACATGCCGATCTACGCGCCCGGGACGGTGCTCTACCGGCTCCCGGTCGTCGGCAAGTGGCGCGTCTATCGCACGCACTACGGCGCGAACAACGATCAGGCCTACGCGCTCGATCTCGTGATCGACGACGACATGCCGCGATCGAAGCGCAACGAGGACCACCCCTCGTACAACCAGCCCATCGTGGCCGACGCGCCGGGCGTGGTGATCATCGCGGTGGACGGCGTCCCCGACAACGTCCCGGGGCGCGCGAACAAGTACGACATGCACGGCAACTTCGTCGTGCTCGATCATCAGAACGGCGAGTACTCGCTCTTCGCGCACCTCATCCCGGGCACCGTGCGCGTGCGCAAAGGCCAGTTTGTCCCGGCAGGCACCGAGCTCGGTCGATGCGGCAACTCGGGGCACTCGTTCGCGCCGCACCTGCACTGGCAGGTCATGACGGACGCGGACGCGAGCTCCGCGCGCGGCGTCGCGCCCCGCTACGTGCCCTACGAGCGCAACGGCGCGATGTCGGTCGATCTGCCGCAGAAGGGCGATCGCCTGATCGCGAAGTAACGCGCCGTCAGCGCTGCGGGGGCTCGCTCGGGGACGCGGCCACCGGCAGATCGAGCTCGAACACCGTGCCCTTCTCGGGATGCGCGTACGCGCGGATCTTGCCGCCGTGCGACGCGACGATGTTCCGCACGATGCTGAGCCCGAGGCCCGAGCCCGTGCCGTCGGTCTTCGTCGTGAAGAACGGCTCGAAGATCTTCTCGAGGTGAGCGGCGTCGATGCCGTGGCCCTCGTCCTGGATGGTGATGCGCACCGTGCCCTCGGCCGCCGACGTCGCGGTCTTGATGAGCAAGCGTCCGCCGTGCTCGCGCATCGCGTGCGCCGCGTTCGTGAACAGGTTGACGAAGACCTGCGTGAGCTGACCCGCGACGCCACGCACGAGGCGCACCTCGCCGAACTCGCGCGAGACCACGACGCGCATCTCGCCGAGCACGTGATCGCAGAACACGAGCGCGCGCTCGATCGTGTCGTGGATGGCGACGGGCGCGGGCACGGACGCGGTGGGGCGCGAGTACGCCATGAGGTCACGCGAGAAGCGCAGGATGCGCTCGGCGGCCTCGTTGATGCGCGCGAGGCGCTCGACGTCGGCAGGGTCCGCCTCCGTGCGCAGGGCCTTCTTGTGGAGGTAGTCCGAGTACGCGACGATCGAGGTGAGCGGGTTGTTGAGCTCGTGCACGATGCCGGCGGCGATCTGGCCGAGCGAGGCGAGCTTGCCGGCCTGGATGACCTGGGCCTCGAGCTCCTTCACCTCGCTGCCGTGCGCGCGCGCCGCTCGATGGATGCGGGCGTTGCGCAGGGCCGAGGCGAGCGCGAGCGCGAGGCGATCGATGAAGGCGTCCATCGAGCCCGTGCCCGAGAAGCGCGACTCGTCGTCGGAGGCGAGGTGCAGCGTGGAGCCTTCGTCGCCGTTGATGACGACGACACGTTCGAAGGCGTAGTCCGGGAAGAGCCGCGTGGGATCACGTGACTCGCCTTCGCTGCGCGCCCCGCGGCGAACGACGACCTGCCCGTCGGGCCCGCCGGGCACGCAGACGCCGATCGCCGCGTCGGGCAGCACCTCGAAGACGGCCGTGACGATCGACGTGGCCGCCTCCTCGGCGCTCGCGTCGGGCGGGATCTCGCACGAGGCGACGAGCAGAGCGTCGAGCCACTCGACCGGGAGATCGCGGCGCATCGCTTTCCTTTGCGTGATGGGGATCTGGGATTCCCGCATCGGAGCTTCGAGACCTTCGGCACCCATCTCTCACCCGAGCGCTCGGTTGGGGTCCTCTTCGCTGGACCGGTCCAGGTCGATGATCTTCGCTGCCCCCACGTACGCCTTCGTTTCGTAGCGCGTGATCTTGCCGATCTTCCGGACGATCTCGGCCATTCGCTCCGCCTCCCCGAGGATCGTCGCGGCTGCGGAGCGGACGGACGCCGGGTCCTCGGCCCTCCGGTTGATGAGCTCCGCGTAGCCGAGCACGCTCGTGAGGGGCTGGTTCAGCTCGTGCGCGGCCGCGCCCGCGAGCTCCGCGATGAGCGCTTGCTTCTCTCGCGCGCGGAGCTCGTCCTGCGCCTTCGTCAGCTTCGCCTCCATGCGCAGCCGCTCGCGGAGGTCCGTGAAGAGACCAACGGAGCCGACGGGGCGGTTGTCCTCGACGATCAGCGCGGCCGAGAGGAGCACCGGGATCAGGGTGCCGTCCTTCGCGAGCGCCTCCGTCCGGTAGCCCTCGAGCCTGCCCGGACCTCCGTGCTCCGGCGACTTGATGAGCCGCATGATCTGGAAGGCGCGGCTCGGCGCGTAGAGGTCACGCACGTTCCTCACGCCGACGACCTCGCTCGCGCGGTAGCCGTAGATCCGCTCCGCGGCGCGGTTGAACAGGCGCACCACGCCCTCGTTGTCGGCCGAGATGATCGCGTCGACCGAGCTCTCGATGACGCGCTCGAGGAACTCCTTGGTCTTCTTGAGCTCGGCGGCCGTGGCGCGATCGTCGGTCACGTCGCGCAGGCTCACGAGGATCGCGCCGCCGTCCTCGCGGAGCACCGAGCTCGTGCTCACGCTGATGATGCGACGTTCGCAGGCGATGTCGCTCGAACGTCGGATCGTGATGTCGGCCATGTGCGAGAAGACGTTCCGCTTGAAGCTCTTGCGGATGCGATGGAGCGTCGGGAGATCCTTCGGGTCGACGACGTCGGCGAGGCTGCTCGTGGCGAGCTGCTCCTCGGTGAGGCCCGTGATCTCGCGGGCGCGAGGGTTCGAGAAGAGGATACGTCCGTCGACGTCGACGACCAGGATGCCGTCCGCGGACGAGTGGAAGAAGTCGGCGTAACGCTCGAGCGCGGCGAGCCTCCGCTCGGCCTCGAAGCGCGCGACGTTGATCTCCTGCGTCTGATCGCGGAGCGACTGCAGGATCTTCGCGTTGCGCAGCGCGATGGCCGTCGCGTTCGCCACGGTGCGCGCGAGGGAGAGCTCGTGATCACGCATCGTCCCCGGCTGCCGGGCGCGCAGGAAGAGCACGCCCATGGGTTTGTCGTCGTAGACGATCGGGACGAGGGCGAGCGAGCGGAAGGAATTCTGCGGGAGATCGGCGCGCACGACCTCGAAGAGCGGGTGCGTCGCGGCGTCCTCGATCACGAGCACCTCGCCCGTCTCGAGCGTCCTCCGGATCTCGGGGTACTTGTCGAGGGCGATGGGCAAGTCGCGCAGATCCCGATCGTCGCTCGCGGCCACGACGTACCCGGTGTCGACGTTGTCGCCGACGAGCACGATGCTGCAGCGGTCGACCCGCGCCACCTCGGCGATACGACGTACGACCGTGAAGAGGATGTCGCGGAAGTCGAGCGTCGACGAGAGCGCTTGCGTCAGCTCGAGGACGACACGCGCGTCTCGCTCGCGACGCCAGAGCGCGTCGACGTACTCGCGCATGCGGAGCTGGCCGCGGATCCGCGCGAGCAGCTCCGCGGGGCGGAACGGCTTGCGGACGAAGTCGTCGGCGCCCACGTCGAAGGCGCGCGTGATGTCGTCGTCCGTGTCGAGCGCCGTGAGCACGACGACGGGGACGTCGCCGACGCGCGTGTCTTCGCGGAGCTGGCGCAGCACCTCGAAGCCGTCGGGCGGCGGCATGACGAGGTCGAGCAGGACGAGCGACGCGTCTCGCTCGGCGAGCCACGCGAGTGCCTCGGTGCCGGACGTCGCCGTGGCCACGGGGATGCCGGCGCCCGCGAGCGCCTGCGTCAGCACGTGTCGGCTGACGGCGTCGTCGTCGACGACGAGCACGGGGAGCGCGGGGTGCACGCCACGAGATTATCCGCGGTCGCGCAGGAAGGGAAACAACCGCACTCTTTCCGCGTCAGGAGAAGAGGTCGCCCTGGGGCGAGCCCTTCGTGGGCATCGGCTTTCCGAGGTGTTCGTAAGCCTTTCGCGTGGCGATGCGCCCGCGCGGCGTGCGGCCGAGGAAGCCCTGCTGCAGGAGGTACGGCTCGTAGACGTCCTCGATGGTGTCGCGCGGCTCGCTCAGCGCGGCGGCGATGGTGTCGATGCCGACGGGGCCTCCGTCGTAGTGATCGATGATCACCATGAGCAGCCGACGGTCCATCTCGTCGAGGCCCGCGGCGTCGATCTCCAGGCGCTCGGCGGTCATGCCGGCGATCTTCGCGGTGATGCGGCCGGTGCCGAGGACCTCGGCGAAGTCGCGCGCGCGGCGCAAGAGGCGGTTGGCCACGCGCGGCGTGCCGCGGGCGCGCGCGGCGAGCTCGCGGGCGCCCGCGTCGTCGATGGGCACGTCGATGAGCCGCGCGCTGCGCGTGATGATGCGCTGCAGATCCTCGACGGGGTAGAAGTCGAGACGCACGACGTAGCCGAAGCGCGAGAGGAGCGGCGCCGTGAGCAAGCCCGTTCGTGTCGTCGCGCCGATGAGGGTGAAGGGCTTGAGCGCGAGCTGGATCGTCGTCGCGTACGGGCCGTCGCCCGTCATGATGTCGATCTTGAACGCCTCGATCGCGGGGTAGAGGCTTTCCTCGACGGCCGGCGTGAGCCTGTGGATCTCGTCGATGAAGAGGACGTCGCGCGCCTCGAGCTTGGTGAGCAGGCCGGCGAGCGCGCCCTTGTGCTCGATGGCCGGGCCGCTCGTGGCGTGCAGGTTCACGCCCATCTCGCGCGCCACGATGTGCGCGAGCGTCGTCTTGCCGAGGCCGGGAGGGCCGCAGAAGAGGGTGTGATCGACCGGCTCACGCCTGCGCTTCGCGGCCTCGACGAAGACCTTCAGGTTCTGCCGGTGTTTGTCCTGCCCGACGTACTCGTCGAGCGAGTCCGGCCGGAAGAGCCGATCGAAGCGGTCGTCGTCCGCGGTGGACGCCGGAGAGATCACGCGCTCGGACATGCGGCAGGACGTAACCCGTACGAAGGAAAGAGGGAAGTCACCCGAGCGCAGGCTTCGAGGAGAGCCGCGGGCGGCTGCCCGGGATCACGAGGGGGAGAACGCACTGTACGACGGGCGCGCCGTCGGGGGTGTCTTCCACTTTCACGGAGCCGCCGTGCAGCTCCATGATCGAGCGCGCGAGGCTCAAGCCGAGCGTGAGCCCGCGGCCGCGGGAGGTGGCGCGGCGGGCGAAGAGCGCGTCGAGCTCGGCGCGTGTCGTGTTGCGGCTGCCGAGCTCGACGTCGATCCGAACGGCCTGACCCGGCTGGGCAGGGCGGAGCGCGCGCACACGAACGGCGCGCGAGGACGCGTCGGCTGCTGCGGTCCGGATCGCGTGCGCCACGACGACGGCGATCGCGCGCGCGGCGTACGCAGGATCCACGGGGATCGTCGGCAGCCCCTCGGCGATCTCGACGACGACCTCGCTCTGCGCGTCGCCCGCGAGCTCGCGCGCCCTGCGCACGGCCTCCGTCGTGAGGAGCGCGACCTCGGTCGCCCTCGGCATCAACGTGAGCTGTCCGGCCTCGACGCGCGCGGTGTCCAGGATCGACTCGATGAGCGCGAGCAGCTCGCGCCCGCGGTTGGCGATGAGCTCCAAACTCTCGCGCTGGCTCGCCGTGAGCTCCTCGCGGCCGACGAGCTCCGCGAAGCCGAGGATCGCGTTCAGCGGACTCTTCAGGTCGTGGCTCACGCTCGCGAAGAGCAGGCCTCGCATGCGCTGCGCGGCCTCCTGCGCCTCGAGCGCGCGCTCCTGCGCGCCGGCGAAGATGCGGAAGCGCTCGGCGAGGACCTCGATCGCCCGCCCGAGCCGCGCGACGAGCTCGAAGCGCGCAGGCCGCGCGATCTGCGTCGCGCCGCGCAGCACGCTCTCCGTGCCGAGCAGGCGCACGCGGTGCGTGGCGAGCTTCAGGTCGGACGCGATGGCCTGGCCGATGAGCACGCCGAGCAGCGCCGCGATCAGGACGAACGCGAGCGCGATCCCCACGCCCTCCGTCGTGACCGCGGGATCGAGCTCGGCCGTGAACCGCACGTCGGCCTGGCCTTCTTCGAGCGGCACGCTGAGCACGAGCTCGCCGTCGGTCTCGCGGCGCAGGTTGGGATCACCGTCGCGCCGCGGGCCGGTGATCCGCGCGAGGAACCCGTGCTCCGCGGCCGCCGCCACGGCGTCTTCGCGTGCGTTCTTGTTCCCCTGACCCGGCCCCGGATCGAGCGCGATCTTCGCGAGCAGGAGCGCCGTGTTTTTCCGGCTCTGCTCGGTGAGCGTGCGCATGTGCGCGTGCGTCGTGAGCACCGCGCCCACGCCGACGAGCGCGACGGGCGCGACGACCGCGATCAGGAACTTCTGCAAGAGCCTGCGGCGCGGGATCTGGTGCAGCTCCTGCGACTCGAGCAGCGTCGTGATGGGCTCGATCGGGACGAGCTCGAGCAGGCGCACCGTGGCCCCGCGGAGGAGCACGTACTGGATGAGCGAGGCGGCGCCGACGATGGTGATCGAGAGGCAGAGGAGGCTTATGGCGCGGCCCTGATCGAGCTTCTCGGGGCGGACGCCGGGCACGAGGCTGGCGAAGGCGACGATCGAGCCGACGACGAAGGTCCGCAGCGTGATTGCGCTCGGCAGCGAGGCGAGGTCGCCGTAGTCCTGCGCGCGCACCGTCGCGGCGCCGCCCGAGAGCACGCGCAAGAGCGCGCGATGCTTGTGGATCCGGAGCAACGTCACGAGCAGGCACAGGCCCCACGCGACGACGGCGAGCGCGGCGCCGATGACGAGGACCTTCTTCGTCATCGGCCAGTCGAGCACGATGAGGTTCGGCGCGAGCAGCGCGATGGCGCAAAAACCCCCGATGCCCGTGAGGAGCTGGCGACCCAGGATGGCGCGGGTGAAGGTGCGGGCGACGTCGCTCATCGATCACGCTCCCTTCGCGGCAGCGGCATCGGCGGCGGCGTCATCGAGTCGAGCAGGCGCGCCGGTCGCGGCGGCGGATCCGAGGACAGATCGATCACGCGCGAGTCGCTCGACGACTCCACGATCGTGCCTGGATCCGCGAGGTGAGGCAGCGTGGCGGTGAACGTCGAGCCGCGGCCCATCTCGCTGCTCACGTCGATCGTGCCGCCGTGCATCTGCACGAGCCGCTTCGTGATCGCGAGGCCGAGGCCCGTGCCCCTGCGTCGCGACTGCGCGTCGCCGAGCTGCCGGTACTCCTCGAAGATCGCCGCCGTCTGCTCCCGCGGGATCCCCGGCCCCGTGTCGCGCACCTCGATCTTCACGAACGACCCGCGCGCCTCGATCTGCACGGTGACCGAGCCATGGGCTGTGAACTTCACCGCGTTCGAGACGAGGTTCGTGATGATCTGCCGCACGCGCCGTTTGTCCGCGTACGCGTAGAGCCGGCTCTCGCCCGTCACCTCGAGCCTGAGCGGCTTGCGCTTGATGGTCGCGGTCGCCTCGCGCACGACCTGCTCGGCGATCTGACGGACGTCGACGGGCCCGCGCGAGAGCTGCAGCGTGCCCGTCTCCAGCGCCGAGAGCTCGAGGATGTCGTCGATGAGCTGCCTGAGGTGCTCGCCGCTCGTCCGGATCACGGCGAGCGACTCGCGCGCCTCGTCGCTCAGCGGGCCGTCGACCTCGCTCTCGAGCACGTGCGCGAAGCCGAGGATCGCGTTCAGCGGCGTGCGCAGCTCGTGGCTCAGCCCCGCGAGGAACGCCGAGCGCTCCTTGTCCATCTCCGAGGCCTGCTGCAGATCCGCGCGGTAGCTGCGCTCGGCGGCCGCGAAACGCGTGACGAGCAGGTTGAACGCCGCCGTCAGCACGCCGACCTGATCGAGCGAACGGAGGGGGATCGGCTCACCCGTCGGCGCCGCGTCGGGGCGCGCCATGTCCACGATGCGCTCGCGCACGTAGTCGACGTCGTCGCGGAGCTGCTTCGTGAACGCGACCGCGACGGAGACCGCCACGCCGAGCAGGAGCACCGTCAGCGCCGCGACCGCGTTCACGAGCGGCACGTACCCCGGCGGCGGGCTCGGCGCCGACACGAAGGCCAGCACCGTGATGCCATCGAGCGGCGGATCCAGCGGGCGCGCCGCGAACCGCACGCGACCGAGCGCCGTGCGTGTCTCGCCGCTCCCGGCCGCGAGCAGGCGCTGCACCTCGGCCTTGTTCGGCGGGCCGAAGCTCTCGTCCACGAGGATCTGCCCGCCCTGCTCGACGAGCAGGAGCTCCGTGCCGCTCCGCCTCGCCGCGCGCCCCACGATCTCGGGGCGCTCCTCCACCGTGGCGACGCGCATCCGCGCCGCGAGCGTGCCCGCGATCGCGGCGGCGCGCAGCGAGGAGGCGTCGTCGCTGATACGTCGGAGCTGCGTGATCCCGAGGAGCGCGATGGCGAACGCCGTCGCGATGCCGATCACCAGCACCAGCACCGGCGCCACCGGCAAGAGCGGGAGGCTGCCGCGGAATCGTCGTAACGAGAAACGCCGCACGTTCGTCTCCCCCGCGGACGAGCATCATCCGCATCGCCCCGTCCTTCAAGGGGGACGCTCAGGTCGGGCGCGGATCGGTCGCGAGCAGCGCGAAGACCGCGTGATCGAGCCAGCGGTCCTCGCACCACTCGGCCTGCCGCGCGATGCCCTCGAAGCGGAAGCCGAGCCGCCCGATCACCCGCAGCGAGGCGTGGTTGTCCGTCGCCGCCGCGACGCGCACGCGATGCGCGCCCATGTACCGGAACGCGAACTCCACGGCTGCGCGCGCGGCCTCCGTCATCAGCCCGCGCCGCATGCTCTCCTTGCGCAGCCAGTACCCGAGCTCGCAAGAGCGATGCATGTGCACGCACGACTCGAGCCCCACCACGCCCGCGAACGTGCGCCCTGCGCGCTCCCGGATCGCGAAGCGCACCGCGCGCCCCTGATCCCAGTCGGCCACGCACGCCTCCGTGAAGCGCACGCTCGACGCCGGCTCCGTGTAGTACTGCACCCACGGCAGCCACTTCGAGAGCATCGGCCGCGAGCCGTTCACCGCGAGCCACACCTCGGGCGAGTCCGCCGGATCGACGGGCGCGAGCAGCAGGCGCGGCGTCTCGATGGGCTGGGATCGCAGATCGGAGCGCGGCGGGATGACCAGCATGCGCGTCACTTGCAGACGAAGCGCGCTGCGTAGGGCTCGAGCACCCCTGCCTCGAAATCGAGCCACGCGATCAGCCACTCGCCCGGCGCCTTGCCGGCGATGACCGCGGGGCTCGGCTGCGCGCCGCTCACGCGGGCGATCCTGGCGGCGGCGGCGTTCTTCACGCCGTCGCGGCTGATCGGCGCGGTCATCACCCCGCCCTTCTCGAACCACACGATGCGCCCGTTGCCCGCGGCGTCCACGCCGACGGACGGGTGACCGCCGAACTTGCTGAACCGCTTGTCGCGCCAGAGCGGCTGCGCGTTCGCCGCGTCGAGGTACGCCGCCGACACGCCCGAGTTGCTCTCGCCGTCCCACACGAGGAAACACGCGTCCTTCGTGCACGCGATCCCCGTCATGTCGGCCTTCGACTTGTCCGTGTTCACCACGATCGTCTCGCCGATCCAGCGATCCTGGCGGTCGCCCTTCTTGCGCGGCTCGACGCCCTTGCCTGCTTCGGCGAGCGGCAGCCGCATGTGATACGCGACCTGGCTCGGCGTGCGCTCGAGCCGGAACGACACGTGCGCGACGTCGCCCACGATGCCGACCATCGGCGAGCGCACGCGCGGCTTGTTCGGGCCCGTGGGCACGAAGTCCGTCGCGCGCACGGCCTCGCCCTGGGGCTCGAGCTTCGCCGACAGGCGTCGCAGGAAGAGCTCGTCGCCGCCCGTGTCGACCTCCGCCGACCACGCGACGAGGAACGTGCCGTCCGCCGCGCGTTGCATCGACGTGCCCGAGCTCGGCCCGCGCAGCGGCGAAATCTTCACGAGCGGACCGCCGATCCGCCCGTCCGGATCGAGCAGGCGCGCGTGCACGCCCGCCTCCGTCCCGTGCCCGTCCGCGTAGAGCAGCACGAGCTGATCGTCGAACGACATCACCACCGGCTGCTTGACCGCCACGCCCTCCGGCGTGACGTCGATCGGCTCCGACAGCGCCCGCATCGACGCGTCGAGCGCGACCGCGTAGGCGTGCTCCTGCCCCTCGTGCATGTCGGTCCACGTCATGATCGGGCCCCGCGGACCGAGCGCGATCCACGGCCGACCGGCGGGCACGCGCCGCGGCTGCGCCGATCCGAGGTCGTACGATCGTGGCCTCGCCAGGCCCGTCAGCGAGCAGGGCGACTTCGCCGCGGCGGCCGAGATCGCCACCTGCACGTGCTCGAGCATCGTGCGCGGCACGCCGTGGCCGCCCTTGTCGAACGCGTCCTTGAGCAGCTTCAGCGTGCCCTTGTGATCACCCTCCGCGAGCGTCGCTTGCGCCTCCGCGACGATCGGCCTCCATGGCAACACGGGGGCGGCGTTCGCGGCGTCCGCCGACGAGGATGACGCCGGGCGCACGCTCGACGACGCGTTCGGCTGCGGCGAAGTGACGCTCGCGCTCCCGCTCGGGATCGACGACGAGGCCGTCCCCGCGCCTCCCTTCGCGTCCGGCCCGAACTTCGTCCAGGCCGCGTAACCGCCGCCGAGCAGCGCGACCAGCACCACGGCCGTCACGACCCCGAGCGCCGCCGTCTTCGGGCGCGGCGGCGCCTGCGACAAACCCGGGCCGAGCGGCTCCAGCGTGCCCGGCGGCGCCTCGAACGTCGACTTCGTCCCGCGTGGCGAGGCAACGCCCTCCGACTGCGGCCCTCCGCGCACGGAGGCGGGCGGCATCGAGGCGAACGGGCCTGGCATCGTCGACGAGGGCGGCGCCAGCGACACCATCGGCAGCTCGTTGCCCGTCGCCGTGAACCCCGGCCTCGAGGGCCCTGGCGCGGGGATCGTCTTGCCCATCGTGTTGATCTGATCGGCGGGGAAGAGGCCGGAGAACTCGGGCCTCGCCGTCTCGAACGCGGCCGACAGCTCCTCGGCGAACTCGCGCGCCGTCTGAAAGCGATGTTCGATCTTGCGATCGAGCGCCTTGTCGAACCACGCCTTGAACGTCGTCGGCAGGTCGGGCCGGTAGACCAGCGGATCGGGCGGCTGCGCGCTCGCGATCTGCGCGAACGTCATCGCGACGCCTTGCTCCGTCTGCCACACGGTCCTGCCCGTGAAGCACTCGTAGACGATGCACGCGAGCGCCCAGAGATCGGCGCGATGATCCACGGCGCCTTGCCCGCGGACCTGCTCGGGGCTCATGTACGCGGGTGTCCCGAACACCGCGCCTTCCCGCGTCAGCCGCGCCTGCTGCGTGCCGCCGGAGCCCTCGAGCGGCGTGTAGAACTTGGCGAGGCCGAAATCGAGGATCTTGGCGAGGAGCTGTCCATCCTCGTCCTTCCCGAGGAAGATGTTCTCGGGCTTCAGATCGCGGTGGACGATGTTCGCCGCGTGCGCCTTCGTCAGCCCACGACAGACCTGCGTGACGATCGCGAGCGTCGTCTGGATGTCGAAGTAACGGACCTTCGTCATCCGCTCGTAGAGCGACTCGCCCTCGAGCAGCTCCAGCACCAGGAAGGGCGGGCCGTTCTCGAGGCGCCCCGAGTCGTAGACGTCGCAGATGTACGGGCTGCGGATCGCGGCGGCCGCGCGCGCTTCGCGGAAGAAGCGCTCGACCACCACCATCGACGTCGTCAGCTCCTGCGCGAGGACCTTGATCGCGATCCGCTTGCCGATGTCGATGTTCTCGGCCTCGTACACGGCCGCCATCCCACCACGGCCGATCTCGCGGGTGATCTTGTACTTCCCCGACAGGAGGGTACCTACCGGTAGCTTCGTCGAGGTCGGTGAGGCCATCAGATCATCGGCGACGAACGGAAAAGGGCGGAGTCGCTCGCGAGGGTAGGCGAGGTGGAACCCGCCGACAACTCTACGACGTAGGCGGATGCCGATTGCGCGTCGAACCGGCCGACCGGACGGCCCGGGGAGAACCCCCGCGCGCGTGAGCCTCCCCCAGGAGCCGCGATCTTGGCGACGCGGGCCACCAAATTTCCGCCCGTCTTGCGAGCGCGAGATTTTTTACCGGCGTGCGTGCGCTGAAACATTCCCGAAACCGAGGGGGCCGTAGACCACGTCCGGCCCCCCGAGCGAGAGGTCCGAGAGATGAAGAAGGTCGAGGCGATCATCAAGCCGTTCAAGCTCGACGAGGTCAAGGATGCCCTCGCGGAGGTCGGCATCCAGGGCATGACCGTGACCGAGGTGAAGGGCTTCGGTCGCACCGGCGGCAAAAAAGAGGTCTACCGCGGCTCGGCGTACGTCGTCGACTTCGTCCCCAAGGTGAAGCTCGAGATCGTGGTGCCGGACCCGCTGGTCCAGAGCGTCATCGACGCCATCGAGAAGAGCGCGAAGACCGGCCGCATCGGGGATGGAAAAATCTTCGTCGTCCCGGTCGACGAAGCCGTCCGCATCCGCACCGGGGAGCGCGGCGAGGACGCGATCTGACGGAGAAGGAACATGAAGCCGAAAGACGTCATTCAATTCGCGAAAGACCACGACTGCAAGTTCGTCGACCTCAAGTTCATCGACCTGCCCGGCATCTGGCAGCACACGACGATCCCGGTCAGCCGACTCTCCGAGGACATGTTCGAGGAGGGCATCGGCTTCGACGGCTCCTCCGTGCGCGGCTGGCAGCCCATCAACGCGTCGGACATGTCGATGACGCCCGACCCGACGACGGCGAAGATCGACCCGTTCCACGCGCAGAAGACGCTCTCGCTCATCTGCAAGATCTCCGATCCGGTGACGGGCCAGCCTTACGGCCGCGACCCGCGGTACATCGCGCAGAAGGCGGAGAACCACGTCCGCGCGACGGGCATCGCCGACACCACGTTCTTCGGCCCCGAGGCCGAGTTCTTCGTCTTCGACTCGGTCCGCTACGACAACTCCCCGCGCGGCGCCTTCTACGAGCTCGACTCGGACGAGGCCGTCTGGAACACGGGCAAGGCGGGCCCGAACCTCGGGCACAAGATCCGCCACAAGGAGGGCTACTTCCCCGTCGCGCCGACGGACTCGCTCGGCGACGTGCGCGCCGACATGATGACCACGCTCATCGAGAGCGGCGTCTACGTCGAGGTCGGCCACCACGAGGTCGCGAGCGCGGGCCAGTGCGAGATCGGCGTGCGCTTCGACAAGCTCACGTCGATGGCCGACACGCTCATGTGGTTCAAGTACGTCGTGAAGAACGTGGCCAAGCGCCACAACAAGACCGCGACGTTCATGCCGAAGCCCCTCTTCGGCGACAACGGCAGCGGCATGCACTGCCACCAGTCGCTCTGGAAGGACGGCAAGCCCCTCTTCGCGGGTGACGGCTACGCGGGCCTCTCGGACATCGGCCTCTGGTACATCGGCGGCATCTTGAAGCACGCGAAGGCGCTCGCGGCCCTCACGAACCCGACGACGAACAGCTACCGCAGGCTCGTCCCTGGCTACGAGGCGCCCGTCAACCTCGCGTACTCGAGCCGCAACCGCTCGGCAGCGATCCGCATCCCGGTCGCCGCGGGCAACTCGCCGAAGGGCCGCCGCATCGAGGTCCGCTTCCCGGACGCCTCGTGCAACCCGTACCTCGCCTTCGCCGCGATGATGATGGCCGGCCTCGACGGCATCCAGAACCGCATCGATCCCGGCGATCCGCTCGACAAGGACATCTACGCGCTCTCGCCCGAGGAGCTCAAGGAGGTGCCGAAGTGCCCTGGCTCGCTCGACGAGGCGCTCACGGCGCTCGAGCGTGACCACGAGTTCCTCCTCCGGGGCGACGTCTTCACGCGGGACATCATCCACACGTGGATCGAGTACAAGCGTGAGCGTGAGGTCGACGCTGTGCGCCTGCGCCCCGTCCCCTACGAGTTCTTCCTCTACTACGACACCTGACGGCCGAGCTTTGGTATCCTCCCCAGCCGGTTGAACCCTGGTGATCTCATCCAGTCTCGGTACCGCCTCGTCCGGATGCTCGGCTCCGGCGCGAGCGGCACCGTTTGGGCTGCCAAGAACGAGCTGATCGACCGCGAGGTCGCGCTCAAGATCCTGCACCCGGACGTCGCGGCCGACGCCGTTTCGCTGCAGCGCTTCTTCAACGAGGCGAAGGCGAGCGGCCGCGTGCGCAGCCCGAGCATCGTGGAGATCCTCGACCTCGGGCAGGCCGAGGACGGCTCGCCCTTCCTCGTCTTCGAGCTCCTGCATGGTGAGGGGCTCGACGCGTGGATCACGCGCGAGCGCATGCTCGACCCGGCGCTCTTGACCGAGCTCTTCGTCGGCGTGGTGCGCGCGCTCGAGATCGCGCACGCGCAGGGCATCATCCACCGCGACCTCAAGCCTGCGAACCTCTACGCGCATCGCTCGGCGTCTGGCGAGCTCGTGCTGAAGATCCTCGACTTCGGCATCAGCAAGATGCTCGAAGGCAACCCCGAGCACCTCACGCTCACGCGCACGGGCACCGTCGTCGGCTCGCCGGCGTACATGAGCCCCGAGCAGGCCGCGGGCCGCGACGACATCGACGGCCGCGCCGACGTCTGGTCGATCGGCGTCGTCATCCACGAGGCGCTCACGGCGACGCTCCCGCACGAGGCGCCGAACTACAACGCGCTCATGGTCCGCATCATGACGCGTGACGCCGACCCTGTGTCCACGCGCCGTCCGGACCTACCTCCGACGCTCGCCTCGATCATCGACGACTGCCTTCGCCGCGACCGTGATCGCCGCCCGACGGCCGGCGTGCTCGCGGCGCGCCTGGAGGCGGCGCTGCACGAGATGCAACCGATGCGGTACGCGACGCAGACGAGCACCCACGGCGGCGTACGCCTGCAGAGCGTGCCGCAGAGCATGCCGCGCCCGAACCTGCCGTCGGCGCCGAGCTCGCAGCAACACGTCACGCCGAGGGCGATGGAGACGATCACCACGGCGAACGCGGCATCGAGCGGCAGCGGCGTGTTGATCCTCGCCGCGGGCGTGGGCGTGGCGCTGGGGATGATCGCGTTGTTCGTGCTGAGTCGGTTTCTGTTGCGGTGAGAGCGGGAGAAACGTGGTGAGCGCATCCTCCCCACCCCCCTCCCCCTCCCGCGACGCTCCCTCCCCCCTCCTCCCCGCCTCCCTGACCCTCCTGCAACGTCTCGCCGGCCTCCTCCTCCCCGCCTTGACGCCCCTTGCCCGCTTTCGTTAGCGTCCTCTCCGCCTCCTCGTACGTCCGAAAACCTTTTCTGGAGCTTCCTCCTCATGCGCCTGCCCAACGAGACGGCTTCCTCCTGGGTTCACCTCGCCTTTGCGTCCTTCGCGTGGTCTTCCATCAGCGCCTGGGCGGAGTTTCCGGACCTCAAGCCCGCCGACAGACAAGAGCTCGCGAAGCTCGCGCTCTCCCTCAAGAACCACATCGACTCGCTCCTCAAGGAGGCGCGTGACACGCAGGACGCCCAGCTCTTCGGCCGCCCTGCCGCGCAGGCCAAGCAAAACGCCACGCTCGTCCTTCTCAAGCGCCGGATGAACGAGGCGCTCGCGCTCGTCACCCTCCGCCTCGGCGGAGGCTCGAAGAAACACCCCGCCGTCCTCTCCTTCCTCCCGGGGTTGCTCACGACCCTCACCCGCGCGCCGATCGACAGGCGCGTGAAGCTCACGAACGAGGCCGCCGGGCGCCTCGAACAAGCCGAGGACTTCGACGAACGTGGCGCGCTCGTCGACAAGCTGAAGGACGCCGCCCATCGCGCGCAACTGGCGATCGACACGAACGACGACGCGCAGACGGGCTGGTCGCAGGAGCGCTCGGAGGAGGTCGTCGCGAAGGGCCGCTTGCGGCTGGAGCTCGAGCGCGTGCACCGCTCGATCGGCGCGCTCTTCCCGGGGCAACGAGACTTCGTGGAGTCGCTTTTCCTGCGAGGCGAGAAGCCAAGCGAAGGGACGAGCGAGGACGAGGCGACCGGGACGAACGAGGACGGGGAGGGGTGATCCGAGGGCACCACGCGGACGTGGTAGAAGTCGGACCATGATCGAGTCGCTCCGGCTCCAGAACTTCAAGGGCCACCGGGATACGACGATCGAGTTCGGTCGGCTCACGGTGCTCGTGGGGCCGAATGGGTCGGGGAAGACGAGTGTGCTGCAGGCGCTTGAGCTCCTGGGGCAAGTCGTACGGAATAAGATCGTCGACGTGTTCTCGGGCCCGTCAACCCCTGAGCTACTCGTGAGTCGTGAGCAGGAAGGGACCATGGGAATCCACGCCCATGGGTCGATGCATGGCAAGCCGTGGAAGCTTGCCGTCGACATCACTTCCGCGACGAAGTCTCCTCACATCTTGCTCATCGCCGACACGGGCAGGAAAAGGGGGCGCGCGACAAACCCGCAGTTTAGTTTTGCAGGCTTCGGGGGGGATCCCCTTTGGCCATGGCTCCAGTCCACAACGACCTTCCGCATTGATGCAGGCCAAGTGGCGGCTCCAGGATACAGCCGCGACGGCGTGAGCCGCGTCGACAAGAACGGCAAGAATACCGCTGCAGCCCTCGCGGCACTCAAGCTCTCGGATGACCCGGCCTTCGAGGAGATCGAGCGCAGGTTGTGCACACTGGTGCCCTCCCTCAAACGGATCCGCTTCCGGCAGGCTGTGACCATCACCGAGTACGAAACACGAACATCGCCCAACCAGCGCGTGATCGACGAGCAGCAGGTCACCGGCAACGAGTTCGTATTCGATTTCCGCGGCGCACAGGGAGTCCCAGCGGTTGGCGCGAGCGAAGGCACACTCGTCCTACTCGGCCTGCTCACGGCGCTACACACCAACGCGAAGAGCGGCCTGCTCCTGATCGACGACATCGAGCACTCGCTCCACCCGACCGCCCAGGTGCAGCTCATGCAACAGCTCCGCGGCCTGCTCACGCAGATGCCCGATCTCCAGATCGTCGCCACCACCCACTCCCCCTACATCCTCGACGGCGTCGACCCTTCCGACGTCCGCGTCTTCTACCCGCGCGACGACGGCACCATCGTGACCAAGCGCCTCAGCGATCACCCCGACGCCCAGCGCGTGAAGGGCATGCTGTCGAGCGGCGAGCTCTGGAGCGCCGAGTCCGAGGCGTGGGTGCTCGGCGAGGACGCCGCGCAGTGACGGTCGGACTGCTCGTCGTCTGTGAAGCTCCTGAAGACTTCGTGGTCACGACCTGCATCGTCGATCGCACCCTGCGCGAGACCGAGACGGACTGGCTCCGCGACCTCTTCGAGCACGCGCTCGACGAGCAACGGAGCTGGGTCTCGCTCGATCCCGGCTGCCCCTTCCTCGACTGGCATCACCTCGACGAGACGGCGAAGAGGCTCGGCGTGCGCCCGCAGCGCGGACACTTCGGAGGCCGCCCCGGCGCCCCCGACGCGCTCGCGACACGCAAAGCCCTGGCCATCCTCCACGCGTTGCGCAAACAGGGACGCCCCATCTCCGTCGGCGTGCTCATCCGCGACATCGACAAACAACCGGAGCGCGAGGACGGCATCAAGCAGGCTCGCGAAGAAGCGGCCGCGCGGGATCCAGGCCTGCGCGTCGTGCTCGGCTTGCCGGATCCAGAACTCGAAGCCTGGCTCCTCGCCGGGTTCGACCCGGAAGACGCCGCCGAAGAAACACGCCTCGCCGACTGCAAGCGTGACCTCGGCCTCGACCCTCGCACCTCGGCCCACGACCTTCGCGCCACGCACGATCAGGACCGCCGCAGCGTGAAGCGCGTGCTCACGCTCCTCACCGGCGACGACCGGGAACGAAGGGCGAAGTGTTACGAAGACGCGCCGCTCTCCACCTTGCACGCGCGAGGCCAGCGCTCCGGGCTCACGACGTTCCTGGACGAAGTCCGTTCGAAGGTGCTGCCTCTTTTTCTGCGCTCGCGCTAGCCGCCTCCTTCCACCGCAAGCACGCCTTGAGCCCGTGCTTCAGGTTGCGCAGCGTCACCAGATTCCCGAACGACACTCCCAGCTCCACCAGCGTCTGCGCGACGGACGGCCTCACCCCGCTGAGCACGCACCGCGCGCCGAGCAGGTCCACCGCGCGCACGATCTTCAGCAGGTGATCGGCTGTCGCCGTGTCGAGCACGTCCACGCCCGTCACGTCGAGGATCACGTAGCGGCCCTTCATGCGCGCCACCGCCTCCAGCAACGTGTCCATCACCTGCGCCGCGCGCTTCGAGTCCATCACCCCGATCAGCGGCAGCGCGAGCACGCCGTCCCAGACCTCCAGGATCGGCGTCGACAGCTCGTGCACCGCGACCCGCAGCCGCTCGAGCGTCTCGGTCTTCTCTCGCTCCACCACGAGCTGCTGCGCGAGCTCCTGCTCGCGCGCCGACAGCTCCGAGACCAGCCGCTCCATCCGCGCCACCCGCTCCGCCGCGGCCATCTCGTGCTCGGCGAGCAGCGCCTCCAGCGTCGCCACGCGCGCGCGTAACACCGCCGTCTCGCTGTCGAGGGTCACGGGGCGCATGACGCCACCTCCTCCCGCGTCGCGCGGGGCGCCTCCGCCTTCGGCTCGTCCGCCTCGACGAACGACCACGGCAACACCGCGAGCTTGATCGCCAGCGCGAGCGGCCGGAAGAGCTGCGCCACCGACAAAGGCACGTGCACCTTCGAGAACAGGAGCACCGCGAACATCTGCCCCGTCGGCAAGACGCCGCCGCAGCCGACGACCGAGCGGATCCCGTAACGCGACACGAAGCTCGCCCTGGCAGGCACGTACGGGCTCTCTTCGGCGTGCTCCACGTGGAACACGTCGTACGTACGCTCCGCGAGCTCCGTGAACCTCTCGGGCCGGAGCACGCTGCTCGTCGTCAGCCCGAGCTGCGCGCAGAAGCGCGCGATCATCGGCATCTGCGCGATCGCCTCCTCGCTCGGCAGGGGGATCGCGAGGTGCCCCGCGGAGGCCATGGGATCGTTCCACGAAGGCTCGTCGCCCGCGCTCGCGAGCAGGTGCAGGCACGTCGTCTCCGGCGCGATCGGCTCGCCGATGGCCCTCCGCTGCGCGTAGGTGCGCCGCTCCGGCGCGAGCGCGTCGAACCTCGTGGTCTCGAAGAACCTCACGAGCGCGCAGCACCGCTCGCCGGTCGCGGGCTGCGCGAGGCTCTCGTAGAGCGCGCGCGCGACGCGCACGGCCGTGTCCTCCATGCTGCGGGTGCCCTCTCCGAGCCCGCGCAGCATTGCGCCGCAGCCGATCATGTCGTCGAGCGAGAACGTCGCTAGGTCGTGCATCGAAACCTCCCCCCGGAGTCTCCGCGCCCGCGTTTGCCTGCCATTCGTCCTCGAAAATGGGCCTTTCGCCCGGACGAAAGCGACGTTTCGAGAATGCTTCGAACCCCCGCGGCGCACAACCCGGCAGCGGCACCGTTCGAGGCTCCGGCGGAGTCGCGCGCCGCGTGCGAGCTTTCCCGATGGCGCGGCGCGTATTTCCCGAGCCGCGCCGTTCATGACGCAAGCGGCTCCAAATTCGCCGTTCGCCATGCTTTCATCCGGGCGGAAACGGAGGAGACATGGCGCACGCACGCGACGCTCTTTTGGCCTGCATGTTCGCTTCGACGGTGGCGCTCGCCGCGTGTGGAGACGAGGCCGGCACCACGTCCACGTCGAGCAGCAGCAGCAGCGGCGCGGCCGGCGCAGGCGGACAAGGCGCCGCGGGAGGAGCAGGCGGCAGCGGCGGTGACGGCGGGCAAGGGGGTGTCGCCGGCGAAGGCGGCGCAGGCGGGAGCGGAGGCGTCGGCGGCAGCGGCGGCAGCGGCGGCGCAGGCGGCAGCGGCGGCGCAGGCGGCAGCGGCGGCAGCGGCGGAAGCGGCGGCGTCGGCGGCAGCGGCGGAAGCGGCGGCGTCGGCGGCAGCGGCGGAAGCGGCGGAAGCGGTGGCAGCGGCGGCGCAGGCGGAAGCGGCGGCGCAGGCGGCAGCGGCGGCGCGGGCGGCGGCGCCCCGTTCTGCGGCGACAACGTCGACGTCGTCGACCTCGCCGCCATGGGCACGCAGCAAGGCGACGCCCTCGTCTACACCGGCACCACGCTCGGCTCTCCCGTCAGCGGGTTCGGCACGCCGAGCTGCTCGGGCGGCGGCGCGGATACACCCGCGGTCGTGCATCGTCACGTCACAGGCCCCGCGCCTTCACGTGTCACCTTCGAGACCACCGACATCGGCGGCGCGCTCGTCGACACCGTCGCCTGGGCCTACCTCGATTGCCTCGACACCAGCGTCGAGCACGCTTGCGACGACGATCAAGGCGACGGCCCCCTCTCGCGCCTCGAGACCGCCGTTTTGCCGCCCGAGACGCCCGTCTTCCTCGTCGTCTCCGGTTATGGCGCCTCCCACGTCGGCCCGTACGAGTTACGCGTCACCGAAAAACCCTTCCTCGTCGCCGAGACCTCGGGCACCTGCGCCATGCCCACGTCCACGAGCGGAGGCAACCACGCGGGCACCACGCTCGCCTCGGACGGCGCCGTCCTCGCCGCGAGCTGCACCGGCGGCGGCCCCGAGGCCACGTATGCCCTCACGCTCCCGGGTCCCGCCGATCTCTCGGTCCACGTCGCGCCCGGCTCGAACCTCTTCGACCTCGGCGTTTACCTGCTCGACGCTTGCGCCGCGAATGCCGGCGAGCTCGCCTGCGCCGACACGCAGGTCGGCGGTTACCCCGAGTCGTTCTCGCTGACGAACCTCGCCGCCGGCACCTATTGGCTCGTCGTCGACGGCTTCAGCGCCATGGATCACGGCGCGTATGCGCTCGAGACCGTGGTCCGCCCCGTGCTCGCCCCGGGCCTCGCCTGCGACCCCGCCGGAAAAGCCGACCGCTGCGAGGACGGCGCCGCGTGTGTCGACCTCGGCATGGGCCCGCAATGCGCCGCCGTCACCACGCTCCTCGTGCAGGACTTCTCGGCGGGCCTCGCCCCCCTCACCGTCGTCGACGCGGGCAACGACGCGAGGAGTTTTTACCTGTGTGATCCGCTCGTCTGCAGCCAGAGCAACACCACCGGCAGCACCTCCGGCGGCCCGTACGCGCTCGTCAAGGACGAGAGCGACGTCGACCTCGACGGCGAGGCCCTCGCGACGCCGCCGCTCGACGCCGGCCCCTTCACGCGGGTCTTCCTCGAATTCGACCACGCCTTCGACCACTGGACCTCGGCCACCGACCGCGCCAGCGTCGAGGTCTCCGTGATGGGCGGGCCCTTTTCGCCGGTCGCGACGTACACCCTCGACGCGTCGGGCCGCGTCCGGCTCGATCTCTCGGCCCTCGTCGCGGGCAAGCCCTTCGTCGTCCGCTTCCATTACGACGACCAGACCGCCGGGGGGGACGGGCTCGCCGAGGAATGGCGAATCGACGACGTCCGCGTGTACGGACTTTGAGGCGGTGGACGGCGCCGCCCGGCGGGAGTAAACAGCGAGGCCACAACGTCCCGTCGTCACGGGGAGGAGGATTGTCATGAAGGTCTACGGTCATCCGGCGAGCACCTGCACGCGCAAGGTCATCTGTGCCCTGACAGAGAAGGGCGTGGATTACGAGTTCGTGCTCGTCGACATCATGAAGGGCGAGTCGAAGAGCCCCGAGCACCTCGCCCGTCAGCCCTTCGGCGTCGTGCCCGTCCTCGAGGACGACGGCTTCGTGCTCTACGAGTCGCGCGCGATCCTGCGGTACCTCAACGCGAAGCTCGGCGGCCTCGCCCCGACCGACGCGAAGGACCTCGGCGTCATGGAGCAGTGGATCAGCGTCGAGCAGTCGTACTTCAGCCCGCCCGCGATGAAGGCGATCCTCGAGATCTTCTTCGCGCCGATGAAGGGCACGACGCCCGACCCGAAGGTCGTCGAAGAGGGCAAGGCGGGGGCGGCCAAGGCCCTCGACGTGCTCGAGCGCGCGCTCGCGGGCAAGCAGTGGCTCGCCGGCTCGTTCTCGATCGCCGAGATCACCTACGCGCCGTACCTGCAGTACCTCGTCGACACGGGCCTCGGCGACATCGTGAAGGAGCGCCCGAACGTCGCGGCCTGGTGGAGCCGCATCAGCGAGCGCCCGTCCTGGCAAAAGGCGATCGGCAAGGCCCGCTGATCCGTCTCTCTCCCCTCGATACACGAGGGCGCGTCGCTCCCGCGGACGACGCGCCCTCACGTGAATTCCCAGGAAAACAAAGATGCAATTCGATACACGCGGCATGGCGCCGCTGGTGTGCGTCCTCGTCTCCGGCTGCGCGCTCTTGGGCGGACAGCCCGAGACGCCCGAGCAGACGCCGGCCGAACAGGAGGAGCAGATCCGCGCGCAGTACGGCGACCAGATGGTGGAGGACGTCAAGGCCCTGAAGGCGCTCGGCAAGGGCGCTCAGACGCAGGGCGTGGCGAGCTGCCTCAAGATCTATGGCCAGGCCGTCGACATGGAAAAGCGCGGCGCAGACGAGCGCGGCGTGGCCCAGCAATACCGGGCCTGCGCCAATTCTTGCGGCGAGCACCACCTCCCGAGCGCGACCGCCGACGAGGCGCGCCCGATCGCCGCGCGTTACGAGGCCATCTGCAAAGAGAAGTCCGGGAAGCTCGACTCCGTCGGGCACATCCAGCGCTTCCGCGCGGCCATGGACCGGCTCGCGACGACCACCGGGGCCTTCAACATCCGCCAGGTGATGAGCGAGGCGCGCGGCGCGCTGAAGCAGGCCAAAGAAGGCGCGGGGGAATCGGCTTTCCCGGCCGAGGAGGAAGAGTTCCACGCCGCCGAGGCGAAGCACGCGGACACCCTGGAGAAGGTCGAGGCGTTTCTACGGCGGCCCGACGTGCGCGAGCTCGAAGACCGCCGCAGGACGTTGATGGCCCAGATCGAAGATTACGAGCGCCTCGGCATGAAGGCCCAGCTCGAGAAGGCGAAGGGCGACCTGCGCGGCGTCGAGGCGAAGTGGTCCTTCCTGATGAAGGAAGCGGGCTTTTAGCAGCCTGCTAGCCGCTCACTCCGTCCGGAAGATCAAGTGGAACCCGAAATCGGTCTCCACGACGTCGCTCATCTGGTTCACCGAGAGCTCGAAGGCCGCGTCGGCGAAGGGCTTCACCACGTCGGCGCGCTCGACCGCCCCGATCGAACCGCCGCGCGACGCCGCGCCGGGCTCCTCGCTGTATTGCTTCACCATCTCGTCGAAATCGGCGCCCTCCTTGGCCAGCTTGTCGCGCGCCTCGAGCGCCCGCAGGCAGGCCTCCTCGCGGCTGCGCGTGATCGACGCGTCCGCGTTCTTCGCGCCTTTGTATTTCACGAGGATGTGCCTGACCGTCACCTTCGGCGGCTCGCCGCTGAACTTCGCGCGCTTGGCGTTTGCCGTCGCAATACACAACGCAACCTTCTCCGCGTCCGGCCCGGCCGCCGCCGCTTCCCCGCCCGCCTCGGGCTTCGGGGCCTCTGGGGCCGGCTCGGGCGCCTTCTCCACCGGCGCCTTCGGCTCGGGCGCGGCGCCGCCACACGCCGCGAGCAGCGCCGCGGCGAAGAGCGACACGAGGACGGATCGTGTTGTCTTCATGATTCCTTGTCTCCTTCCGTATCCACAGGCGCCTCCGCCTTCGCCGGGCCCTCCGCGGGCGCCGCCGCCGCGCGGTCCAGCCGCTCGCGCAGCCGCCGATATCCATCCGTGATGCGCCGTCGATGCGCGCTCACCACGACCACGAGCCCCACGAGCCACAACACCGCGATCGGCGCCACGGCCGTGTCCGTCACGTACACCAAGGTCGGCTTGAAGGGCCGCTCCTTCGTCACGAGCTCGCGGCTCGCGGACATCGAATGCCGATAGGCCGGCAGCGGCAGCGGCACCGGCGTCACGCCCTCGAGCACCCCGCCGCCTTTGCCCATCCACCCATTGCCCAGCCGATCGTCGGCGAGCTTCAGGTCCCCCGCCGACGGCGCGGGCGCGGCCGATCGCTGCTGCGGCGGCTCGTAGTTGAGGTCCGACGATTTCATCGGCGACCGCGAGCTCATCGCGGCGAGGCCCACGAGCCCCACGAGCCCGAGCCCGCCCACGAGCACGATCGTCGCCGCCACCCGCGCCGCGCCCTTCGCGAAGACGCCCACGAGCCATATCAAGCCCCAGAGCCCGAGCGCGATGAGCGAAAGGACGAACCCCGGCTGCCACAGGAACCATAACGACGCGAGCACGATCCCCCCGAGGATCCGCAGCGTCCTGAGTCGCCCGGGGCTCGTCCCCGGCCCCGGCCGCACCGCGGCCATCCCGGCCCCGAAGCCGATGCCCGCGACCAGGAGATCGCTGCCCTTCACCGCCCATTTCGGACGATCTCCGCCGAGCAGCGCCAAGGGAAACACGCCCGCGGGCAAACCCACGTTGAGGTCCACCCGGCTCGCCGTCAATGCATACGACGGCATCGGCACCGTCACCGTCCCGAAGAGGGGCTTCAGGCCCGTCTGCGACAGGGATTGCACCTGCACCATCTGGCTGCCCGTCCGGAGCGGCACCAGGATCTCCTCCGCGTCCGCGCCCTGCCGCATGATCCGCTCCGCCTTCCCCCCCGTCGAGAGGAAGATCGGCCGGCCCGAGGGCGCGTACGCGAGGTAATCGACGCCGTTGTTCTCGTAGTTGACGTGATCCTGCGAGACCACGTCCCCACGCGCCGTGATCACGACCGTCCGCTGGTGCGATTGCACCACCGCCGCCAGCGCGTCCACCGCCGCGAGCGACGTCACGGACGCCTCCATCTTCTGGCCTTTTTGCACCAGAAAGAGCCGCGACGTCGGCTGCGTCCGCGGAATGGGCGACTCCGCCGAGTCCACCTGCCGCGCGTCCCCCGAGACGGTCACCCGATGCTCCGGATCACTCTCGAGGAGCCACCACTCGTATCCCGACCGCGCGTCCGGCGTGATCGACGCGAGCTTCGCGAGCGTGCCCGTGATCGTCATCTCCGCCGTCCGGCCCGACGTCGGCAAGACGAGCTCGTCCCCCTCGACCCGGAACCCCGCCGCGCCCGTCACGTCGAGCACCTTCTCGCCGAAAGACAGCGGCAATCGCACGACCCCGAGGTCCGTCCCCGAGCGCATCACGAGCCGATATTCGAAGCTGATCTCGCGCCCCACCCGCACCGCGCGCGAGAGCTGGAAGACCGTGGGCCCCGCCTCGACGGCCTTGTCCTGCCGGTTCAGGTGGATCGTCGTCCCCAGGAGCCCGGACAAACGCGCGCCTTCGACCACCGCCCCCGAGGCGAGGTTCGCCTCCAGCGTGTTCAATGGCCCGGGGATCTGCAGCGTCAGATCGGTCCCGAGCGTCATCTTCCCTTTGAGCACGAACCGCTTCGCCGACGTGTGCAGGAAGTACCGATCGCCCTCGAAGCCGATCGCCGCCTCCTTGTCGTTCTCCGTCACGCCTTCGAGCCGCACCTCCTTCGGCGGGCCGAACAGCGGCACGTCGACGGCCCCGTCCGCGAGCACCCGGCCCACGAGCTCGAATTCGAGCGGCCCCTCCCCCACCCGACCCGAGAGCGTGAGCCGCTCCAGCGCATAACACCGCGCCACGCACGACGGCCCCTTGCCCCGATCGGCGATCCATTTCGAGAGCGCGTCGAGCTCCCCCGCCCACCCGGCCGGGGCGGGCGCCGGCGCCGGTTTGTCCGGGCTCGGAGCCGCGGGCGGATCCGCCGCGAGCGCCGCGCCGGGCGCGAGCAGGACCGCCGCGGAGACGAGCGCGAACGAGCGCCTCAAGGAGCCGCGAGGATCGCCTCGATCGGCAGCGCTCGGCCCAGGATCCTCTCGATCGTCGAGACCGGCGTCCCCGCCGCGGGCCTCACGTACCGAGCATTTTGATGATCGTCCGAAGATGCCGTCCAGCATTTCTTGTGCTCCTCCGCGAACGCGCGGAACGACTCGGCCACCTCTGCTTTGTGGCGCGACGTATAAACCTCGATCCCGCTCGCCCGGAGGAGCACCGCGCGTGTCCGCTCCTTGTCGCGGTACCGCCCCGGGTGCGCCACCACGTCGAGCGCGCCGTCCTTTCGAATGCACTCGATCGCCTCCTCCGGCGTCCAGCCGAAGAGCTCCCGATCCTCCTCCCAGAACCGCACGTGGTGGTCGCGAAACGCCGCGAACAACGAGGTGCGAGAAGCGACGCGGTCCAGCATCGATTGCAACGCCGGAAAATCGACCGGCGCGAGCGCCTCGAGCTCCCCATCCGGATCGATCGCCCGGCGCTCCTCCTCCCGGAGCCCGTCCATCCAGCCGAGCACGAACGCCTTCCATTTCGCCTGCACCGCTTCGCCGCGCCGGAACAGCGCCGTTTGCCGGAGGAGGGGCAACGTCGCGAAGCGCGGCGGGAAGTACGCGAGCACGTGGAACTGCTCGGCGCGGTCCGTCCCGAAATGGAGGAACGACGTCACCTCCAGGGCCGGCAGGAACAGGAGGCCCGCCCCCGCCGCCGCCCGCGCGGCCCGCGGCACCGCGGCGAGCACGTCGTGATCGGCCACCGCGATCACCCGCATCCCGATCCCGCGACGAAAATCCACGTACGCCTCCGGCGTCGCGCGGCCGTCCGAGAAGAGCGTGTGCCCGTGCAGGTCCGTCGAGAGGAGCATCAGGGCAGGCTGTTCGTGATCGAGAACGAATAATTCGTGAAGGCCCCGTTCGGGTTGTCGTACTTGTCGGCCTTCAGCTCCTTCGCCCCGTCCGCGTACCATTTCGTGGCGTTCATGTACCCCGTGTAATCGGCGATGAGGTACGTCTTCACGTGCGTGTACATCATCATCCGCCGCGCCTTCGCGGGCACCTGGATCGTCCCCTCGTACGTCGTCCGCCCCCCGCCCACGAAGCGCGAGGTCGTGTTCGGCGCGAGCATCTCCTCGGGCCTCCATTCGAGGCCGTCGTCGAAATGCACCGCGTAGGCGACCTCGTGCTCGATCTTGCCGTAGATCGGGATCGTCGTCATCCCGAACCGGCTCGCGACCTGCGCCGTGCCGATCTGCGTGTCGATCAGCGATTTGTCGACCACCACGTCCGCCCGCCAGTCCGAGACCGCGACGAGGAGCTCCGACCCCGCGATCGGGTCGTCGCCCTCGACGATCCGGTTTCGCTTCGTCGACTGCACCGAATCCATGAACAGGCTCTTCTTCGGCAGCTCCCCGCCGAAGACCGCGAGCTTCGGCAGCTCCTCGGCCGGGATGCTCGCGCTCACGCCCCCGGGCGCGAGGTCCGTGATCACCACCGAGAACGTGAGCCAATCGGCCTTCGACGGCACGAAAAACGTCTTCGTGATCCCCTTGAGCCCGTACGGATCCGCGCCGCCGTAGCTCGCCACCTGCGCCTTCAGCGCCGCGATCGTGGCCGCCTTGTCGATCGCGTTCACCGTCACCGTCGCCGTGATCTGCTGCAGGCGCGCGAGATCGTTCGGCAGCGGCATCCCCGGGTAGAGCTTGTCCCAGAGCAGCCACACCGGCAGCTCCATCGAGAGCGCCTCGCCGGCGCGCAGGAACTCGTCCGTCGTCGAGGCGACGAGGTTCACGGTGAAGCTCCCGGGGAAGCCGTCGAGCGCGAGCCTGCCCGTGCCCGGCGCGAGCTCGTCCTCGGCCTCGGCGATCGGCCCCTCGGTATCGTCGAGCGGCTCGGCCACGCAGCCGGTCTGCGCCCCCGCGAGGGCGATGAGCCCCGAAGCCGCGGCGAAGCCCGTCCCTGCTTTTCGCACCCTCACCTTGATCATGGGCCGAGGGTAAGATGAAGCCACGTGCCGCGACAAGACCCGACCTCGAAGATCCTGCCCGCCTCCGATCAGCGCCCCGCCTCGTGGACCTTCCGCGGCGCCTTCCCCGGGATCGAGCCCGACGCGCCCGTCGAGCTCCTCGGCGAGGTCTCCGACTGGCAAACGGGCATCCCGCTCGCAGCGTCCGCGGGCGCGGATCCCGACGAGCGTATCGCGACGGCCTCGCTCGACCTCTCGACGTCCGTGTATTCGTACAAGCTCCGCGCCGGCGGCCGCTGGTCGCTCGACCTCGACAACCCTCGGACCCGCGCCCGCGACGGCATCCGGAACAGCGTCCTCTCCGTCGGCGGCGCGCCCGAGCCGCTCCTCTTCGCCCCCGCGCCGCCCTTCGTCGTCCGCGCAGCGGAGGGAGACCATTTCATCGTCTCCGCAGGCCTGCGCCGCGGACACGGCGAGCGCCTGCGTTTGTCCTGGCAGTCCGGCGACGAGGGCGGCGAGATCGACATGCCGCCCCTCGCCGAGGAGGACGAGCACCTGTTTTTCCGCGCCAAACTCCCCTGCTCGGCCCATCCCACCCGCCTCCGCTTCGAACCGGGCCCGAACGAGGCGTTCCTCGTGACGCTCGCCCCCGAAGACGACCTGCCTGCCTGGTGGAGAGACGCCGTCCTCTACACCATCTTCGTGGATCGTTTCGCCCCGCGCCCCGGCGCCCCCTGGGGCCACGATCCCGGCCCCGATCGCCCTGCCGGCGGCCACCTCGACGGCATTCGCGCCGCATTGCCTCGCCTCGCCGACCTCGGCGTCACCGTCCTTTACCTCACGCCCACCATCGTCGCCGCCTCCTGCCATCGGTACGACCTCGTCGATCCCCTCCGGATCGACCCGGCGATCGGCGGCGAGCCCGCCTTCGCCCGCCTCGTCGAGGCGGCGAGCGCCCGAGGCCTCCGGATCCTCGTCGACCTCGCCTTCTCCCACGCCGGCCGCGGCTTTCCGCCCTACGAGGACGTCCGCGCCCGCGGCCTCGACTCCCCGTTCGCGAAATGGTTTCTTTGGACAACCCCGCGCCGCGGCGCGCCCAGGCTGCGCCATTACGGCCGGCGCGAGGACGCCCCTCTGCTCGACCTCGATCACCCCGAGGTCCGGGCCCTCGTCCTCGAAGCCACCACCTGCTGGGCGAAACGCGGCGCCTCCGGCCTCCGCCTCGACATGGCCGCCGAGGTCCCCCTCGACCTCGCCGTCTCCATCCGACAGACATTTCGCCGCGACAAACCCGACGCCGTCGTCCTCGGCGAGCTCGTCCCCGCCCACGCCCACCGCTGGATCGGCCGCGGCGCGCTCGATTGCGCCGCCGATTTCGGCTTCCACGACGTGCTCGTCGATTTCCTCGCCAGACGCGTGATCCCCGCCGAGCTCGCGTCCCTCCGGCTCACCCTCCTCGAGCTCGATCGAGGCGCCCCGGGCGCCCGCTCGCTCCGGTTCGTCTCGACACACGACCACCCTCGCTTCGGGAGCATCACTCGAAAACACGGCGGCCCGTCCCGAACGGGCCTCCTCGGCCTTTTCGTCCTCCTCGCGTGGCCGGGCGTCCCTTCGCTTCTTTATGGCGAGGAGTACGACCTCTTCGCCGAGACCCCCAGGACAGAGCCCGAGGACGTCTGGCCCGATCGAATGCCCCTGCCGCGGACCCCGGATCCCGCGGCCACGCGCGCCTCCTCGCTCGTCCGGACGCTGCTCGCCCTCCGCGCCTCGCGCCCCGCCCTCCGCCGCGGCGCCGTGCACATCCTCTTCGCCGAGGGCGGCGTCTTCGTCTTTCGCCGCGAGCACGAGGGCGAGCGCATCGACGTCGCCGTCAATGTGGGAGGCCTCGTCGAGATCGACCTCGAAGACGACGAATTCCCCGGCGCCTCGCTCCTCTTCTGCCTCGGCGAGGCCCGGCTCTCCGGCCCCACGCTCACGCTCGCCACGAACGCCGCCGCTCTCGTGCTTCGCGCCCGCGGCTGAGCGCGCGGCCGCCTGACAGCCTCCGCCCGACGCGCTACACTGCTCGGCCTCGCGGCCTCATCCTCCACGGCCGCCGCGGAGCTTGCCATGAAAAACCTTATTCACCTTGCCCTTCCGATCCCGCTCGCCTCTTTGTCCCTCTACGCCTGCGACCACCACGACGAAGCGAACATCCCCGCGGGTTACGAGGACGTCGTGTACGGCGGCGCCGCCACCGACGAGGCGCTCGCCGCGCTCCTCACGGCCGTCGATCAGAGCCCGCCGGCGGACGTCCCCTCCCAGGCCCCCACGCTGGCCTCGCCCATGGCCGGCGAGCTGCCGGCCTCCACCATTCCCACATTTTCCTGGGCCGTCGGCGGCACGGCGCGCCGCGCCCCGGCGCCCCCGTCCCTCCTGCCCGCGGAGCGCCGCGACGAGCCCCTCCTCGCTCCGCTCGCCGCGCTCCTCGGCCCCGTCCGCGCGGCGCACGCCCACGGCACGCCCTTCACGGGGTATGCGACCTGGCTCGTCGTCTCGACCGACGCCGATCCCAAGCTCGCCCGCGTCTTCACGAGCGAGACCTCGTGGACGCCCTCGGAGTCGATATGGGCCCGCGTCACGGCGGCCAAGGCGCCCATCACGGTCGAGCTCACGGGCGCGCAGTTCGTCGACAACCGCATCGACATGGATGGCGGCCCCTTCCAGGGCAGCAAGACCACCTTTACGATTGCGCCATGATCACCACGCACCTCCGCGCCCTCGCCGGCGCCGCCCTGCTCGCCGTCCTGCCTGCGTGTGGGGAGGCCCCGATCGAATATCGATACGACCCGTTCGCGGGCGACGCATTCCCGGATCGCCGCGAGCCCGTCGCCGTCCCGCCGGGCGGCCTCGGGATCGTCACGGACAGCCTCTCGGATACCCTTTCGCTCATCGACCTCGGCACCGGCGAGAAGATCCGACGTGTCCCGGTCGGCCGTGATCCCGTGGGCCTCGACGGCCCCCACCACGTCACCGTCGACCCTGCGGGCCGCTTCGTCTACATCGGCCTCTCGTATCCCATCGTCGCGACCGGCGGCCCGCACGCCTCCCACGGCGCGAGCATCCAGCCCGGCTACGTCCAGAAGCTCTCGCTCGACGACTTCCGCATCCTCGGCCAGGTCCGCGTCGACGCGAACCCCGGCGAGATCGTGGCCTCGGACGACGGCCGCCGCGTCGTCGTCTCCCATTTCGACCTCCAGCGCGCCCTGAAAAACCCGGGCAACCTCGACAGGGCCCGCGCCACGATCGCCCTCGTCGACCCCGCCGCCGTCCTGCCCACGGGCTCGACCGATCCCGCGCGTATCACCACCTGCATCGCCCCGCACGGCATGGCCCTCTCGCGCCCCGACGGCGCCCGCGCTTATGTCGCGTGTTATGGCGAGGACGTCGTCGCCGTGGTCGACCTCGACAAACGCGAGGTCCTCGATCGGATCCCCGTCGACCCCTCCGGCGGCTCGATCGGCGACCCGCAATACGGCCCCTATTCGGCCATCCTCTCGCCCGACGGAAAGACCCTCGCGCTCGGCAACACGGTCTCGAAGGACGTCCGTTTCTTCGACGTCGAGGCGAACGCGATGGATCCCGCCCGCACGATCGACACGCTCGGCGCTCCGTTCTTCCCGGCCTTCTCCCCGGACGCGAAATACCTCTGGATCCCGATGCAATCGCCCGACGCGCTCGTCCTCTGGGACCTCGAAGCGGGCCAGGAGGTCACGCGCCGCGATTTCACGGCCGACGAATGCAAATGGCCCCACGTCGTCGAGCGGCTCGACGACACGCGGATCGCCCTCGTCTGCGAGGGTGATCACGTGGCGACGGGCAAGGTGCTCCTCCTCGACGCGATGACCCTCGAGACGAAAAACGAGGCGATCGTGGGCGTGTATCCCGACGCCCTCGCGCGTATCCCGGGCCCGGGGCTTTAAGGTAGCCCCAGAAACGCGAGCAGATCCCCCATCTGCTCGTCCGAGAGCACCTCCAGCGAAAATGGCGGCATCTGCCCGCCGTACCCGAGGAACCCGCCGTGCCGCGTCTTCTGCACGAAGACGAGCCTCCGCTGCTCCTCCGTGTACGCGCCGAGCGGGTGCTCGGCGAGCGTCTGATCCGGCAAGACCGGCGCCCGCGCGACGAGGCGGCCCGCGCCCGTCTTCACTTCGCCGTGGCAACTCTCGCAGGCGCGGCTGTACACGGACGCGCCCTTCGTCGCGTCGCCCGCGGGCACCTGGGTGACCTGCACGGGCACCGTGAACGGCCACTCCTTTTCGTCCTCCGGCCCGGCGGGCAGCGCGTCGAGGTACGCGAAGAGCGCCTGGGCCCGCTCCTCCTCCGCCGCCCAGGCCTTGCTCGACAGCATGAAATAATAGAGGCAATGGTTCATCGAGCGGAGCAGCTCGACCTCCATCCCGCCCCAGTACGAGGCCCGCCGCGTCACGCCCGCGAGCGGCGCGCCTGGCAGGATCGGCCCCTCGGCCGCGGGCTTCGAGGTCGGGTGGCAGGTCGCGCAGGAGAACGCATTCGCCGTCGTGCCCGTGATCGTCGGGTCCGAAAAGAGCGCCTCGCCGTGGTCCTCGGCCGAACCCTCGACGATCTCCGGCTCGGGCTCACAGGCGCAAACGAGCCCCGCGAGGAGCGAGGCCCCGAAGAGGAAAGACATCCGTCCCATGCGGCGCATCCTAGCGCCTCTCGTTCGCTTGTGCCCGCCGCGCAGGCTGTAGTATCAACCCGAAAACCGTGCTCACGTACACCGGCGACACAACCTACGACCTCGTCCTCTCGATCGCCCTCGCCTTTGCCCTCTTCGTCGCGGTCGCCGCGTGGTTCGTCCCCTCGCCTTATGGCCGCTTCGCGAGCCCCCGCCTCGGCGTCGCGCTCGATCCGCGCCTCGGCTGGTTCCTCATGGAGCTGCCCGCGACGCTCGTGTTCCTGTACTTCTTCCTCCGCGGCCCGCACCGCGGCGAGCTCGTCCCGCTCGTCTTCCTCGGGATGTGGCTCCTCCATTACGGAAACCGCGGCTTCTACTTTCCGCTCTCGATGCGCGTGCCGAGGGGCCAGCGCTCCACGTTCGGCCTGCTCGTCGTCGGCACCGGCGTCCTCGTCACGGCGATACACGGCTACCTCCACGCCGACTTCATCACCCGCCTCGGCCCACATTACGGCCCCGAATGGCTGAAGGACCCGCGGTTCCTCGCGGGTTTCGTCGTCTATTACATTTCGTTCATCCTGACCCTGCACTCGGATTCGATCCTCCGCAACCTCCGCAGCCGCGAGGAGGTCGCCTCGGGCGAACGTGTGTATCGTATCCCCCGCGGCGGCCTCTTCCGGTGGGTCACGAACCCGAGTTACCTGACCGAGCTCACGGGCTGGGCCGGTTTTGCGCTCTGCACGTGGTCGCTCGCCGGCGTCTTCATCTTCGCGATCAGCGCGGCGAACCTCGTGCCGCGTGCGTTCGCCACGCACGCCTGGTACAAGCAGAAGTTCCCCGATTACCCGCCCGAGCGCCGCGCCCTCGTCCCGTTCATCCTTTGACCTCGCCCGGCGCCTGCTCGTCCAGGATCCCCACCACGGCGAGCGCCTGGAGCCCCAGCAGCAGACGTCGATCCCCGAGCGGCGCCGCGGACCGGAGCGCGGCGAGCGCCTCGTGCGCGGGGCGCGGGGTCCGAAGAAAATCGAGCGTGGAGGCGAGCGCCTTCGGCGGCACGAGCGCCTCGATCGACGCGATGGCTCGCGGATCCGGCTCCCGTCCATTCCACTGCAAGATCACCCGCGGGTCGAGGGTGATCGGCGCGGATCTCCAGTCGAACGGCTGGCGCCGCTTCCAGAAGAGCGCCTCGGGAAAACGCGCCTCCATCTCGTGATAACGTGCGCGTCGATCCAGATGCCCCTCGAGAAAGGCCGCGACATCCGTGGCCGGCGCGGGCAAGACGTCCGCGCCCTCCACGAGCGCCCGATCGATGTCCGCCGCCGCCTCGATCGCCGAACGAATCCCTCGCGAAACGCCGTCTCCGGAAAGCGGATCCCCCGCGACGAGCGCGTCCCCGACCGCACACCACCGCGCACCGCGGCCCGGCACGAGCATCCCCGTATCGGCTCGCGCCACGCGCGGCGGCTCCTCGATCGTGCATCCTTCGAATAACCCCCGCACGTGTCTCGTCCGCTCGAGCGCAGCGCGAAATCGTTCCAGCGGCTCTGGCCGATACGCCGCGCCCACGAGGTCCGCGTCCGTGACCAGCACGAAAAGGAGCCGCTGCCCTGGCTGCGGCGCGACGTACCACCAGCCCTCCTCCGCCGATTCGATGAGCAATTCGGGCTCCACGTCCCGGCCCGCGGGGGGCGTCATCCGCAGGGCGATGGCAATGGCGCGATCACAAGCGACCCACCGCCGCACATGTGATCCCACCGCGCCCGCCGGCGCGCCGCGCCCTGTCGCGTCCACGAGGAACTTGCACCGAACCTCGACGCCCTCGCGCGCGTGCACGGAAACCCCCCACGGGGCCTCCTCGATCGTCGCGACGCCCATCTCCTCGCGGAGCACGGCCCCGTGCCGCGCCGCCGCGTCGGCGAGGATCACGTCGAACCGCACGCGGTCCACGAAAAACCCCTCGCCCAGCGGATGGACGATCGACGAGCGCGTGGCGAGCTCCTCCGAGCCCCAGGCCGAACGCACCCCTCGAAAGGGCACGACGGCCTCGGCCGTGAAATCGTTCCATACCCCGAGCTTTTGAAGGAGCGGCGCGATTTCAGGCCCGAACGTCTCGCCGACGCGCTGCCGCCCGAGCCGACCTCGTTCGAGGACGACCACGCTGCGGCCCCGCTCGGAGAGCGCAATCGCGGCGGCGAGCCCTGCCGGCCCGCCGCCGAGCACCACGACGTCGTGGACGCGCGTCACGGGATCTGCGGCGACCGCTCGGTCTCGATCTGCATGCCGCCTTGCTCCACGACGATCCCGAACTTGTACCAGTGCGCCGCCATGTCCTCCTTCGTCGATTCGCGGTTCCCGCCCTCGAACCGGTTCGTCGCGCGCGCCCAGGGCAGCCGCTTCGACGCGCTCGCCGAGGGATACACGTCATCCGGTCGCGTCGCGGGCCACCAGCCGTAGCTCCCCTCGTTCGCGCACTCGTTGAAATCCGCGTGCCAGGGCAGCGCCATTTGCCGCGTGAAATGCCCGGGGCCGATCTTCTGGTTTTCCCCGACGTACTGGCTCATCGCGTTCAGGTCGAGCCGGAAGGGCTCGATGAACAGCGCGGGATTGCGGATCTGCCAGCTCACCTCCATCCCCGGGAAAAACGCGCCGCCGTTGATCGACTCCAGGCTCGCCCGGTCGAGGCCGTGCGGCGTGATCACCACCGACTTCGAGGCGGGCGGCCCCGACGTGAACTTCCCCTGGCCCCAGTTGCGCACGAGCCCGTATTGCGTCCGCGTGACGGCGAGGCGATACACGGACCCGTTCGACTGCGGGTTGTACGGGTCGTCGCCGAGCATCCGCGGCATCCCGCCGGCGCCCGGGGGCCCCTCTGCGCCGAGCGCCGGCCGCATGCTCTTGAAGAAATCCCCGCGCATCTTCGCGTGTTTCGGGCTCGGATCCCCGAGGTTCGGCGAGACGAGCGTGTTGTGTTTGTCCGTGACCAGCGCCGTGACCCAGCGATAATCGAATCCACGCTCGTAGATGGGCCGGACCTCCTGATCGAAATCGGGCACGTACGACGGGAACTCCACGGGGCCGAGCGGATCGAACTGCGACGCCAGGATCGTCAGCTTGGCGAGCTCGCCGCCGCTCGTGTAGAGCGCGTTGTCCTCCGGGATCGGGAGCTGGCGCACGGCCATGTCGTAGAGGAGGTCGTAGGCCGTGGTCACGCTCGGCACGTTCGGCGCGAAATCGGGCGGGCCCACGATCACCCACGCGCCGCCGGCGTCGTCCACCGGCACGTCGATCGTCCCGCCATTGCCGTCGTCGATCGTCACGACCGCCGTGACCGGGCCGTCCGAAACGTCGTCGAACCAGCCGTCGTTGTTCGCGTACGAGGGCAGCTCGAGCGGGGCTTCCGTGACGTGGTTCGCCCGGCCTTTTCCGCCGAGCACGATGAGCCGCCCCTCGGCGTCGGTGCGGAGCTGGCCGAGGTAATCGATGACGGGCTCCGCGTTCGCCCCGATCGGACAGGCCTCCGAGGCCGGATCGCCGCTCGTCCCGGCGCGGAACTCCGTCGGCCCCTGCGACGATCCGCCGATCGTGCGGGCGCCGAAATCGATCTCCAGCGAACGCCGGTCCTGCACCGACGCATTGCGCAACGGCCCCGGCGGCGTCGACTCGCCGGCCAACCCGTAAAACTTGTGGAACGACGCCTTCTTGTTGGCGAGGTGCGCCTTCCAGGTGATCCCGAGCACGCCCGGCGTGGTCAGGTTCACCTCGCGGACCGGCGTCAGGCGGCCGTTGATCCACTGGTATTCGAAGATGCGAAACCGCGCGGCCTGGGGCTTGATCTTCCCGTCCACTTTGTAGGGGGGCGCGGTCGTGCCGGGCGGCGAGCCGAGCGGCGGCAGGCCGGGCACCTCCGGCCCAATGAAGAAGGTGTCGGGGTCGGCATTGCCCACGCGGGCGATTCCGATCGACGGGTGGATGCGGTAGACCGGCGCGCCTCCGTCGCCGGCGGCGAGGGCGCGGCGCCCGAACACGGCGGCGATCAGCCCAATGCTGCCGGCGAGGAAGCCGCGGCGCGACGGGTTCGCCGCGGCGTCGATCTGGTAAAGCTCATCCTGCGAGCCGTTCACCCCCAGCGTGCCGGCTTCGAGGGTCCCCCCGACGACAAACCCTTCGGGGGTGCCTCGCGCGGCCCTTTCGGTCGTCGGGGCCTCACTCGGCGGAGGTAGGTCGATGGAGCGTACGGAGTCGACGTTGGGTTCGGCCATTCGAAAAGGCTACAGCCCTCCTTTCTCGCCCGTCAATCCGGGATCGAGCGAGGAGCGCCGCGCCAATCTTGTGACGGTCAATGCGATGCGGCGGGAGCTGGCCGTTCGGCGTGGAATTTTGCGGCGGGTCAGAAATACGGCCGGAAGAGCACCATCCCGAAGGGCGCGGTGGTGTAGTTGCCTCCGCCGAACGTCTGCGCCTGGGCGCCGGCTTCGAGGGCGACGCCGACGACGTCGACGATCCGGAGCCGATACCCGAGCCGCCCCGCGCCGCCGAAGCCGTAGGTCGAGTCGACCCCCCAGAGCCACGCGAGCCCCGCCGTGGCGCCGATGTAAAGGCCGTCCTTGCCAAAGGGGGTGAACTCGACGCGGGGTCCGAGCGTGCCGAATATCGCCGTCGTGTCCTTCACCCAACCGCCGACGGGGTGCTGGCAATCCGAGCAGCCGGCTTGCGGCGCGAGGCCCGGGTCGAACTCCGAGAAGGGCCCGGCGCGCCCCATGTCCTTCTCGATGCTGAGCAGCTCGAAGCCGATCATGAGCTTGTCGTTCACGCTGTAGCCCGCGTGCAGGCCGAGCGTCGCGGCCATGTACTGCGTGGGGATCACGGACGACACGCGCACCGTCTGGTAGGCGACGCCGCCCGAGAGACCGACGTGGAACGGGCGGGGCTTCGCGGGCACGACCGGCGCGTCCGGAGCCGGCTCCTCGGCGCTCGCGGCGGAGGCCGTCACGAGGGTCGCGAGGAGCGCGAGTGTCGAGGCGAGGAAACGGGGATTCGAGGGGGAGATTCGCATGCAGTTACCTGACCTGTACCGCGGGGTCCTCTTCGGGGACGCGCATCCTGGCCGTCCCCTGGCTTCGTCCGGTCGAACGGCAATGAACGTGCCCGACCCCCGAGGCGCCAGAACGCCCCGGGAACGACCCGAGACCCTGCTCCCGGTTGCGCAAATTGTGAAGCACGTGTTGCGCAATTCGCGCAAGCCCCTCCCGCGCCCGTTGCGCAATCCGGTGAGACCGTGGCTGGCATCACATCCGCTCACGTTCGGCCTGACGTGTCGTCTGCCTGGGCGTGGTCGCTCGCGTGGTTTTTCCCGCGGCGATGGTATACGTTGCGCGCCACTCTCCCGGGAAGAAACCACGATGTCCCCTTCTGAAATCGACGCCCCGCTGGCCCAGGCCGCCCAGGGCACGCTCGCCGCGGAAGAGGTCGCCCGCCACCCGCTGCCTGGCATGGCGATCCCCGATCAGGTGGCGTTCAGCCCCGACGATCGCCTGATCACCTACCTCCGGAGCCCCGAGCGCAGCCTCGTGCGGCAGCTCTTCGTCTTCGATCCGGCGACGGGAGAGGAGAAGCTCTTCGTCTCGCCGCCCGACGGCGGCACCACGGAGGAGAACGTCTCGCTCGCGGAGGCGCTGCGGCGCGAGCGGCTGCGCCAGCGGGAGATCGGCGTCACCACGTACACCTGGGCCACGCGGGCGAGCCGCGTGCTCGTGCCCATCAAAGGCGAGCTTTACGTGCAAGACGGGCCCGGCGCCCCGCTTCGCAAGCTCGTCGCGGCCGGCGGCGCGCCGATCCTCGACCCGCAGCTCTCGCCCGACGGCGCGGCGGTCGCGTTCGTCCGCGACGCGGAGCTCCACGTGGTCGACGCGCGGGGCGGCGAGCCGCGGCAGATCACCTCGGGCGCGCGGGGCACGGGCAAGACGCACGGCCTCGCCGAATTCGTCGCGCAGGAGGAGATGTCGCGGCACCACGGGTACTGGTGGTCGACCGACGGGAAATGGCTCGCGTTCACCGAGGTCGACGAGACCCATATCCCCATTTATCGTATCGTCCACCAGGGCAAGGCCCAGGTCGGCGCCGAGGCGGAGGAGGACCACCATTACCCCTTCGCGGGCCGGGAGAACGCCCGCGTGCGCCTCGGCGTCGTCTCCGCGTCGGGCGGCGAGCCCGTCTGGATGGATACCTCGTACGGCGAGGAGGTGTACCTCGCCCGCGTCCATTGGCTCTCGGGCGGCAGGCTCGCGGCCGAGCTCCAGAATCGGGCCCAGACCTGGCTCGAGCTCGTGGTCTTCGACCTCGCGACGGGCGCGCGCAGGCGCCTCTTGCGCGAGGAGACGAGCGTCTGGATCAACCTGCACGACCTCCTGCGCCCGCTCGCGGACGGCGGCTTTGTATGGGCCTCGGAGCGGACGGGGTACCGGCACCTGTATCGATACGACCGCGACGGGAACCTCGTCGCCGCGCTGACGAGCGGGGCGTGGATGGTCGACGACGTCCGCGGCGTCGACGAGAAGAACGGGATCGTCTATTTCACGGCCACGGCCGCGGACCCGCGCGAGAGCCACCTCCATGCCGTGCCCCTCGGCGGCGGCGAGATGCGGCGCATCACCACCGAGCCTGGGATCCACGCGGTCACCTGCGATCATGCGTGCAAGCGATTCGTCGACGTGTATCACGCGACAAACCGCCCCCCCACGGTGAAGCTCCGGTCGATCGAGGACGGGGCCGTGCTCGCCACGATTCACGACGAGACGGATCCTCGTATCGAGGCGCTCGGGCTCACGCCGCCCGAGCTCGTCTCCCTCACCTCGCGTGACGGCGAGACGCTCTACGGCGCGCTCTATCGCCCCCCGGCGCATTTCGGCAAGGGGCCCTTCCCGACGATCGTCTACGTGTATGGCGGTCCGCACGTACAGCTCGTGACGAACGGCTGGAACATGACCGTCACCATGCGCCCGCAATGGCTGCGCAGCCTCGGGTATCTCGTGTTCATGCTCGACAACCGCGGCAGCGCGCGGCGCGGGCTCTCCTTCGAGGGCGCGATCAAGCACCGCATGGGCTCGGTCGAGGTCGACGATCAGGTCGATGGCGTGCGCTTCCTCGTCGCGAACGGGCTCGCGGATCCGGCGCGCGTCGGCGTGTATGGCTGGAGCTACGGCGGCTACATGGCCGCGATGTGCCTCGCGCGCGCGCCCGAGACCTTCAAGGTCGCCGTCTCCGGCGCGCCCGTCACGCACTGGGACGGCTACGACACCCATTACACCGAGCGTTACATGGGCACGCCGTCCGAGAACCCGCGCGGCTACGAGGAGAGCAGCGTGATGCGCCACGTCGAGGGCATCCGCGGCAAGCTCATGCTCGTGCACGGCCTCATCGACGAGAATGTTCATTTCCGACACACGGCGCGCCTCGTCAACGCCATGATCGGCGCCCGCAAGCCCTACGACCTCCTGCTCTTCCCCGACGAGCGCCACATGCCCCGCAGGCCCGCCGATCGGATCTACATGGAAGAGCTCATCCGCGACTACTTCGTTCGCAACCTCTGAGTTGTACTTCACAAACGAGGGACGCAGACACCCACGTCGACGGGTGACTTGCGCTTCTTCTTGACATCTCGGTCTTCCCTTTCTAGAACTTGAAAGTCACTTTCATCTACGCGATGAGACTTTCAACCCTGCGCCTCCTCGTTCTCGGGGCCTCGCTGCTGCCTGCGGCGGCGGCGCGCGCCGAGGCGCCGGCTCCGGGCGGCGACGAGAAGGAGACCGAGGTCGTCGTCACGGGGACGCGCACGCCCGAGCAGAGCCAGCGGTCCACCGTGCGTGTCGACGTGGTCACCCGCGAGGAGGCCGAGCGGCGCGGCGCGACGAACGTGGCCGAGGCCATCGCGGGGCAGCCCGGCGTCCAGATCAACCCGGCGGCCTACGGCGACATCGGCAACCCGAGCGCCATCCAGATCCAGGGCCTCGACCGGCAACGCGTGCTCATCCTCGAGGACGGCGAGCGCGTCATCGGCGACGTCGGCGGCGCGATCGACCTCTCCCGCATGCCCCTCTCGGACGTCGCACGCGTCGAGGTCGTCGCGGGGCCGATGAGCTCGCTTTATGGCACGAGCGCCATCGGCGGCGTCGTCAATGTCGTCACGGGACAACCTCTCGCGCCGGGCTTCAGCGGGCGGGCCCGGCTCGAGGGCCGGAGTCGCCGCGGCGTGATCGCGCAGGGGAATGCCTCCTGGCGGGGCGAGCGGGCGTGGGCCACGCTCGACGGCAATTTCTTCCGCACGGACGGCGTCTCGCTGCTCGAAGATTCGGTCGACCTCGCGATGCCCTCCCGATTGCAGGGAATGCTGGGGCTCCGGGTCGGCGGTAAGCTCGGGCGCCGCATGCGCCTCCAGGGCCGCATGCGCTGGATCCACGACGCCTCCGAGGGCCGGCAGAGCCAGGTCGTCCCGGGCCTCGGGACCTACCGGATCGACCTGCCGCAACGCACGGATCGATTCACGCTCCACCTCGTCGAGCTCGTCGAGCTCGGGCGTGGATCGAGCCTGCGCCTCGCGCTCGGGCAACAATGGGCGTTCGACACGACCCGGAAAGACCGATTCGAGTCCCCGCTCGACGAGTCCCGCGACCGGAGGGCCTCGCTCTCCAGCCTGGAGGCGACGGGCACGTTCGCCGACGGCCGGAGGACGTGGGTCGTGGGCATGCGGGCCGAGGTGGAGAAGCTCTCGCAATCGCTGACGAAGGTGGAGCTCGTCGGCGGCGACGTGCAATCACGCACCGCCGACGAGCTCGTCCCCGTCACGCTCGGCAGCGTCGCCGGTTATGCCCAGCTCGGCTGGAGGCTCCTCGATTCGCTCACGCTGCTCGCGGGCGGCCGCGCCGAGATGCACCTGCGTTATGGCGGGGTCGCCGTCCCGCGGCTCGCGCTCGCGTACCAGCCGACGGAGAACGTGACCGTCCGGGCCTCGGTCGGGCGCGGGTTTCGCGCGCCCGCGGCGAAGGAGATCGGGTTCGCCTTCGATCACGGCGCGCTCGGGTATCGTGTGCTCGGCAATCCGGATCTCGGCCCGGAGACGTCGTGGGGCACGAGCGGGGACGTGAGCTTCAAATCCAGGGCGGGCCTGCTCTTGCGCGGCAGCGTCTTCGCGAACTGGATCGACGGCCTCATCGACATCGACATCCGGCCCGCCGCGAGCCAGGGCGGCGTCGACGATTACACCTACCGCAACATCGGCCGCGCGCGCACGTTCGGCGCGCAGATCGACGGCGCCGTCACGCTCTCCCGCGTCCTTCGCGCCGAGGCGGGGTATTCGTATCTATGGACGCGGGACGACGAGAACCTGCGCCCGCTCGAAGGGCGCCCGCCGCACACCGTGGTGACGGCGCTCCGGGCCGAGCTCCCGCTCCGGATCGAGCTCGTGCTCCGGTATCGAATGGTCACCGACGCCTTCCTCGACGAGGGCCTGCGTACGCCTGGTTTCCAGACGATCGACGCGCGGATCGCCCGCCCCGTCGTCGGCGGCTTCCGCGCTTATGCCGGCGTGCTCAATGCGCTCGGCGTGCAAAAAGATCCCGGCCGGCTGGGCGACCAGCGGCCCGTGCAGGGGCGAACCCTTTATCTAGGCCTCACGGCCGACCTTCCCGCGGAGGAACCATGAATCGATCCCTTTTTGCCGCGTCTCTTCTCTTCGTCCTTTGCGCCTGCAGCGAGGAGGTGGGCAAACCCCCGACCACCGTCGATCCACGAGATGGCGACCCCGGCGCGACGCTCGAGGTCCCCGTGCCCGCCGAAGGGCGCGTGTTCGTGTCGCTCGAAAACCCCGAAATCGTCACGCCCGCAGACGACGGCTCGTCCTCGTCAGACTGGGACCTCGCGTTCGAGAAATACGACGTCTTCACGAACAGCGGCGCGTCCGGGCCCGGGGAGGGCGGGGCGTTCGGGCCGCTCGACGCTTCGACCTACGACGAGGGGATCGCGCCGGCGATCCCCTTCCTGACGAAGGACGAATCGGGCGGCGCGTTCCGCGATTTCTGGGCGTACGACCCGACCGCCCACGTGCTCTGGGTGCGTTATCACGTCTTCGGCGTGCGCGACGGTGACAAGCAGTGGAAGGTGCAGATCCTCGGGTATTACGCCGAGCAACAAGGCGCGCCCGTGGCTGCGATCTACCGGCTGCGCTGGGCCGAGGTGACGTCCGCCGGCGTGGGCGCCACGCAATCGCTCGCAGACCTCGACGGGACCGCGGGAGGCTCGCAGGCGCCCGAGGACGTGGCCAGCGAATGCATCGATCTCGGCACGGGCGCGCGCACGAAACATACACCTGCCGAGGCGCTCGCGGCGAACGACTGGCATCTCTGCTTCCGCCGCGCCTCGATCCGCGTCAATGGCGAGCTCGGCGGCCCGCGCGGGGTGACCGCGGTCGATCTGCACGCGAGCGAGACAAAAGGCGAGACGCTCGACGTCGTGAAGACGCGCACGGACGAGACGGAGCTCGCGCGGTTCGACGCGATCGGATATGCCGAGATGTCCGATCCCAAGCTCGTATGGCGCGGCGATCGGGTCTTCAGCGCCTTCACGGAGTACTGGCTCGATCGGGAGGCGAGCGCGCCCGCGCCGGCGAATTTCTCGTGGCTCGTGCAGTCGGCCGCGGACGGCGCTTCGCGATATCTCCTGGTGTTCGACCGATTCGACGGCGCGACCGCGGACGGGCCCGGCAAGATCGTCCTGCGCGTCAAGCCCGAGGGGCTCCCGCAAGAGTAGCTTCGGGCCGCGGGCCTACTGCGCGCACCTTCCGGCCTCGCCGGGCACGGCGAAGAATCGCGCGGCGTCGAGCTTCTCCGCGCCTGCTCTCCGCGTGATCTCCACGGCCACCGGGTATCTCTCGCACGAGAGGCGGAAGCTCGCCCGCGTCGCGCCGTCGCCCGCGATCGGCTCACCGATCTGGCAGGCCCCGCGGACCTCCTTCAATCGGGTGAGCGACGCCTTCATCTGCCCGAGGTCCACCCCCTCGTCGAAGAGCTCGGCCGCCGCCGCGTCGTCCCATCGATGCAGGAGCCGGACGAGTTTGTCGCCGCCGGAGGCGAGCGCGCTCGGCGGCGGCAGGACGCCGTGAAACTCGAGGTGCTGGATTCGCGGCGGCCTGGTCGGCGCCAGCGTGAGCGACACGCCGATGAACCCGCGCTCGCAGCCGAGACGGAGCGCGCCTCGGAGCGCGTTCTCCGCCACGATCGTCCCCTCCTCCCGGCAAGCGCCGTGCGCCGCGCGGAGCGCGTCGAGCTCGGCCTTCCACGACTCGCGTGGTTTGTCGAGCCAGAGCGAATCCGCGAATACGCGGTCCGCCTCCGCGTCGCTCCATCTCGCGACGAGCCCGACCGCCGCCTCCTTCGCGGCCACGAGCGCCGCCGAGGGAACGAAGGCGCGCGGCACGAGCGCGCCCGTCGCGTGCAGGCGCCGGAGCACCTCCCGCGCGACCCGCCACATGGGCGCGTACGTGAGATTGGACAGGGCGATCACGCCGACGCCGTGGTCCGGGAGCCATTGCATGACCGAACCATACCCGGGCAAACCCCCCGTGTGCCCGACCCCTCGCGCGAGATCGCACGTCTCGAAGGTCCCGAGCCCGAAGGTGTATCCCGCGGCGCGCACGGACGGCGGCTCGTCCCCGAGCCCCGGCGAGGCCCAGAGCCCCGTCGCGCGGCCGATCGAGTGCATCTCGCGCAGCGTGCTCCTCCGGACCGGCCCTGCCTCCCGCTCGTCGCGCGGAGGCCACGCCGAGAGGTGAAATGCCACGTACCGCGCCATGTCGGCGAGCGACGCATGCAGCCCGCCCATGGCCCCGAACGCCCCGTGCGGCAGGCTCGGCTCCGGCGCCAGCTTTTCGCCCTCCCTCCGATACCCCCGCGCGACGCGGCCTTTCTCGACCATCCGCTCGTCGAGCGCCGTGTGGTTCATCCCGAGCGGCGCGAGGATCCGCGTCCGCAGGTAATCCGCATACTCCATCCCCGAGGCGTTCGTGACGATACGCCCGAGGATCGCGAAGCCGAGGTTCGAATACTCGAACGTCGAGCCGGGGGACGTCGAGAAGGGCAAACCTTCACGCAGCAATCGGGAAAACTCGGCCTCGGGCATGCCGAGCTGCCGGTCGCCCCAGGGGTTGTCCTCGGGGAACCCGGCGCCGTGGCCGAGGAGGTTCCTTATCGTGATCGGCGCCGCGTCGCGCGTGGGATATGCGAGGTTCGCGAGCTCGGGGACGTATTTCGCGGCCGGATCGTCGAGCGAGAGCTTGCCCTCGTCCCGGAGCCGCAAGATGGCGAGCGCCGTGAAGCTCTTCGTCATCGACGCGATACGGAACACCGAGTCCCGATCGACGGGCGTCTTCGCCTCGACGTCGGCCAGGCCGAACCCCTTGGCAAACACGAGCTCGCCGTCGATCACGATCCCCACGGCCACGCCGGGCAAACCCCGAAGGGTCATCTCGTCCGCGACGTACTTCTCGATCCCGGGAAATGCCGCCGCGAGCTTCTCTTTGCGCTGCGGATCGACGAACACCGGCGGCTGCATCACCTGGCGCGCGAACAGCATGTCGGGGCCCTCGGCCTTCGCGACGTCGGGCGGCTTCGGGGATCCACACCCCGAAGCGAGGAGCAGAGCGAGGGGAACAATGCGGCGGACGAGCACCATGGCGGGCGCATCTTTGCCCAGCCCGCGCGGCCGTGACAACGAAAAAGCCGCTTTACGCCGGACGGCGCCCGACGTATCCACGCGTGTCGTGACCACCTTCGAGGGGCGGAAAGGGGCCTGGGAAGCGCTGCGGCGTCACGATCCCGCAAAGGCCCGCGACGCGACGCAGGCGCTCGACGCCGCGCGCCTCGCGTTTCGCCTCGGCGATCGGCGCCTCGTCGACGCGTGGATCGGTCGCGCCCTCGCGCTCGCGTCGGCCGAGGGCCCCGCGCACGCGGCGAAGGTGCACCTCGCCGCGGCGAGCCTCGATCAAAGGGCGGGGCGGTTCTCCGGCTGCCTCCGGCACCTCGAACGAGCCCTCGCGCTCGCGCCCGAGGACCCGGCGCTGCGCGAACGCGGGGCCGAGCTCCTGCGCGCGTTCGGCGCGCCCGCCGACAAACGTTTTTCATGCAATTACATTACATCGGAACCCGACGCGCGGGGCGCCGAAGCCGACGCCCTTCTGCGCCGCGCCCGGGAGAAGAGCGCGAGCGGCGATCCCCGCGGCGCGATCCGCGATCTGCTCGCGGCCAAGCACATCGCCGACGAGCCCCGGAGCTTCGTCATCGACCTCGAGCTCGTCGCGCTCGGGCGACGGCATTTCGGGTTCCTCGACGTCGAGGCGCTCACCACGCTCGGGCGTGGCCCAGACAAACCAAGCCCACGAGCGGCGATCGAGCGGGCGCTCCATCGTCGCTTCGTGGCCCCCGCCCTCGATCACGCCGCGCGAATCGCGAATCGCGCCTGGGACGGGCTCCCGGAGGCCGCGCTCGCGCCGCTCCGGCGCGGGCTCGGAGACACGTTTCGCGAGGAAGAGGGCGAGCTCCCCGCGCCGCGCGACGGCCGACTCCGCCTCCTCGCGCGCCTCTTCCCCGAGGCGATCCTCGCGCGGCTCGGCGAGGGCCGCCCGATTCCGATCCGCAGCTCGGCGCGGCACCGCGCCAAGGTCTTGCAATGGTCGATCCGCGGCAGGCCCGCCGCGGAGGTGCTCGGCGAATTCGACGCCATTCTGCGGGATCATCCGCGCTCGCACCACCCCCACGCTTACCGGGGCGAGCTCTTGCTCTGGCTCGGGCGCACGGACGAGGCCGAGGAGGATTTCCGCCGGGGCCTTTTGATCCAGCCGCGCGCCCGGTGGCTCCATATCGGCATGGGCGCCGTGCACGTCCTGCGAGGTGATCACGCCGCGGCGCTCGCGAGCCTGCAGCGCAGCGTCGATTGCGCCCCCGCGCTCGTCGGCCCCACGCTCTACGGGGTCCGCGGCGAGGCCCATCGATTGCGCGGCGATCTGCGCGCGGCCGCGGAGGACCTCGCGCGCACCTGCCGCGACACGCCCTCGCGCGTGAGCGCCTGGGTGAACCTCGCGCTCACCGAAGACGACCTCGGCCGCGCCGAGGCGCGCGACGCCGCCTTCCAGGAGCTCTCGCGCCGCGCGCCGTGGCTCGTCGCGGACGCCGCCGAGGAGGCGCTCGGCCTCGTTTTGCCGGCCCTCGACGACCACGACGCCCGCCGCGCCACGCTGGAGCACGCGCGGCGGATGCTCCGCGGCAATCGCTCCTCGTCCTGCGTCACCTATTTCACGCGAGAGGGCGAGCTCCGCACGGTGTTTGCCCTGGATGAGCCGGGACGAACGTACCCGCGGAGCGAGCTCGACGGCGTGGGGGACCGGGGCGTCCAGGGAAGTGGACAAACCCGCGGGCGGGATTAGAATCTCGACGATTCACCCGACGTCATGCCCTCGCCGAAAGGAACCACGCCCGACATCCTCGCCCCGGGGCTCGACGCCCTGTTCATCGGGATCAACCCGGGGCTGCTCTCGGCGCAGAAGGGGCACAACTTCGCCAACCCGGCGAACGCGTTCTGGAGGCTGCTGTACGAGAGCGGCCTCGTCCCTTCGCGCATCGTCCCCGAAGAGGAGCACCGCCTGCTCGACCACGGCCTCGGCCTGACGAACCTCTGCGCCCGCGCGACGCGTGGCGTGATGGACCTCGGGCGCGAGGACTACGAGGCGGGCCGGCGAATCCTCACCACGAAGATCCACCAAATACGCCCCCGCATGGTGGTCTTCGTGGGCATCACGGTTTGTCGGAGTTATTTCGCCAAGAAGGCCTCGGAGCCCATCCCCTGCGGCGAGCAGAAGGAGCAGCTCCTCGGCGCGCGGGTCTTCGTGGTGCCGAACCCGAGCGGGCGCAATGCGCATTTTTCGTACGCCGAGATGCTCGAGCACTACCGGGTCGTCGCTCGCGCGCTCGGCCGCGCTTGAGCTTTCTTCGCGGGCGCCTTCTTCGCGCCGGCCTTCTTCGTGGCTGCGCCCGCGCGTTTCGCCTGGTGCGCGACCATCTTCGTGATGTATTCGGCGGCGTCCGGGGTCTTGCAGTTCGTCTCGCCGTGATCGACCTCGACCTTGCCGATGGCGCGCGCGACCTCGAGCGCCTTTTCGCGAAGCGGCTCGATGTACCCGCCGATCGCGATGAGGGCGCCATTCATGCCATACCGCGTTCGATTCTGCGCGCCGTGGATCTTCTTCTGGATCCGATCGAGGAGGCGCGTGGCCACTTTCTCGGGCAGATCGCCCCGCGCGGCGACGCCGGAGAGGACGAACCACCCGGCCGTGCTCGCGAACTCGCCCGGAAGGTCGATCCAGCGCAGCCCGATCACGAGCGCGTCCTTGCGGCGCGCGGCGAGCGTGGCCACGGCGCCCTCGATCACGTAATCCAGGGCCACGGCGAGCCAGGCGTCGAGCTCATCGGTGCTGAACGCCTCCGGGTCGGCGATCTTCGTGGCGAGCACGCGCGCGTCGTGGTTCCCGGTCGCCCAGAGCCCACACGCGAGGACGTGGTCCGTTCGAATGGCCTTGACGAGCTTCTCGAGGTCTCCGTACGAGACGCCGAACGTCGGGTCCTTCACGCCGTGGCGGGCGTAGATCTTGGCCGTATTGGGCTTGCCCTTCTCGCGCAGGGTCGAAAGGACGGTGTCGAGATCCATGTCGGGCTGTCCTCCTCCGCGACGAGCGCGGCTCGGGGCGATTGTATGCCGGGACAGAATCGATCTCCACCTCCGAGGCCCTGGTCATTCGTGCTCCCGCTCGTCCAGAGTGCCAATGTTTTGGCGGGCTCGCCCCACATCGAGCTCCGTAGGTAAGCGACGGCACGACCACCACCACACAATCTTCTGCATCGGCGGGAGGCGCCCTGCTTGACGCCCACGTACGTCCATGGTGTTCTCTGGAGTATATAGAAAATGAGTACCATTATGGGCGGCTCGACCAGCGACGGTTCGACGTCTCTTGCGGAGCTCCGCCGCGCGCCGATGGCGGTGGGCGAGTTCCTGGAGCTCGCGGCGCAGATCACGGCTGCGGTGTCGGAGCACCACGACCGCGCGGGATATCACGGCGGGTTGTGCCCCGAAAACGTCGTTATCGATAGGGGCGGGGCGGCCGTGCGGCTCCTCGGCGAAGAGGGGGACACGCGCGGCGCGCTGGACGGCGGAGCGTCCGGCACGCTCACGAACGCGGCTCTTTTGCCTTATGTCGCGCCGGAGGCGACGGGGCGAATGAACCGGCAGATCGACGCGCGCTCGGACCTCTACGCGCTCGGCTGCATGTTTCACGAGATGCTCTCGGGCTCACCGCCCTTCACGGCAGACGACCTGCTCGGCTGGATCCACGCGCACGTGGCGCGCACGCCGCCGGCGCTCACGAGCGTCGCGCCGGGCGTGCCTCGGCTGCTCTCGGATATCGTGGCGAAGCTCTTGTCGAAGATGGCGGAGGACCGCTATCAGAGCGCCCGTGGCCTCCTCCACGACCTCTCCCGCTACCGCGCGGCGTGGGGCGAGCCCGAGGCCGCCGTCGATTTTCCGCTCGGCGAGCGCGACATCCCGGAGCGGTTCTGGATGCCCTCGACGCTTTATGGAAGAGATCAAGAGATCGAGGCGCTCCTCCACGCCTTCGACGACGTCGTGGCCAAAGAGCACCCCGCGCTCGTGCTCGTCGCGGGGCCGTCGGGGATCGGCAAATCGTCGCTGGTACGTGAGCTCGAGCGGCCCGTCGTGCGCGAGAGGGGAATCTTCGCGTCCGGGAAATTCGACCAGCAACGAGAGATCCCCTATGCGACGATCGCGCAAGCATTCGGGCAAATCTCGCGGCAGCTCCTCACCGAGAGCGAGGCGCGCCTGGTCTCCATCCGCGAGCGGCTCCTCGCGGCCGTGGCTCCGAACGGCAGGCTCCTCATCGACCTCGTGCGCGAGCTCGAGCTCATCCTCGGCGCGCAGCCGCCCGTGCCGCCCGCTGCCCCGCAGGAGGCGCAGAACCGCCTGAACAAGGTCTTCCTCGACCTGATCTCGGTGCTCGCATCCAAGGAGCACCCGCTGGTCCTCTTCCTGGATGACATGCAATGGGCCGATCCAGGCAGCCTCTCCTTGATCCAGAACGTACTCGCGAGTCCGGGCGAGCGCCATTTGCTCGTCGTGTGCGCTTACCGCGACGGCGAGGTCGACGCCGATCACCCGTGGGCCGGCGTGATGAGGGCGCTGGAACAGACAGCCCTGACCATCGTCCGCGTCACGCCCGCGGCGCTCACCGACGAGGACGTGTGCGACCTCGTGACCGATACCTTCCGCTGCGACCCGGGCTACGCCGCGCCGCTCGCGGCGCAGGTCCGGCGCCGGACCGCCGGCAACCCATTCTTCGCGGCGCAAATGCTCAGCGCGCTCTGCCAGGAGGGCATCATCACCTTCGACCGCGCGAGCGGGTCGTGGCGCTGGGACATGGCAGCCTTCGGCGCGAGGGGTTTGTCGGGGGACGTGCTCGCGCTCCTTTCCGACAAGCTCGGGAGGCTGCCTCCGCCGAGCCAGCGCGTGCTCGCGCTCGCAGCTTGTATCGGCACCACGTTCGACCCGGCGATGCTCGCCGTGGCCGCGGGTTGCTCCGAGGACGAGATCGGCGCGCGCCTGCGCGAGCTCGCGCGGGCGGGATTCGTGGAGATCGACGAGCAAAGCGCGCGGTTCGTGCACGATCGCATCTGGCAGGCCGCTTATGCGCTCATCCCCGAGGAGGAGAAGGCGTCATTGCACCTCGACATCGGGCGGCGGCTCGTCGCGGCCCGAGGCGAGGCGGACCTGTTCGAGCGCGTGCGCCAACTCGAGCGCGGCGCCGCGTTGATCAGCGATCCGGCCGAGCGGCTGAAGCTGGCCGAGCTCGACGTGCTCGCCGCGCGCAAGGCCATGCAATCGGCCGCGTTTCGCGCCGCCGCTCGGTACGCAGCCGCGGGTCGCGCGCTCTTGCCCCCCGATGCCTGGGAAGCGCATTACGAGCTCACCTACGCGCTGCACGTCGAGGGCGCGGCATGCGAGAACGCGAGCGGGCGCTTCGACGAGGCGAGCGCGCTCCTCTCCGCCGCGCTCGAGCACGCGCGTTCGACGGCGGACCGCCTGGTGATCCACCGCGTTCGTATGGAGCTGCGCACCAATCGAGGCGATTTCGCGGGGGCTTGCCTCGAGGCGATCACCTGCCTCGCGCCCCTCGGGATCACGCTGTCGCTCCATCCCTCCGCCGACGACGTCGGCGAGGCGTGCGCGCGGGTCCTCGGCACGCTCGGGGACAGGTCGATCGAGCCGCTGATCGACCACGACGAGCTCCGGGACGCCGACATGGCAGCAGCGCTCGCCGTGCTGGCGACGGGGTATGCGCCCGCCCATTGGGTGGATTTGAAGCTCGTGAACCTGCTCGCGTGCTGGATGGTCGAGCTGTCGCTCCGGTACGGCAATGCGGACGCGTCGGTGCAGGGATACGTCGGCTTCGGCGCGTTGCTCGGGCCGGTCTATGGCCGATACCTCGAGGGCGCGCGGTTCTGCCGGCTCGGATATCACCTCGCGAAGCGACGCGGGAACGCCGCGCACATCACGCGCGCCTGCAACGTCTACGGCGGCCTGGCGAGCTTCTGGACCGAACCATTGCAGGTAGGCATCGCGCTCGCCGCCGAGGGCCTGGAGTCGGCCATGCAGGCGGGCGATCTGACGTATGCCAGTTTCAACCTCGTCCAGCACGTCTTTTTCATGATCCAGGCCGGCGCGCCGCTCGCCGAGGCCTGTCGCGAATTCGAGGAGCGGACGGAGTTTGCCCGAGACAACCAGCTCCCCCTCGCGGCGCCTTATCTCCTCGGCGTACGCGGGTTCCTCGCGTGTATGCTCGGCAAGACCCCGAGCCTCTCGAGCTTCGACGAGGAGGGCCTCGAGGACGCGGCGGTCGAGCGGCAGATCCTGGCCACCGGCCCGCTGTTCGAGGACACCTACCTCGCGCACAAGATCCTCGGGCGCACGATCGCCCGCCGTCACGCGGAGGTCCTCCCCCTTTCGGCGCGCGCGCAGGCGATCGCGCCGCTCGTGCCCGGCCTCGTGTACCGCCCGGCCGTCGTGTTTTGCACGGCGCTCGCGCTCGCGGCCCTCCACGACGACGCGCCGCCGGACAAACGGGCGTCGATCCTCGAGGAGCTGCGCGCGGCGGCGGCGCAGCTCGGCACGTGGGCGCAATGCGGGCCGGCCAATCACGAGCCGAGGCACGCCCTCGTCCTCGCCGAGCTCGCGCGCGTCGAGGGGCGCGAGCTCGAGGCGACGCGGCTCTACGATCGCGCAATCGAGCTCGCGCGGAGGTACGGGTTCGTCAACGACGAGGCGATGGCTCACGAGGCGGCCGCGCGGTTCTTCGAGGCGCGTGGTTATCCGAGCATGTTCCGCGCCTGCCTGCGGGCGGCGCGCGACGCTTATGCGCGCTGGGGCGCCGTCGCAAAGGTGGCTGAGCTCGAACGGGAAGGGGCCCTGGACGAGCGGCCGCCGCATACGCCCCCCAGGCCTCCGGCCGCGAGCGCGTCGCAGCCGTCGCCTGCTTCGCGGGAGGTGGTCGGCCCGCCGATCGAGGCGCTGGTCGTGGTGAAGGCAATGCAGGCGATCTCGAGGCAGATCAGGACGGAGGAGCTGCTCTCGTCCTTGCTCCGCATCATGATCGAGCACGCGGGCGCCGAGCGGTGTGATCTATTGTTCGTGCAGCGCGAGGAGCTCCTGCTCGCGGCCTCGGCCCTCTCCGATCACCGCGGAATCGAGGTCTCCGTGAAGGACCCGCCGGAGCCGCCCTCGCCGCGCCAGGTGCCGCATTCCATCGTGGGTTATGTCAAGCGCACGCGCGAGCCCCTGATCTTGGGCGACGCGGCCCGCGAGGGCATGTTCTCGACGGACGAAGAGGTCGCGCGCCGAAAGACGCGTTCGGTCCTGTGCATGCCGATCATGCGACAATCGACGCTCGTGGGCGTGATCTACCTCGAGAACAACCTGGCGCCGCAGGTGTTCACGAAAGAGCGCCTCGAGACGCTCGAGCTGCTCGCGTCCCAGGCGGCGATCTCGCTCGAAAATGCGGCGCTCTACGAGGACGTGGCGCACGAGCGGCGGAGGGCCGAGGACGCGCTCCGCGACAACGTCGCGCTCATCGCGCGGCAAGAAGAGGCGATCCGGAGCCTGTCCACGCCGATCATCGAGGTTTGGCAGGGCGTCCTCGCGATGCCGCTCTTCGGCGCGATCGACGAGCGACGCGCGGCGCAGATGATGACGGTCCTGCTCGACGCCGTGGTCGGCCAGCAATGCCGGTATGCGGTCCTCGACGTGACGGGGGTGGCGACGATCGACGCTGCGACGGCGGATCACCTCGTCCGGCTGGTGCGCGCCGTGCAATTGCTCGGGGCCAAGGGTATCGTGGCGGGCATGCGCCCGGAGGTGGCGCGGACCATCGTCTCGCTGGGGGTGGACCTCGCGGGTATCGAGACCCGGGCCAACCTGCGGGAGGCGCTGGTCCGGTGCATGCGCAATGCGGGGTAGGAATCAGAGGATCTTCAGGAACGCGACGAGGTCCGCCTTCTGCTTCGTGTTCAGGTGGATCTGCTTCTTCTTGCCGTCGGCCGAATGGTTGTACCAGGGGCTCGTGAAGTAATCGACGACCTCCTCGAGCGTGTCGGCGGAGTTGTCGTGGAAATACGGCGCGACGTGCCGGATGCCGCGGAGCTGCGGCACCTTGAAACGGTGCAGATCCTCGTAACGCGCGGTGGCCGCGGCGACGCCGATGTCGTCGACGACGGTGTGCTCGACGATGGTCCCGTCCACCTTCACGAGCTTCAGCACCACCGGGACGCGCTGGCCCGTCACGCTATCGAAATCGCGGAACTCCAGGTCGTGCTTGTTCCGCTGCGAGACGCCGATATCCATGACGTGCCCGTAATGGGGCGGGAAGCTGAGCGGATTGCCGTCGACGTGATCCCGGTTGCTGAAGACGTTCGGCATGTTGTGGCACGACATGCAGTGCTTCGCGAACAGCTTTTGCCCGCGCTTCTCGGCCGGCGTCGTGGCGTTCACCGTGTAGAAGGGATCGTCGAGGAGCGTGTCGTGCAGCGGGTCGTCGGGATCGAGCAGCGCGGCGAGCTCCGGCGGGTCGATCTGCGACTCCATGAACGCGCTCATGTCGCGGAGATCCTGGATGGGAGCGAGGTCGTCGAAGCGCAGGTCCGTGTTCTGCGTGTGCGTGAAGATCGCGCCGCGGACGGCCTCCGTGAGCTCGCGCATCCGGCCGTCGTTCAGCGCGCCGAACGTGAAGACGATGTTAATGAGCGGCTGGCTCTTGCGCCAGAAGAAGACCTTGAGGAAGGGGTCGCCCGGCGGCAAGAGCGGGTTGAACCGGTTGGCGCGGTGAAACAAGAGCCCGAGCTCGTTGAAATTGACCAGGCCGAGCGGCTCGTCGCCGATGTCCGATTCGAGGCCGGTGAAGAGCACGTCGTCGAGCGGAATGGTGCTCGTGAGGGGCAGGGGCGGCAGGCCGAGGCGGTTCTCCGGGCGGTGGCACGTGAAGCAGGTCCGCCCGTTGCTCACGACCGTGCCGGCGATGCTCGATTCGCCCTCGAAGAGCGCTTGCGAGTCGTCGGAGGAGACGCCGTCGGCGGCAATGCCGAATCTGGCCTGCCCGTTCACCGGATCACCGAGGTCGCCGATGCGGTTCGGGAAATCGAGCGCCTGGGTATAACGCACCCCGGCGTCGAAGAACTGCCGGAAGAGGTCGTCGTTCGAGGGCGTCGCGTCGGCCTGGACGGCGATCGCGCTCGCGGCGAAGACGGCGGCGCCCAGGAGCCAATGATTGCGGTTCGCGTGTTTGCTCATGGTCTGCCTCCTCTCACTGCGCGCAGAAGTTCGGCCCGGTGACGTGGGGTGTGGCGAGGAAGGGCTGGCAGCCGAGCCCGTTGCCTCCCGGGATGGGATGAATGACCGGCGCGACGTTGCGGACGACCCGATTGAGGTGCAGGTGGTAGCCGTTCGGCGTGCCGCCTTGCATGCCGGCGAAGTTGCTGATGAGCGAGGCCCCGCTGAAGACGTAGGGGGGATCGTTGTTCGGGTATGGCGTCGCGGCGTCCTCGATGGACATGTCGAAGATCACGCCGGCGCGGAGGATATCGGCGAAGCTCGGCCCGGTGTTCGGCGGGAGCCAGCCGTACACGTAGGGCCGGAGCTGGCCGGCGGTGGGATCGGCGGGGTTCGACTGGCAAAGGTCGTGCGGAAGATTCGTGACGATGGCAGCGCCGGTCTGACCGCCCTCCTGGGTGACGTGATCGTAAGGAATCGTGTACTGGTGGTAGAGCCTGCCCTGCGCGTCCGGGTTCACGACGATCGAGCTCACGAGCGGGAAGATGGGGAAACCCACCGTGATGGAGTTCGGCGGCGGTCCGCCGGGGAAGTCGTATTCGCTGCCGAGGAGCAGGTTGGTGTCCGCGTCGTAGTAAAACGACGTGAGCGCGGTGTTGATGGTGCCGAAGATGGTCCAGAGGCGATACCCCGTGACGAGCAGGTCCTTCTGGCGCAGGTGGAAGGGGTTGTGGAAATAATCCACGCCCTCGGTCCGCTCCACGACCGGCGCGCGCGGGATGTTCCTGCCCTTGAGCGTGATACGGACCGTGTTCGCCGCCTTGTCCCAGTCGACGCGGACGGTGCCCTTGACGTTGCGGCAGTCGCCCCCGGGGGGGGCGATGATGAGGTCCTCGATGTTGGCGTTGGCGCCGCGCCAGAGAGGGGCGTACACGGAGCCGCGGTCATTGTCCCCAACCCAGACCGGAGAGAGGATCGCCTCGTCGGTGTTCGTCCAGAAGGGCTTGGGCGGCGCGTTCAGCGAGGCCCTGATCGCATTGTAGGAGAGAGATTGTTCTGCAGATCCGACCGTCTCTTCGGTCGGCTCCGACGCCCCGCTGCATGCGAGCAGCGCGAGCGCGCACGTGAGCAACCCAATCCGTGTTCGCATGGACGCATCCCTCCCTTGCCGTGAGAATGACACACGGCAGGTTCGTTCGGCTGATGGTCGAATGGACCCGTGATCACCCCGCGGGTCCTCAAATGGTGAACCCGCGCGCACGGTAAAGTGGATCAAGCTCAGTATATACAGTTCGTCTGGTAGGGCAAATGATTCCGTACCGCCGGGGCAAATCCGGAATCCGCGTCCCGAACTGTCAGTGATTCGACACTCGGGCCATGCTGGGGCGGCCCATGGGTTGCATGCCGGGCGCGCGTGACGCGGGCGCGTCGACGCGGTGCATAAGAACGCCTACGGCGCGAGGCAGGGGGTATTGCCGCAAGGATCGATGACCTTGCCCGTCGAGCGCAAGAACTCGGAGATCTGCAGGCGCGCGCCCGGCAGGACACGCGGCGCGCCGTGGGGATCGACGCCGTCGCGCAGCGGCTTGTTCTCCACGGGCGGCGCCGGTGTGCCCTTGTTCGACGCCATGTCGTACGGCCCCGTATCCCAGACGAAGAGCGCCGAGCCGAAGTGCGGGTAACTCTCGAGCGGCTGAATGCCGAAATACGGGGTCACGTCGATGGAGCGGCCCGGGTTCAGGACGGGCACGTGGATCCCCGCGCCGATCGTGCGCGCCTCGATGTCGGCCGACCATTGCGTGACCTGATGGTCGGCGAACGCGTTCTGCATGAGCACCGCGTGGGTGGGCGTGTTCGGCAGCGGATCCTCGCCGACGTGCCAGGCATACCCGTTCGTCTCGCCGCGATCCCAGAGCATCTGCGCGGACGAGAAGACGAAGCGCCGGTCGAATTCGTTCGTGTACGCCTGGTCGAAGAACGTCCGGAGATCGTCGAAGCCCGTGGCGCGGTCGAGCAGGAGGCTGTAGTTCATGCCCGTGACGCCGAGGACGCCGCGGCGGATGTCCTGCGAGACGGCGACGAGCGCGCCGCCGAGGATGCCGCCCTGGCTGATGCCGTAATAAAACACGTCGCTCGTGTCGATCAGCGGCTGATCGAGCGGGCCGCCGCGGAACGCCGGGTCCTTCACGAAGCCCTCGGGGTGGATCATGAGCCGCGCGAGGAAGAGGTTGTTCAGGAGGCCCTGCTGGAGCCGGTCGGCGAGCGTATTCATCCGGCCAAACTCGGTGACGAGCCGGAGGATGTTCTCGTCGTCGCTCGACGCCATCCCGATGAAGTCCGTCGCGCAGAAGACGAAATTGTACGTGTTCGAGAGCTCGCCCGTGGCGGAGCCGCCGTTCACCTGGCTCGCCGAGCCCTGCTGGCCGTGGCCATAAAGCGCCGCGCGGCCGGGCACGACGGGCTGCGTGTTGTCGTTCCCGTCCGGGAGCGCGGCGCGCGGGATGTTGCAGATGAAGTTCGCCTGGAGCGTGGCCGTGCCGTCGAGCTGATCCGGGAGCCCGTCGTTCGGCTCATCGTAATGGAACGACGACCCCGAGACGCCGTTCGCCTGGTTCAGGTAGTTCGGGACCGTGAACGTGCCGATGACGCGGCGCGAGCGGTTCGCGTCGGGGTTCTGGAGGACCTGCGTGATCGTGAACGTGGGCGCGGCATTGCCGAGATTGGCGAAGGCGTCGTCGCGGATGTGGAGCATGCGCCCCGCGAGGCTCTTCGCGCTGGCGACGGTGAAATCCCAGGCGAGGTAGAGCTCCTTGCGCTCGATACCCGCGCCCGCGAGGACGTCGAAGATTTTTTCCATCGAATCACGCCGGGCCTCGATCGCCGGCACGTCCGAGGGGATCGCGTCGCGGTAGACCTGGAAGGCGTCGGAGGCCTCGATCGTCTTCCCCGCGCTGTCCTTCAGGTTGCGGAGGGCGACGACGTAGCGGTGCCCTTCACGGAAATTCATGCCCGCGCGGAGGATGAGCGCGCGCGTCGCGTCACTCGTCGCATACGAGTCGAGCTCGCCCCAGACGAGGTGCCTCTCGAGGGTGTCGGCGTCGACCACCACGAGCGGCGAGTCCGCCTCGAGCGAGCGCTCCATGTGGTTGATCGCGCCGATGCCGGTCGCGGCGAGGTCGAGGCCCGGCACGTACGTGAGGAGCATCTGGCCGGGCGAAAAACCGTCGGCGCGGTTCCAGTCCGTCGGATCCATTCCAATGCCGCCGGGGCTCACGATCGACCCCGGGGGCAAACCCGCGGCCGGGGAGAGGTCGACCTCCTTGTTGACGGGCATCGACGTCGGGTGGAGCGCGACGCGGCGGCCCGTGCTCGTCGCGGGATCGATGGTCGTGAAATGGTCGTTCGGCCAGGGGAAGAGGCAATGGGCGGTGTCCAGGATGTCGCAACGATCGGCGTTCGAGACGTCGATCGTGTTCGGATCGACGTCGAAGACCGGCGGAGGGTCGGGCGGCGTCGTCACGCAATCGACGGAGACGGCCGTCACGTCCGCGCCGGCGATGGCGCCCTTGCCGCCCGTCACGGTGCACGTCTGCGCCGGGTCCGTGGGCTGCGCGGTCACGGTGACGTCGTAGTCATCGCCGTCCGCGAGCCCCGGCGTGAAGGAGAAGGAGCCGCTCGCCTCGATCGGGAGGCTCGAGAAGAGGTCGTCCGGCAGGGCGATCTCGAGGACGAGGCCCTTGCCTTCGAGGCCCTTCACGGCCCCTCCGACCTTGTATTGGGAGCCCTCGGCGGGCGGCGGCGGCGTGGGCGTGGGCGCGGGATCGGAGCCGCAGCCGGCGGCGCCGACGGTGGCGAGCAGGAGTGTATAGGCAAGACGAGTTCGACGCATGAAGAGTCCTCCGTGATCCGCGCAGGGTATCACGGAGGACCGCCCGGCCGATACGGCGCCGGTGTTCGTTCAGATCACGTCCGCCGCCGCCGCGAACCCGATCCTGCCAATCTCGCCCGCGCCCTTGCGCCCCACGAATTCTCGAAAGCTCTCGCCCTCGGCGCGCCCTTCCACGTAATACCTCGCGATCGCCGCGATCACCTTGGGCGTCTCCTCCTCGGGCACGCGGCCGTCGAGGCGGTCGCCGATCTTCGCGTCCGGGCCGCAGCCGCCGCCGACGCGTAATGAATAATGCGGGCGCTCCACGCCGTCCTTGCCCTTCACCATCAGGCCCGTCATGCCGATGTCGGCCACGTGGTGCTGGCCGCACGAGTTCGGGCAGCCCGAGATCTTGATGTCGAAGGCGCCGATCTTCTGCACGAGATCGTCCGCCTCGGCGCGGCTGCCGCTCTCCGAGAGGTGCTCGCGCACGCGGGCGCCGACGCCCATGCTCTTCGTGATCGCCAGCGAGCAATAATCGGCACCCGGGCAGGCCACGATGTCGGTGATGTGCCCGGCGTCGGGCTCGGCGAGGCCAATCTGCGTGAGCGCGCGGTGCAGCGCCACGAGGTGACCCTCGGGGACGAACCGCATCACGAAGTTCTGCGTGTTCGTCGTGCGGACCTCGCCGTTGCCGTATTCGCGCGCGAGCGCCGCGAGCCTGCGCATCTGCTCGGCCGTGATGTCGCCGAGCGGCAGCTTCACCGTCACCACGCGGTAGCCGGGCTGCGTCTGCGCGAGCGTGTTCGTCCTCTTCCAGCGCGCGAAGGCGCCGTCGCCGATCGCGTCGCCGCCCGGGGCCGGCGGCGGCGCCTCCTCGTCCTTGTATTCGCCGAGATACCGGTCGAGATCCGCCTCGATCTTCGCGCCCTCCTCGGCCTTGATCTTCGTGAGCTCGTCGTCGAGCCGCTTCATGAACTCCGCCGCGCCGAGCTTGCGCAGCAGGAACTTGAGGCGCGCCTTCTTGCGATTCTTGCGCTCCCCATCCCGGTGGAAGACCCGGATCACCGCGTCACACGCGGCGATCACGTCCCGCTCGGGGATGAACTCGCGCCAGAGGTGCGCGATCTCCGGCGTCGAGCCGAGCCCGCCCGCGACATAGACCGAAAAACCTCGCCCCGCGTCCGTCACCCGCGCGAGCAGGCCGACGTCGTTGATCATGATCTGCGCGTGGTCGCGCGTGCTGCCCGTGAGGGCGATCTTGAACTTGCGCGGCAGCCTGCGGTTGTGCGGGTGGAAGAGGAAGTATTGCGTGATCGCGTGCGCGTGGGGCGAGACGTCGAACGGCTCGTCCGGCGCGACACCCGCGAGGTGCGACGCGGTCACGTTGCGCACCGCATCGGAGCAAGCGCCGAGCGCGGTCACGTCCGCCCGGGCGAGCACGCGCTGCAGCTCCAGCGTCTCCTCGAGCTCGAGGTGGTGGAGCTGGATGTCTTGACGCGTCGTGACGTGCGCGAGCCCGAGCGCCCAGCGCTCCGTCACCTCGGCGACGGCCTCGAGCTGCGCGGCCGTCATGCGCCCGCCCGGGACCTTGATCCGCTGCATGTTCTTCACCCGCGCGAGCTGCGCATACACGCCCATCCCGAGCCGTAGCGGACGGAACTGATCCGGCGTGATCTCCCCGCGCTTGAACCGCTCGATGTTCTCCGCGTACTCGTCGAGCACGGCCTGCATACGTGACGCTGCGTCAGACATGGCCCGCGAGTGTATCTTGCACTTTTCCGACGCGTCAAGTGGGACAATCCGCGGACGCGCTCCCGCGGAGGGCCGGGACGTGTTCTGCACCCTGCAGAAGGACGCCCCGGCGAGGCGGGAGGGGCTTCTGCGCAGCGCAGAAGGGCATCCGCCCAAGGA